>NZ_JAMYUV010000002.1:0-388214 GCF_040323405.1 Mesorhizobium sp. M0048 | reverse complement strand
TTGCGCGCGGCAAGCGAGCATCTTGCCAACAATGATCAACGGACCGCTTCGAAATTCGCCCTTGACGCCGCAGGCGGGCTCGAGCGGCTTTCCTCGTCCCTGAAGGATAAACCGTTCGACGAGGTGCTTGGCGAAATTCAGTCGTTCGGCCGCGAAAACTCGGGGGCACTGATCGCCGGCTCGGTATTGGCAGGCCTGGCTTTGGGGCGGTTCATCAAGAGCTCGCCACCCTCTGCCCAAACCGGAGCACCGGGCCAGTCGGGAACAGGCCGGGCGCCCGAGACGGGTCCTAGCTCGAATGAGTCGGGATGGCGATCGGCAGAGCCAGTTGAACCAGCCCCGTTAGGATCCGATCAGTCCGGCGATGACTGGGCCAATGCAAGCCTGGAGCGAAACCCATGACTGACAACCAGGACACTCGCAGCCTGACAACCCTTGTCAGCGATCTGGCACAGCAGGTCACAACACTGCTTCAAACCGAAAGCAGGCTGTTGCGGGCTGAAATGTCAGAAAAGTTAAGCAAGGCCGGCGCCGGCGCCGTGGAGGTAATGGGAGGCGTCATTTGCCTGCTTGCCGCCCTGATGGTGCTTTTGCAGGCGCTGGTGATTGCCTTGGCGAGCGCCGGCCTGGGAGCCGGATGGTCCTCGCTGCTCGTCGGCGTCGTGGTGGCAGTACTGGGCGTCATACTCCTGCGCTCCGGCAAGGCAAGCATGGCTCCCTCAGAGTTGACCCCCGACCGGACACAAGACCAACTTAAACGCGACGCACGCGTGATCAAGGACCAGATAAGATGACCGACAAATCCGCAGGCGAACTCGAACGCGATGCCGACATTGCCCGTGCCAAGATAACGGACACGGCAGACTCGATCCGGAGCAAGATGACACCAGGTCAGCTGATCGACGAATTCACCGGGATGTTCAGCGGCGAGGGATCCGCCATGCTCAGCAATCTTAAGACTCAGGTCAGGGACAATCCGTTGCCGCTTACATTGGTCGGCGCGGGCCTGGCCTGGCTGATGCTAGGCAAGGGCACGTCGGTAGACAGTTCAGCACTTGGTGCCTATTCGACCGGCAGGGAACCTGACGGCACCCGAAACTTCTCTGACCAGAGGGGCTTGGGCGGGGCCTGGCAGGACTCACGCGGCGATGAGTACGGTGCCGAGGGCGAAGGTTCCGCCGGCTCCATGCTCTCCGATGCCGCCCGTTCGGTTGCGTCCGTGGCAGGCGGTGCGACTGAGGCTGTGGCAGACGTTGCGAGCGGCGCCAAAGAAAGATTGAGAAGCACAGCCGGGCAGGTCGGCTCGGCCGCCACCGATAGGACGGGGCGGGTGCGGCAGTCGGCTCAGGACCTGTTCCAGCGCGAACCTCTGGCAATGGCCGCGGTAGGCCTTGCCGTGGGCACCGCCATTGGCGTGATGCTGCCTCACACCGCCGCTGAGGACGCGCAACTCGGCCCCTACCGCGACAAGCTTCGTGACAGTGCCGAGGAAGTCTTTGAAGAAGGCGTCGAGCAAGCCAAGCAGGTCGCCGCCGAAGCATATGAGACTGTAAAGGAAGAGGCTGACCGACAGGGTTCCAGCGGCGACGCCGAGACGTTGGTCGACCGCGTCGAGAAAGTCGTGAAAAAGACGGCAAGCAAAACCGAGGAAGCCATTCGCGATCGTTTGCCGGAGACCGACGAGGCTCCCAAATCGAACGAGTCTCCCGAAACGACGTGATTTCGCTGCGGTCGTTCGTGGCGACTCCGACCGCGGTCGCCTCGCGGTTGGAACATCGAAGTCGGCTAGGAGCCCGCAACCTTCGGCTGACAAATGTGATCGCGGCGCTCAAGTCATTAGCCGAGGCGCTCCGGTCCGTTCCGATTCTTCGCTCTAAATCCGTTCGGTTCTTCGGCTCCATGAGGCGTGTCTGCCCACGGCGTGGCACGCAATTCTCAGCAGCACTGTCCAATTCTGAAAAAAACAACCACCCCGTCAATTCGACTGGGACGACGACGTCGAGATTGCACTCGGCCCACTCGCCAAAGAAGCTCATATCCGAGATGCCCGCGAAACAATCCGCACAGCAGATTACCGGGCATAGCGGCGCTCGGCGATGTCCGACTGATCGCGGGCAGCCTCGCCGATGCGGGCCGGTTCCGAAAGGTTCGTCGGCAACTAACGCATCGAGCCGAAGGCGGTGACGATTGCCGGTCCCGGCAAACCGGCATCGGTAGACTGCCGGCAGGGTTTGATCTCGACTAGGCGAGCAACGATGTCATTTCAGCGAATAGAGGTAGGCAGCGACGTCCCGCGCCTCCTGCTCGGAAATCCTTGTCGAAGGCATTGCCGCGTGCGGATTGATCTCCCTTGCGGCCCGTATCCAACGGACCATGTTTCGCGGGTTGTTGGACAATACGCCGCCGATATAGACCCGGGTGGCCAAGCTGGCGTCGAGGCGTGGACCGACCATTCCCTGCGCGCCGGGAACGCCGGTGATCGTGTGGCATCCAGCACAGCCATTGGCCATCATGATGGGTATAGCGCGGGCGCCAACACCGCCGGTTGCATTGTCGGCCTTCTGCTCCACTCGACGGCTTTGCTCGAAGTACAACGCGATCCCGGCCAGGACTGCAACGAGCAAGACAATTGCTGCGGCGCCGAGTATGGGTCCGGACGGAGTAAAGCGCGATGTGGCGCGCACACCGATGCTGCTGGTGGCATTGTCCGTTTTATGCGCGACCCTGATGAGGCGCTCCGGCCACAACGTCAGCGCCGTCCAAGCTGCGGCCAGCACGACAATTGCCGTCCCGGCACCAATGACCAGCTTAGACAGCTTGGAGCGCATGCGACGTCTCCCATCTTCTCTGTCCACTGGAGCGGATCCACAGGCCGGCCAGCAGCAAAGCCGCGCCGCCATAGATCAGGCCGGCCGGAACCCACATAACCAGCCCGGCGAGCTGCTGGTCCTCGAGCGGACTAAGGTTCCACAATTTCGCACCGGCTGCGTTTACCGGATACCACAGCCTTGGCGAGACCAGCAGCAGCACCCCGAGCAGGCCGGTATGCAGCGAGGTGAAGAAGAGGTGCATGACCGCGCTGCCATAGGCTTGTTCGCGGCCTGAACGCGGCAGCAGCACCCACCAGAACAGCAGCCCTGTACCGAAGAAGCAGGCATGTTGCGCATAATGCAGGACACCCCGTGCAAGCGCCGCCTCGAACAGCGCCGGAACGTGCCACGCCCATATCGCGACGCCGTGCAGGAAGGTCGCGGCAACGGGGCGGCTGATGGCGGCCCAAACGGTTCGAAGCACCTTCGCCTGCCCGGCTGCGCCAAATGCCAGCCGCAGCTTGATCGGCAATGCCCACATCATCGCCGCCGCCGGGCGGGAGGCGACCAGCAGGGGTGCCGCCACCGCCATCAACAGCTCGTGCTCGATCATGTGGGCGGTGAAAACGCGCTCGCCCAATGCGTGGAGCGGACTGACCAGTGCTGCCGCCAAAATGGCCCAGCCGGTCGCAAACAGCAGGGCTTGCCGCATCCGCAACGGGCGGCTGCGGGCGCTCCGCCGCCACAGCCGAAAGGCGCCTGCCGCGTAAAGCAGTGCGACCATGGTTAGCGGCAGCGTGATCGGCAACGCCAGCGTCCAGCCGGCCTGCGGGGCACCGGCACCGTAGCAGATCGAGGTCGAGAAAAGCGCGTCGAAGCTCATCGCAGACAGCCGTCGAGAATGAGCGAGGCGGCGCCTTGCATGACGATTACCAGCGCAAACAGCAACGCGCTGAGAATGCCGATATTGGCGACGAAATCTTCAGTGCCGCGCGCACGGTCCGGTTTAAAGGCGGCGCCACCTTGCTGTCGCGCCCGCCACGACAGCGCCCCGCCGAGCAAGGCCAGCACTGTCAGCATCAGCGCAACGACCGGTATGACAGAAATACCGTGGGCGCACTGCCACTCCACGACCGCGTAATTCAGCTGCGTCGACACCGCCCAGGCCAAAGGCCCGGACAACAGCCCGCCCCATGATGTGCCCAAGCGAAGCGCACGCATCTCAGTCAAGCCTCGGCATCCAATAGATCAAAAGATAGATCGGGATCCAGGTCGCGACCACGAAATCCCAGTAGAAGACGTTGTCGCCAACATCCCCGAAACGCCGGCCGCTATAGCCATGGCGCGTGAACATCAGGACCGTCAGCACCAGCGTGTCGCCGACGTCGGTGATTAGGTGTGTGGTGTGGAGGCCGAGCAGGACCCACAGCATTGAGCCGTACGCATTGGTATCCCAATAGATGTTGAGGGCCGGAAATTCGAACCACCGCACGACAAGCGGTGCGATACCGAGCAGCGTCATGACGATCAGGCCGATGCGCACGGGTACCATGGCACAGGCTTCGGCGTAGCGATTCAGTATGTGATTGGGCACCACGCTGGCGAGCAGCAACAGCGTGACGATGGTGCCCGGCCAATGGTTGGGCGGCGGCACGCCCAATGGCCATTCGGGCGACAGATAGGCGAGGTAAAGATAGGCGCCTGCGGCGAGCGCGAAGCCGGTGCCCTCCAGCGCCATGAAGGCGAGAGTGCCCCACCAGGTCGGGCTGCGCGGTCCGATCCCGAAGGTCGGGAGTTTGGAAAGATCGGCGGCAGGACGCTGTTTCATTCCTCATCCTCCGGATCGCCTTTCGGCCAGAACCAACCGATCAAAGTGATGGCGATTGGCCCGGCTCCCCAGACCACCGCCCACGGGCTGAAGATCGAATAAAGAAAGGTGGCGCCGACGGCGAGCGCGGCGAACAATGGCCAGATCGACGGCGTCGCCGACTTCTCGCGCACATCTGGATGCGCCTCTGCCACCGTCGAAATGACAAGTTCGCGTGCGTCGACGCGAAGCCCGGTCGCGACAGGCAGCGTGTCACGTTCGGCCCAGAGCGGCTCGGAGTGGGTAACCACCGGAATCCGAGCGAAATTATAGCTCGGCGGCGGAGAGCTTGTCGCCCATTCAAGCGTGCCCGCATTCCAGGGATTGTCCCCGGCCGGGGCGCCCCTCGAGGCGCTGTACACCAGGTTTATGGTGAACAGAACGAAGCTTAGGAACAGGACAACCGCGCCGGCTGTGATGAACAGGTTGATGTTGCCCCAGCCGAGCTCCACCGGATAGGTGTAGACCCGGCGCGGCATGCCCCACAGGCCGACAATGTGCATCGGAAAGAACGCCGCATTGAAGCCTATGAAGGCAAGCCAGAAGTGCCAGCGTCCAAGACGCTCGCTCATCATCCGGCCGGTGATCTTGGGGAACCAGAAATAGGTCGCGCCGAGCAGCGGGAACACCGACCCGCCGATCAGCACGTAGTGGAAATGCGCGGTAACGAAATAGGTGTCGTGTACTTGCAGGTCCAATGGCACCGACGCCAGCATCACGCCGGTCAGGCCGCCCGCGACGAACGTGAAGAAGAAGCCGAACACGAACAGCAGCGGCGTCCTGATTATCGGGCGTTCGTCCCACAATGTCGCCAGCCAGCAGAAGATCTGCAGCCCGTTCGGGATGGCGATCAGCATGCTTGAGGCGGTGAAGAAGCTCGCGCCGAGCTTGGGCAGGCCGGTTGCGAACATGTGGTGAACCCACAGGCCGAACGACAGGAAGCCGACCGAAATCAGCGACAGAACCATGCCCAGATAGCCGAATACCGGACGCCGGGCGAAAGCGGCGATGATCGAGGACACCATGCCGGTGGCCGGCAGGAAAATGATGTAGACTTCGGGGTGGCCGAACAACCAGAACAGGTGCTGGAACAGCAGTACGTCGCCACCCTCGGCGGGATTGAAGATATGGGTGCCGACCAGTCGGTCGAGGATCAGGAAGGTCGACGTGATCATGACTGCCGGCATGGCGAACACGATGACGAAGGAGGTGACCAGCATCGCCCAGACATAGAGCGGAATCTTGTCCAGCGACATGCCCGGCGCGCGTTGCTTCAGCACGGTGACGATGGTGGCAACCGCAACCGCCAATGACGATACTTCGGTATAGGTGATCATCTGCGCCCACACATCGGAACGTTTGCCTGGCCCGAATTCAGGACCGGACAGCGGCACGTAGGAAAACCAGCCGACGTCGGGCGCCATGTCGAGTGCAAACGACACCCAGGCGAAGAGGCCACCGGAGAGATAAATCCAGAAGCTGAATGCATTGAGGCGCGGAAAGGCGATGTTGCGGGTGCCGACCATCAGCGGCACGAGATAGATGCCGGTCGCCTGAACGATTGGCACTGCAAACAGGAACATCATGGTCACGCCATGCATGGTGAATAGCTGGTTGTAGCGGTCCGGCCCGATCAGCCCGCGCTCCGGCCCCGACAGTTGGATGCGCATGGCAACGGCGCTGAGGCCACCGAGGCACAGGAAGACGAAAGCGGTGATCAGGTACCGCCGCGCGACAATTTTGTGGTCGACGCTCGAGAGCGCACCGATGATGCCCGGCACGGTCTGCCATGTCCGCGCCAGCCTGCGCTCGAGGCTGGCGTCGTCGAGGCCGGTATCGCGAGGGCCGTCGCGCTCGGGAACCAGGTCACCCTTTTGTGCTGCGGCGCGTTGCTGGGCGAGGTCTCGCCCATGGGCTAGGTCGGCGCTACTCATTTCAAGCCCTCGAGATAGGCTACTATCGCATTCAGCTCGTCCCCGTTCAGTCCCACCACGGGCATGCGGGCACCTGGCTTGATCCCTTGCGGATCGGCTATCCAGGCTGCGAGATTGCCGCGGCTCATCGCCAGCGTTCCGGCAGCGAGCGTCCGCCGGCTTGCGATATGTGTAAGGTCGGGAGCGACCGTGCCGCCGGCAATGGTGCCGCCGATCTTGTGGCACATCACGCATGGCCGTTTGAGGAACAGGTCGTGGCCGGTTTTGGCCTCGGTCGACACGGGGGCAGCTGCCGGCCGCAGCTGATCGTTCAGCCATGCGTCGAAGACGGGCCGAGGTTCGGCGATGATGAAGGTGCTCATATTGGCGTGCTGCGCGCCGCAGAACTCGGCGCACTGGCCGCGATAGACGCCGGGCTTGTCAGCCTTCAGATCGAGAACGTTCTCGTGGCCTGGAATGAGGTCCAGCTTGCCCGAGAGGTTCGGCACCCAGAAGGAATGGATGACGTCGGTCGAGGTCACTACAAGCCGCACCGGCTCGCCCGCCGGGATGTGGATTTCATTGGCGGTCGTCAGGATGCGGTTCGGCTGATCGTTTTCGTAGCGCACCTCCCACCACCATTGATGCCCGGTCACCCGGATCGTCAGCGCCGCATCCGAGCCGATGGCGGCAAGCGTCCGGTTAGCGAAGTAGCTCAGCAGCGTCAGGCCGACCAGGATCAGGGCGGTAGCGGCGAGTGCGGCGACGACAATTCGCATCTTGCCGCGCTCGGCGGCAGCGTCGAGGACAAGCGGATCGCCGACCGGCGCGGGGCGTCGGGCCAATGGCAGGATCAGCACGGCCATCACCAAAAGCCAGACCACCGTGCACAGCGCTGTGAAGAACCAGATCAGCCATGCAAGCTCGCCCGCGGCCGGGCCTTTTGGGTCAAGCGCGGATTGCCAGCCGCTGCATCCTGCAAGGAGCAGCATGCAGGCTGCGCCGCAGCACACGCTGCAAACAAGGCGGTTCACGGCGACTTCCCCAGAGTCGCGGCATCCGGCAGGCGATTTTCGGACGGATGGGGCATCATGTCGTCGTCGCGGCTCGGCGCAGCCGATTTTGGCGCGTTGCCGCTCAACGCGCGGACGAAGGCGGCAAGCTCCCAGATCTGGTCGTCCGGGATCTTGTCCCGAAAGCTCGGCATGCCGTTTGGCCGACCGTCCCTGATCGTGGCGTGGATGCTTTCGATCGAGCTGCCATAGAGCCACTTCTGATCCATGAGCGCCGGGCCCATGCCGCCACCGCCATTGGCATGGCAGCCGGAACAGTTGAACCAGTTGAACAGACGCTTGCCCTCGCTGAGGTGGAACGCGTTGGCCTCGAACACTCCGGCCTTGTTGTTGGACGAGGCTGGCCGCTGGCCGCCCGGCTCGAGGGCCGTGACGGCTGCCGGTTGGTCGCCCGAGCCGAGCGCCGACTGTGGACGCGTGTCGCGCTCCTCACGCTGGCAAGCGGCAAGAACGAGCATCGCCGACAGCACGCATGGAAGGCCGCGGTTCATCGCGCTGCCGCCCCGGCGACGTCGAGGCGAGGCACGTCATATGCCGCCAGGATTGCATCGATCTCGGCGCGGTGTTTGGCGAGCGCTGCGTCTACCTCCCTGCGCAGCGCATCGTCGTCGTGGCGCACGCCCATCGAAATGTCGTAGATCATCGGCAGCAGCGGACCGTCGATTCGCGGTGTAACCGGCGTAATCCGCAACGGTACTTTTTGCCTGGCACCGAAGTAGCCGGCCAACGGCCCCCAGACGACGGCCATATCGATGTCGCCATTCGCGACCGCCTCAATGATGCGCGCTGGCGGGTTTGGCGCCGAATAGTCGCCATAGACGGGGAAACCGACGAGATGGCCGACGATGCCGCGACTGCCGAGCGCCTGGACGGGTGGCGAGTTGGCGCCGTCGTCGCCGATCAGCTGGACGCCGATGTGCAGATCGCGCAGGCGAGGATCGTTGAAGGACGCGATTTCCGGCGCATCCCTGCGTGTCACGAAGACGTAGGAAGACCGGTAGTAGGGCGCGGTGGTGCGCAGCATCTCGAGATTGGTGGGCGTGCCGGGCACCAGATCGCACAGGCCGGCTTTCAGCGTGTTGCGGACGAAGCCGCGCCGCTGTGCCCACCACGTGTAGGAAATAGTCGCGCCAAGCTCCCGGGCGACGAGTTCGGCAATCTTGTTTTCAAAGCCCTGCCTGGCGGCATTGGAGAACGGCATGTTGTTGGGATCTGCGCAGATCCTCAACTCGCGCGCATCGGCAACGGCGGCGACAAACGAGAGCGCCAGTGCGCCAACCGCGGCGGCAAGCCGCCGCGAACGCGTTTTCCGTGAGCACATAACGCGGCCGATCGTCTCAAGGCAGCCGGAACACATACAGCGTACCTCCCGGCGTGGTTACATCCTTCAGATCCTTCATGACGTTGACGAAGCCGAGCGCGGCGGTGGCGTCGCGCGGGTCGAGATCGCCGGATACGATCGCACCGGCCCAGCCGCCGACGCCCGAAAGAACCGCAACATATTGGTGCCCGTCCGGGCCGCGATAGGTGATCGGCTGGCCGATGATGCCGGACGACGTCTTGAACTGCCAAAGCAGTTCGCCGGTCCTAGCGCTGACCGCCTTGAACCAGCCTTCCATTGTGCCATAGAACACGACGTTGCCGGCAGTGGCGACGGCGCCGCTCCACACCGGAAAGTTCTCCTTCAGGCTCCACGCCGGCTTGGCGGCGGCGATATCCCAGGCAGTAAATGCACCGCGATTGCCGCCCGGCCCGGGAATCATGCGCACGTTCATGCCGACATAGGGCGTGCCGGCGATGTAATTCACCTCGACGCCTTCTTCGTCCATGCACATGTTATTATGCGGGATGTAGAGCAGGCCGGTCTTGGGCGAGAACGCCGAAGGTTGCCAGTCCTTGAGGCCCGATGCGGTGGGACAGATGTCGCGGACGACCTTGCCGGTGCCGGTCTTCTTGTCCGGATTTACAATCAGCCGGCCGGTCTTCAGGTCGACGCCCTTGCTGGAATTGACAGGCCCGAACGGCACTGCCGACAGTACTTCGCCCGTAGTGCGGTCCAACAGATAGACGTAGCCGTTGCGTTCCGGTCGGACCAGCACCTTGCGGGGCTTGCCCTGCCAGGTCATGTCGAGCAGCACCTGTTCGTTGATGCCGTCGTAGTCGTGCAAATCGTGCGGGGTCCATTGATAAAACCATTTGGCTGCGCCGGTGTCGGGATCGCGGGCAAAGATGCCGGCGGTCCATTTGTTGTCGCCGGGCCGCAGATCCGGATTCCACGGACCGGGATTTCCGGTGCCGTGGAGGATCAGGTTGAGGTCCGGGTCATAGGAGATCCAGCCCCACACATTGCCGCCGCCGATCTTCCAGGCGTCGGGCGGCCACGATGTCACCCCGAGATCCTTGCCCTTGTCCATGTCGTAATGCGGCTTGAAATCGGGGCCGATCAGCACCTCGGCGTCCGGGCCGGTATTGTAGGCCGTCCAGACGACGTGCCCGTCGCCGGCGTCGAGCGCCTTGATCCAGCCGCGTACGCCCATTTCGCCGCCGGAATTGCCGACCAGTACCTTCCCCTTCACCACCAGCGGCGCCATCGTGATGGTCTCGCCGATATTGATGTTGCCGATATGGGTGTTCCAGACCGGTTTGCCGGTTGCCGCATCGACGGCGATGGCATGACCATCGAGCGTGTTGAAATAGATGCGCCCGTCGAAGAAGGCCGCACCGCGGTTGACCACGTCGCAACAGGCAACTCCCTGCGCGGCGGGCTCGGGGTTGGGCTCGAATTTCCACTTCATCGGCGCGCCGGGCTTGGTAAGGTCAAGCGCATAGAGGATGTTGGGAAACGGCGTCACGATGTACATCGCGTTGCCGACGACCAGGGGCGCAGCCTCCTGACCTTTGTTGACGCCGGTCGAGAAGGTGAACGCCACCTGCAGGTTTTTGACGTTGTCTTCGGTGATCTCCGCAAGTTCGCTGTAGCGGGTCGAGGCGTAGTTCTTTGCCGGCATCGCCCACTGGCCGTCGTCGGGCGGAGCAGCTGCGGCCGGCGGATTTATCGCAGGGCTTGATATTGACTGCGCAACCGCCGCCGTCATCAGTGCAAACCCCGCCAGCAGCGTCCATCCCAACCTCGCAGCCATTGGCCTGTTTCCCCCTCTGGCTGACACACGAGTTTTCGCCGCCACCTGTCGCCCTTTCCTCATTTGCGCATCGAGCCGCCGACCCCGGCGCCAAGCTCCGCCGCCACGTCCGCCTCGTTTCCGGCACACAATGGATGGCCCCAGCCGGAGGCGCTCTTGCCGCCGGGATCGAGGTCGTAAATGATAGCGTCCTTGCGGTTTGGGTTGACGCCTGCCGGTACCTTGTCCAGCCCGAGCGCGGCGCGCACACGCCAGGCGACATTGTGGTCGGCACAGGAGGAATCGCCGCTTATCCCCAGGGCCCCGACGATCCCCTTGCCGTCGTAGAGAGCCAGGCCGCCGCCAAACACGACGACACCGCCGATAGGCTTTCCCAGCAATGGATCGCTGGAGCTTCCAAACGTCGAAGGATCGCCGGCATAGGCCACCGCTGGATTGACCGGATTGGTGGCCTGCAGACCGAATAGAGGACCGCCGGGCTGCACCGGCGCATAGAGGTTCGCGGTGGACAACGCCATGTGGGCGAGGCTGAGCCCGTTGGCGGTATTGGCTTTTTCAGCGGCGATCAGCCGGCTGCCAGGCCACTGGGCGTCGGCGGTCGGCCCACTGAAGGCGACGGCGCAGACAGTTCCGTCGCGAGCCACGACTGCCGCCCATTCATTAGTGTCGAAGCCGCCATTGCCGGGACCGCCGCTGGACTTGACGTTGGCCTTGAGGGCGGCCAGCAACTTGTCATGGTCGGCCGGGCAAGGTGCTTGAGCCCAAGCCTTTTGCTGGACGGCGCCGATCGTAAGCAGGAACAGACATAATGCTACCGAGACAATCCGATGGCGATCCATTAGCTGCGCCGTCTTTGTTGAACACTCTCCAACGCGTAGGAGGCGCAGAAGTGCCAAAGGGAACGAAATAAATATCGGATTCGGTCGGACAAACTCGGGGACCGGAACTCGGGACAGCCGATCTGGGTGTTGGCACTCAACCGGAAATCGGAGTTATTCTTGCGATGGTCCAGGCGCCGTCGGAACAGAGCAGCACTTCTGGCAGTTGTGTCGAATGGTGTCCGCAGTCGAGCAACTGGCTCAATCGGTGAAAGAGCGACGAGGTATCTTGTTCGTTGGAGCCGGGGTGTCGATGAGCGTCGGCTTGCCGTCTTGGCAAAAGCTCATCGAGCACATGCAAAACGAGCTCGGCCTTGACGAGGACATGATCGGCGCACCGGAGGCCAGCTATCAGGCGCTTGCCGAATATTACCGGCTGAAGCAGGGGAGCCTCGGCCCTTTGCGCAGTTGGATGGATCGTGAATGGAGCGTCTCGCGGGAAGAAGTGCAGCGGTCGGCAATCCACAAGCTCATCGTATCGCTCGATTTTCCGATCATCTACACCACCAATTATGATCGCAACCTCGAGGTTGCCTTCGAGATTCATGGCCGGCCCTTTGTGAAGGTGGCCAACGCAAAGGACTTGCCCAAGACCACCGGCGAGGTGACGCAGATCATCAAATTCCACGGCGATTTCGACGACGACAAATCGCTGGTCCTGGCGGAGACCGACTATTTCGACCGGCTTTCGTTCGATTCGCCGCTCGACGTGAAGTTTCGCGCCGACGCACTGGGGCGCACCATCCTGTTCATCGGCTACAGCATGTCTGATATGAACATCCGTCTGCTGTTGCACAGGCTTTGGCAGACCTGGCGGCGGTCGGGCTACGAGAAGAGCCGCCCGAAATCCTTCATCTTCATGTCGCAGCCGAGCATCGTCCAGGAGGCTGTTCTTGGCCACTGGGGCATCGATATGCTGACCGAAGAGGCCGACGATCCTGAGGACGCGCTGCTCGCGTTCCTGAACGAACTCAAGGATAGGGTGGGCCGGCCAGACAGCGCGTGAGAAAACCTGCGGAAAGCGGATTGGTCCGGCAGTGGAACCGACTGATCCGATGTGAGTTCGGGAGGACTAGCGTATCCGGGACCGAGCCTGAATGGGCGCACGCAAACACAAGCGAAGAATGCATGCCAAACACGACCTGTCGGCCGAGTTGGCCTATGAGATCGATTTTTTTGCCCGCAGGTGCGGCCTGACGAGGGACGAAGCACTCAAGACGATGCGAGATGCCGGCCGGTTGAAGGACAGCGCGAAGGCATCTTGCGAAACCGGGGCGAAGTAGCGGCGTGGATTCCGCTTCGTGGACGGCTTTTGTCGGAACGGTCATCCTGATGCAGATGCCGCCGGGGCCCGACAGTCTGCTGGTGATTGCGCGCGGCATCGGGCAGGGCCGTGATATTGCCCTGTTCACCGTCCTCGGAATGACCCTCGGCGCCGGTATGGTCCAGCTGCCGCTCCTTGCCCTCGGCATATCGTCGCTGCTTCAGGCATCGCCGTTTGCCTTTGCCATGCTTCGCTGGGCGGGTGCAGCCTATCTCGTTTGGCTTGGATCGCGTCTGGTGCTGTTGCCGTCAGCCAGCGCCGCCGTCGAGGAGCCGCGCAATGTCGGACCGCTTGTGGCCGCACGCGAAGGAATGATCGCCAATCTGATAAATCCTTGGCCGATAACCTTTATGGTGGCATTCCTTCCGCAGTTCGTCGATCCTGCTCGCGGATCGGTCACGCTGCAATTGCTGCTGCTCGGTGGCACCCAGAAAATGACCGGTGTGCTGGTGCTGGGCACATATGCACTCGCATCCGGCACGCTCGGGGCCTGGATTATGAAACGACCGAAGGTAAGGCTCTGGCAGCAGCGGGTGGCAGGCTGTTTCGTCGTCGGTCTCGGTATCCGCATGGCGGTCGGTGGTGGCGCGCACCGCTGAGGATCGAGCGATGCAGCGGCCGCCGATGGAACATCCGCCGACAATTTTCGTTGACATGCTCCACAAGGCGAAGAGGTCGAGCATGTCGAAGTTCCAAGCCGCTACCCCGGAGCGTTTGCAGCAGCTCAGGCTTGAGGCAACGGCGCACTTTGCGCCACTCATACTGCGCGAGGCGCTGGTGCGTCTCTGCCGGGCTTGCGGAAGCGATAGCCTCGAACGTTTCGAGAAGACCATGGTCGACCAAATCGAGGCATTGCGTGACGAAAAGGCCGATTTCGACACGATGAAGGAATTTGCCATCGAACAGCTCTATGGCTGGATTCGAGAAGTCAGGTCTTCACCGGACATGACACAGCCCCTGGAGAGCGTAGATACCCGAAGGACCCCCGGCCGCTCTGAAGAGCCGCAAACGCTGGAAGACCAGTTGCAGGCAGGCCTGGAAGATTCCTTCCCGGCAAGCGACCCGCCGGCGGTCGTCTCCACCGCGATCCCGGGCGGATCGAAGAAGCTCGTCGGAACCGACGAAATCCTCAGGCAGCAGCGCGAGAAAAAGGCCGAGAACGCCAATCACTCGAGATAAAGCCGGGCTTTGGACGGAACTGCGGGAGACACCTACAGGTTTACCCGCTGTGCTGTCAGGGCATGCCCGTCACGCGACTCGCCTTCGACAAGAATGTTTGCCTCCCACGCGGCGTCGACAAACGCTTGCCGCGCTTTGCCGGCCGTAATTTCACCGGTTCGGGCGCGATTCAATACATCAGCGGCCGCCAGCGCCAGTGGGGCATTGCGCGCCGGCCATTTCTCGCTTTTCAGGCAATGTACTGCTTCGAAAACGGAACTGACCAATCGCGATCGCCCAGGCTTGCCGAAATAGATGCAAACAGGTGTATCGAACTCTATTCTCTGCACCGGATTCCTCCCGGTTCAAGCAAGGTGTCGCTTCAAGCAAGCTGCGTGTCTTTAGGGTCTACACGACTGTCCGACGGGCGTTTCAGCCAAACGTCGTAGGCCTTCGCAGCTGTTTTGGCGCGTGCTGGTGTTTCGGCTGCGATATCGTAGGCCAGAATGCCCGCCTTGCGGGCGAATTTATCGAACGCCGCACGCACCGTCTCGACGTCGACCTCGTCAGCCAGCCCGGCGCGACAGGCGTCGAACGCCGCCTTGTGCGCCGGACCGCGGCTCGGCCATTCATTTAAGACGTCATAGGCCTGCCAGATATTTTCGACATAGCGAGGGAAACCAAGGCCGACGAGAATTGGAACCGGGCGGCCAAACAATTTTTTTGTCATCTGTGTCTCCGCGAAAGAGCCTGTCGCATCAACGCCCGGGGCGGACCCGAGGCTCATGCTCTTTAACGCGGGATTGCTGCACGGGTTGCAGCAGGTTTGTTCGATCGTGCGCGGCCGGTCACTTGTTGGTCCGCATCTTTTGCCGAGGATTGATACCGCCTTGCGGCGTGGTGTCGTTCTCGACATCGCCTTCGAACGTATTGGTGCCCTGATCGAGCCGGTCGCCCTCCTTGATCGTGCCCCTGGAACTGCCGATGCCGGGATCGTTGGCAAGATCGCTATCGGCCGGCGTTTTGCCTTTGGCGTGCTTGTTTCCTGTCATGGACTCCTCCTGTTTCTTGAGGTGGCAGGCCGCCCTTGAGGTCGCGGCCAAGGCTCGCTGCGAATCGCATTTCGACGCGCCAAATGGCGGCGCCCGAATTGTCGGACGACCTTGATTTTGAACTCCGCGATCCCGATGGTTGTTCCGTCAAAAATATCGCCGTCGGCCGGGATTGCTCAGCCAAGCCCTCTCCGGTTTTCTGGAGCCGGGTGATTTTCGCAACCGGAACGATCTTTCGCCCAATGCATTTAACTGGTCTGCGCTCGCGAACTCATTCTGGACGGGAGCTGAACCATTGCCACCCACAGCCTACGCCTTGGCGACCCGCGAAGCCGAAGAAGTTTCCATCGTCGACCTCATACCCGCTTTGAGGGCTTTCGCCCGCACCTTCTGCCGCACTCCCGATGATGCCGACGACCTGGTCCAGGAGACGCTGACCAAGGGCCTGGCCAACATTGACAAGTTCGAAGCTGGAACGCGCATGAAGTCATGGCTCTTCACGATCATGCGCAACACCTACTACACGCGTGTCAGGGCCGCCGTGAGGGAAGCGCCCGGCCTGCTCGACTGCGCTTCGCTGCGGCCGATCTCGGAAGCGACGCAGGAATGGTCCGTACAGGGCAAGGAAGTCCACCAGGCCATCCAGAGTCTTCCCGAGCATCAGCGCGAGGTTCTGATGCTAATAGGCGTGCTGGGCGTCAGCTATGAGGAAACCGCCGAAATATGCGGTTGCGCGGTGGGAACCGTGAAGAGCCGGCTCAACAGGGCCCGCGCCGGCGTGCTTGAATACCTAGGCGAAAGTTCCTCGCAAACCCTGATGGAAAGGCGCAGCTATCTGTCCGAAGGACAACTGGACTTCGAAGCCGAGAGGCGCCGCTAATATATGTCACGTTAGTTACTGGTTCCGCGCAAGCGTCTTTCGACAAGCGCATGCTGCAATTCGATCGCAAGTTTGGTCAGCCGGTCAGGAACCCTTTCCTGCTCGATTGCCGCAAGCAAGGAAGCGATTTCCCGGTCTATCGTCAGATCGGCGCGCGTGCCGACGGAATCTTCCCTTGCGCGAGACATCGCGTTCTCTTGGCAAATGTTGGTCCCTTCATCTCACTCTGGTGGCAACAGTGCGAGTTTGCAAGAATTTGCAGGCCATCCATGCGACCGGCTTCGGTCCTTGCACAGCTTCGTCAGCGGTTGGGCTCTCGCTGCGTTTCAATTGCTCACCGGCTGCAAGCCATATGCTGCCGCAACGATCAGTCTTCAGGCCGCCGATCCGCTGAATGATCCTGGTACTGCTCCGATTTAACCCGATTGCCGTCGAGCCCACGCTCCTTGGTGTGCTGCTTCTTGTCTCTGTTGGACAGAACGGCGTTCTCTCCGATCTTGTCCTTGGGAAGATCGGTCATCGCGCCAGCGCCGGCGCCTTTGCCGTGACTGCCGCGACCGATGTGCTTCTTGCTGCCGGACGCCATCTCGTCCTCCTTCCTGCTGTCGAATAGCGGCTTTTCTCGTTCGGCATCCGAACCTGCGTTGGGCCGCAATGTTCCGCCGGAAATCGTAAGCAGGAAGGCATCGCCATCCCAGTGCCGGAACGGCTTTTCGCCGTCGACGACAACTTGCATGCGATTTGCGTTGGCGAACTTATGGACATCGGCGCGATCCAGCGCCGGCGATCCGCGATATGAATAATTCAAAAGCACGGCCATGCCTGGCCTCTTCAGCACGCGTGCGATTTCCACAAAATGTCGTTCCGCGAGGCCGGCCAGCACCAGATAGGGAAAGCTGTCGACGGCCAGCACGCGGTCGAAGCTGGCATCGCGAAAATCGGCAAGGTCGAAACCGCGGGTAGGGCGGAATTCTACATTGCCGAGCCCGGCGCATCGCCGGCGGGCGATCGAGATCATCGCCGGGGATATATCGCTGCCGACGATCCGGTGCGATAGAGCAGAGAGCACCTGTTCGAACCGACCGATGCCACAGCCGATATCTAGTATGTCGCGGTCGGTACCGGTAAAGCCTCGCCTCTCCAGCCATGTAACGATCTCAGCCGTAGCGGCCGCGAGGTTTTCCTCATTGCCCAGCGATGACAGCTGGACGCTCGCCGCCGGGGAGATCGCCGCCGCCGCGTCAAACCCGGCCGCCAGCCGCTTGACGACCGCATCATCGGTCTCGCCACCGCCACGCTCGTGCCGAACGGCAGCACCTATTTTGCGCAGCGTGGCGAAGATCTCAGGCCTGCGCTGAAGCAGGTCCGCGATCCGTTGTAATTTTGCCGTCTTTCGCGGATCGGCCGAATGCGTGTTTTGTGCAATCTTCGCCAGTTCTGCGGGTTCGATTCCTGTCTCGAAACGGAGAGCCAGCCTGGCGATGACGGCTTCGACGCCGGCACCGTCTGCCATGCAGTCCTCCAGCACCCGCCTTGCTGATGTCGACCGCCGAGGTCCTGGCTGGGTCGCGCTCATCGCCCTTTGCTCCGCGTCCAGATCTTGCGCATCGTCCACCGGTCGACGGCGCCCCAGCTGTATTTGTAGGCCTCTTGTCCGCGCAGAAAATCGAACTCTTCCGCGCCTTCGCAGATCGCCTGCCTTATCGCCTGGCCGATGAGCAGCGCGCCGGGACTTTCATCGGCATAGGCCGGATCGAAGCCACCGAGATAAGCGTAAGCGCGGCCCCGATGATGGAACCCGTAATAGGCGCCCACGATCACGTCACCGATGGTGATGAGCCAGCATCGGGCAAGCACTTGTGCGACCAGTTTCGGCAGCGCCTGACGGTGGAATGCTTCCACGCGGGAATCGGACAGAACCCCGTCGCCGTGTCCGGCCCAGCGCGCGCGGTGAAGGCGGATCAGGTGATCGAGGAATGTCTGCGGATCGGACAAAGCGGGTTCGATGGAGACCCTGCCGCGTCTCGACGCGGCCCCGAGGGCGCGGCGCAATTGGCGCCTCCGCCGCGCCGGAACACAGCCTTGAAGCGTCTGGTCGCCGACGAGAGCGAGCACCGGGCAAGCGGCATGACTGACGGCTTGGCACGATTCGAGCGCGGCATGCCTGATGGCAAGGCCGGCGCCGCCGGGAGGCAGGTCCTGCAAGATCCACTGCGACCAGCCGAGGGAAAGAACCGTGTCGGCGATGGCGACGGCGACCGGTTCGGCGGTTTCGGGAATACAAAGGACGTCCAGATAGTCGCTCAACGAAATGCCGAGCGGAAGCAGCCGCGCGCCGGCGTCCTGGCGTTCCAGATAGAGTGGCGCCAGGCCGACCAGATCGTCGCCACTCCAAACGGCGACGGTCGCTAGCTCGCCGGGAGCGAATGTCCGCCACCATGGCAGTAACCATGCGGGAGACTGGAACGGCGTCGCCGAGGGACTGCGCGACCAGAGTTCCCACCAGTGTGGCTCAAGGGCTTCGAGGCCGGCCGGATCGTCGATGATCTCACCGCGGAGCATGTCCCGCTCACTTCGCCGTCGCGAGCTGCCCGCTGTCTGTGCCGAGCCGTGCCAGCGCCCGATAGGCGTCCATGTAGGAGGAAATCATGCGGTCGAGTGAAAAGCGCCGCCGCGCCTCGGCCCGGCAGGTCTCGGGGTCCAGGCTGGGTGCGGCAGCGATGGCTTGCGCCATCTCGTCGACATCCCCGACCAGATACCCGGTCTTGCCGTGCTCGACCACATCCGGCAGTGCGCCATTCGGGAAGGCCACCACGGGGGTGCCGCAGGCGAGCGCCTCCATGGCGACGAGCGAACTGGTTTCCGCGGCAAGGCTCGGGATGACTAGGCAGCGGGCTGTATTCAGCAGGCGCCGCTTGGCGACAAAGCCGAGCGGACCAAGGAAGCGGCGCCGGTCGTCCAGCCGGGGTTCGACCTCGTCGCGAAAATACGCTGTGTGCGTTTCATAGGGGTAGACCTTGCCACCGATGACCAGCGGCACGCTGGCCTTCTTGGCTGCGTCCAGCGCCAGATGGATGCCCTTTTCCGGGCAGACGCGGCCGAGCACGAGCGCAAAGTCGTGTTTGGCCTGCGGTTCGCTCAGCGCGTCGACGTCCACTCCGTTGGGAATCGGCCCGATCAGCCTGGCTCCCGGCGGCGCGGTTCTTTGCTGAGCCGCCGATACCGCATGCAGCCACAGATCCTCCCGCGCCGGATTGAGAGCGTCGGCCGGATACCAGTCGAGCGGCAAATGCAGGGTCACCAATGTCGGCCCGTCGCCCGGCAGATAGGCATCGAAATCGATACCGTGCAAATGGACCACGTCGATTGGCCAGCGAGCGCGTGCGGTAGCGATTGCAGCGCGATGAGCACGCTGCGCCCGGCGCTTCGCCGCTTCATCGAGCACGCCCGGTTCGGCCGGCGTCTCGATGAGAGTGCCCGCAGCGCTCGAGCCCTGGCAACCGATCACGATCGAGCGGTGTCCGGCCTGTACGAGCGCCTGGTCGAGCATCGACAGCACCTGCTCGGCACCACCGACCGCATCCGGCCCGACCGGGGCGAGGGGATAGGCGACGTTGAGGACGGTGAGCGTCATGGCGGGAGAGCCGAAGCTCCTCACGCCGCGGAGGCGCGTAGCCTGCCGACGGAGGGGGCAGCGATGCTGCCGGCATAGCGGCGCGTCATTGCCGCGCAGAACTCGGCGAATTCCTCCGGCACCAGCGGCGGACTGCTGTGGTGCGGCATCATTCCGCGATGCTCCGGCGTGAAGCAGAAAGTAACGGTAACGTCGAAGTCGGCCAACGCCTCCATCTGCCGGTCGAACCAGTCAAGCGCGTTCGGCCTGAAGCTGTCGGCCCAGGAAAGTCCGGTACGCAGATTGGTGACGCCGAGGCGTTTCATCCAGGCAACGGCGTCATCAAGCCGGTGATCTTCGAAATGGAACCACTGCACCAGTCCTAATGCCGGCGTGTGGTGCAGGAACTCCTCGAGCGCGGGCTTTGGCGTGCCGTCCTGGCGAAGCAGGCCCATGTAGAAATGGCGATAGTAAGACGAGCCTTCCGCCTCGCGATGGCGCGTCGTCGCTTCCCACTCGCGCGGCAGGTCGTAGAGGCTGTACCATTGGATGCGCGGTGCGTTGCCGATCAGCAATTCCGCGGTCCGGCGCAGGCCCCAGACCTGTACCTCCTCGGCGCCGAAGGTCGACACGCCGACCTCGCTGACCCATACCGGAAGATCGGTGACAGCCGAGATCTCGCCGACCTTCTGCGGCCATTCGTGGATCTGCCAGAGGTTCCAGTCGAGCGGAAAGCCGTGTACGGCGACCGCGTCGACGTGATCGAGCACGCCGAATTCCTTCATCCGGGTCATGAAGCCGGCATCGATCGGCGAGATGCCGCCCAGCACCTTGGTCAAGGCGGGATTCTCCGCCGCGATCGCGTCGGCGGCCAGGATTGCCGTAGCGGCGAAGCGGCTCCAGTCGGGGTCGAGCTCGGGATCCCAGTGGGATTTGTTGTTGGGCTCGTTCCAGATCATCGCGGCTTCAATCATTTATCTGTCCTTTCGACGGGTAGACGGCGC
Source organism: Mesorhizobium sp. M0048 (assembly GCF_040323405.1). Taxonomy (NCBI): domain Bacteria; kingdom Pseudomonadati; phylum Pseudomonadota; class Alphaproteobacteria; order Hyphomicrobiales; family Phyllobacteriaceae; genus Mesorhizobium; species Mesorhizobium sp. M0048. The sequence continues at coordinate 367,502 of NZ_JAMYUV010000002.1, read as the reverse complement.
CGCCGCCGGCCGGCACGTCGGCGGTGCGGCAGAAATAGACCTCCTGTTCCGGTTGCAGCACGATCTTGAAGCCGGCGCTGCGAAGCATGGCTTCGGTGCAGGCGCGATTGGGAATCCACCAGTTGGTCGGGTCGTCGGCGTAACGATGCTCGATGAAATGCAGCTTTGGGAATTCCGGCCGGTCGAAAAGGTCGTGGGTCCAGAAATGATAGTTCTGCTCGAGCGCCGGCACGTTGGTGCTGCCGCGTTGCATCGACTGGAAGATCATCAGGTCGTCGGCGACGTGCTCCCGGATCAGATCGAGTGCGAGCAGAGGATGGCGCAAATGGTAGAGCACGCCCATGAACAGCACGATGTCGAACCGCTCATGCAGGGCGCCAACGTCGTAGACCGAGAGCTGCCGGAATTCGATGTCGCAGTCTGCGACCTCGGCGGCAAAGCGCGCCTGCGCCAGGTAAGCTTCATCGAAGTCGATGCCTAGCACGCGGCCGGCGCCGCGACGTTTCATCTCGATCGAGTAGAAACCCGCATTGCAGCCTATGTCGAGCACCGCCTTACCGGAAAGATCGGCGGGAATCGCGCCGGCGAATTTGCGCCATTTGATCAGCGGATAGTTGCCAAGGAAATGGTCGGGAGCGGTTTCGATGCCGGCCAGCTCCATATTGTGGAACCATGGGCCGAGCGCATTGATACGGCGGCGGATCTCGGCATCGGAATGCAGCATGGCTAGCCTCCTTCGCCTGCGAGGATAGGGACGTGCTGGTGGCCGGGCAGCGTAATGGCGGCTTGGTCGTCCTTGGTACCGGCGGCGCTTTCAAGCAGCCGCAATGCGGTGCGGTAGCCGTTGAAGGTGCCGACGTCGACATAGGCGGTGCCAGCCTTGATGCCATAGGCTTCGCCCCCGGCGGCGAGATAGGCGTTGACCAGTGTGCCGATGTATTCGTCGCACCGGTCCCGTTCCCGCCACAGCGCGGCGAGCTGATGAAGGGTGCGGCCGGGCATCTTGAACGCACCCCAGATCCAGTTCGATGCGGCATTCTGTTGCTTGACCTGGATTTGCTTCACCCGGCCGTCCGGGTCGACAACGACGGCATCGAAGAACTCCGGCTGGTCCACCGGAAACAGCAGGAAGGACAGGCCGTCGTCCGGGAGGGCCAGGAAGCCGTCTTCGGGAAACCAGATCGTGTCGGGCAACCCGACCAGAACGGTCTCGTCGGCTGCGACGAGCGGTGCGGCGCGGAAGATGGCGTCGCAAAGGCCGACCGGAGAGGGCTGCACCACAAACAGAGCGGCCGCGTCGGCATAGCCGGCAGAATAATATTCCAGGATATCCGACTTACCCGAGCCGATGACGAAGCAGATCTTGTCGGCCCCAGCGCGGACCATGCGGCGCACCAGGTATTCGCTGACCGCGCAAGGCCGCTCGGTGTTGCCGTCGATGCGGCTGCCGACCGGCAGAAGCTCCTTCGAAAAGCCGAGCGGCTGGATGCGGCTTCCCCGTCCGGCTGCGGGCACGATGCCCAACATCAAACTGCCTCCTTCAATGGCTCGCCATGCGTGGAGCCGTGCAGTGCATCGGACAGGATGCGGTCGAATTCCTTCGCGCGCCGCGCCGAGGTGTGTTCGTCCAGCACCCGCTCGCGCGCACGGCGGCGAATCGCGTCAAGCTCGGCGTCGGACAGGTCGAGCGCCGCGACCACGTCGTCGGTGCTGTTGGCCACGACGATCTCTTCACCGGGCCGGAAAAAGGCCTCCAGTCCGGGCCATGTGTCGCTCACCATCGCAGCCCCGCAAGCGGCGGCTTCGAACAGCCGGCCGGAAGGACACCAGCCCCGTTCGGCCATCGCCTCGCGGGTCACGTTCAGGGTCAGTCGTGAAGATGAAAAGAAGGCGGGGTGGTCGGCCGGCGGCAGATGCCGGACGAAGAAAATATTGTCGCTCCACGGGAATTCCTGCGGATATTGTGCGCCGCCAATAATGAAACGGCGATCCGGCAGGCGCGCAGCCGGGCTGACCAGCAACCTTTCGACCCCGGCCTGGCGGTCTGCCGCATAGGTTCCAAGATAGGACAGGTCACCGGCAAACTCCGGCCTGGGCGGGGCGGGCCGGTGTCGCTCTGGATCGACATGGCCGTAGAGCGGCATGACGCGGCGTGCACCCAGCGTCGACCTCAATGCGTCGATCGCGGTTCCTCCCGTGTAGCTCAGCACGAGATCGAAATCGCGAAGCCCTTCCGGCCCGAAATAGGCCGGAGGCTCGCCTTGTTCGATCCGCGCCAGCGTCACCGGCGTGTCCAGATCGTAGAAGACCTTCAGCCCGCGACAGGCCTGGTGAGCAAGGCGGGACGCGCTCACGGCATCGGGACAATAGGAGGTGACGATGACGACATCGGCCTCTTTCATCGCCTGCTCGGCAACGCGTTGGATGTCCTCCCAATCCGGGTAAAGGACAAGGTTGCCGCCATCCAACTGGTCGAGATCGCGTGTACCGGCATAATAGGGGGTGTTGCGTTCGAAGAAGGTGATGGACCAGCCCAGCCCGGCCATCGCCCGGATCAATCCGCGCCACAGCGTGGCGTGGCCGTTGCCCCACGACGATGTCACGGTAAGACCGAAAATGACTATGCGCATCCGGCAAATTCCTCGTCAGGCAGCTTCGTTGAGTCTGATCAGCTTCGACCCCCAGTCCCCCCAAACAACCGTGGTGATCGACGCTGGGTCGATATCGAAGCGAAAGCAGTTCCCCAGCGACAGGCCGAGCACTTTGCACACCGCGGCCTTGATGACGTCGGCATGGCTGACCAGTGCAACGCATTGGTTCTGGTAGGTGCCGCGGACCTGTTCGATCAGCAAGACGACGCGTTGCTGCACGTCTAGCATGGTCTCGCCGCTCGGCGTTCTCGCCTGCTGACGCTGGTCGTTCCACGCTCGCCAGTCGGCATCCTTGTTCAGCTCCTCGAAGGTCTTTCCCGACCAGGTGCCGAAGTCGATCTCATCGAGTTCCTCGCGGATCACGATTTCACCGGCATTACAGGCGAGCGCCATCGGAGTCGCAGTCTCCTGCGTGCGTTCGCGCGGGCTGCAGAAGATTGCCGCTACCGGCTCGCGTGCCATACGGTCAGCCAGATGCGAGGCCTGTGCCCTGCCGGCCTCGCCGAGGCAAACGCCGGCCATCCGCCCGGCAAGATAACAGCCGACATTGTCATGCGCGGCGTGGCGCACCAGAAAAAACGTCGTCGTCATTCCGCCGCATCGAGCATCGGCTCGTCCTTGCCAGCGATGAAAGAGAGTGTGCGCTGGCGGGCTTCCGCGTCGGTGAACTGCTCGGGCGGCGATTTCATGAAATAGCTGCATGGGCCGGTCAGCGCGCCCGCGATGCCGCGGTCGAGCGCCAGCTTGGCGCAACGCACCGCATCGATGACGACGCCGGCCGAATTGGGTGAATCCCACACTTCCAGCTTGAGCTCGGCATTCAGCGGCACGCCGCCGAAGGTCGTGCCTTCAACCCGGATATAGGCCCACTTGCGGTCGGTCAGCCACGGGACATGGTCGCTCGGCCCGACGTGAATGTTGCCGGGCTCCAGGGGAACGTCGATCTGGCTGGTGACGGATTGCGTCTTTGAGATCTTCTTTGATTCCAGCCGCTCGCGTTCCAGCATGTTGAGGAAGTCGGTGTTGCCGCCGAAATTGAGCTGGTAGGTGCGATCGATGCGCACGCCGCGCTCACGGAACAGGTTGGCGAGCAGCCGGTGGACGATCGTCGCACCGACCTGGCTCTTGATGTCGTCGCCGATCAGCGGCAGCCCGTGCTGCTCGAAGCGCCGGCGCCACTCCGGCCGCGAGGCGATGAAGACTGGTATGCAGTTGACGAAGGCGCAGCCCGCCTCGAGCGCGCACTCGGCATAAAAGCGTGTTGCCTCCTCCGAACCGACAGGCAGATAGGACACCAGGATCTCGGCGCCGCTTTCGGCGAGGATGTTGCCGACATTGGCGACCGGCTCGTCGGCCTCCTCGATCTCGTCGCGCAGATATTTGCCGATGCCGTCCAGCGTCGGTCCGCGTTCGACGCGAACGCCGGTAGGCGCAACATTGGCAAAGCGGAAAGTATTGTTGGGCGCGCTGTAGATCGCGTCTGCCACATCACGTCCGACCTTGCCCTTGGCGACGTCGAAAGCGCAGACCACCTCGATGTCCTTGACATGGTAGCCGCCAAGATCGGCATGCATCAGCCCGGGTATGGGCTCATTGCTCCTTGCGTCGCGGTAATAGGTGATGCCCTGAACAAGGGAGGAGGCGCAGTTGCCGACGCCGACTATTCCGATCCGAACTTTCTTCGATCCCACGAAACCGCTGCCTATGCTGTTGAAGGTAAGTTCTTCGTGCCAAACCGCCTGCCTCCCGGATTGTTCCTTGCCGGCTGTAAAAATCGTGCAACCGACGGTGGATCAAAGTAGCGCCCGCCGAGTTGTGCAGCCGGGGGGTGAGGCCAACCGGGACGAGACAATGATCGTCTATGGCGACCACAAGCAACCTGAGAGCGCGCGATATGTTCGCGCCTCGGCTCGAGACGCGGCCGGGCACATCGCGGACATGCCAAGCGGGATCGGACGGCACGCAGCGCTGGTCGGCCTGTTCATCAAGGTTTCGGAATTGGTCCAGGGCCTTGCCGATGCGGAATTCGCGGCCAAGGGCATGGACAGGAATTCCCCACAACGGATCGCTGGCGCAAATCTCCTGGTCGGCTTGGCCCGGGACGTGGGCAGATCGTGGAGAGCCGGATTCGCCGTCGACGGCCCGGTCGATGCCGAAGTGCCGCGAATGTTGGCCGAACTCGAATGCGATGGCGACATTCTGACCGGCGCGGCTGAGGGCTACGCTCACTACGCGCTTTATCCGGAGAGCTATTTCGTCGCCGCGCGGCAGTCGGGTCTCGATGCGAACACATGCGTAATCGGCATCCGCAGCATCGGCCTTGGGCTTGCAGCGATGGTGGCTGCAGCCATCGGCGCGCCAGCACCCGTCAGCGTCCGTCCGACCGGCCACCCGTTTCGCAGGCGGCTTGCCGCCGATCCGGAGCTGATCAGGGGCTGGATGGCGAAGCCGTCGGCCCGCTTTGCCATCGTCGATGAGGGCCCGGGTCTGTCCGGCAGCTCGTTCCATGCCGTCGTCGCATGGCTACAAGCGCTGGGCATCGATGCCAGGCGCATCCATCTGTTCCCAAGTCATTTGGGTGGCCCGGGCCCCGAGACGTCGGCGGACATCCGTGAGGCATGGACGGTGTGCCAAAAACACACCGCGGATTTCGAACGGACTTTCCCCGCTGGATCCGCTCTGCCGGCGCTGCGGGATTGGGTGGCTAGAATGATCGGCCGCACAGCGGTCAGCCTGATGGAAATATCCGCCGGAGAGTGGCGTCGCTTGCATTATGGCTCGCAGGATCAGTGGCCGCCCGTTCATCGCGGCCTCGAGCGGCGGAAGTTCCTCGCTTCCGCCGGCCGGGAAAAATGGTCGGTCAAATTCGTCGGCCTCGGTGAAATCGGAATGCACAAGGCCGAGACCGCCAGGAGGCTGCACGACGCAGGCTTTGGCCCGGAAGTCGCCGGGCTGTGCCATGGCTTTCTGGTCGAACGCTGGATCGACGGCACAACGCTGGACCGGGCAACGCTTTCGAAAGAAAAATTGGTCGCTCACCTGGCGCGCTATCTCGCCTGGCGCGCAGCCAATCTGCCCGCCTCGGAGCCAGGCGCCTCGCTGGAGGCGCTTGCCGACATGGCCGTGCGGAATACAAGTGAAGCGCTGGGCGAACGCCGCGCGGCGGAGCTGCAGACCTGGTTCTCGAAACAGGCTCCACCCAAGACCATGCAGCGGGTCGAGATCGACGGGCGGCTTCATCCGTGGGAGTTCATCCTTTCGCGCAGTGGAACGCTGGTCAAGACGGACGCCCTCGATCATTGCCGATCGCACGATCTGATCGGCTGCCAGGACATCGCCTGGGACATTGCCGGCGCCCGTGTCGAGTACAGCCTCTCCGACCCGGCGACTGGGGCGCTTTGCAAGGCTGTGGAAGTGAGAGCCTCACGTCCCGTCGATGCCAATCTGGTCCAATACTATGAGCCCTGCTATCTTGCGTTCCAGCTTGGCTTGTGGAGCATGGCTGCACGATCTGGCGATGATCGGGAACAGATCCGGCTGGCGGCCGCGGCAAGACGTTATACCTCGATGTTGCTTCGTTTCCTGGAGAACCAAGGGGAACTGCGGCCCTTCGACCAGGATCAGTCCAGCCGGCGAAGCATATCCGCTTCCTTTTCGAGGATGGCGACTACCTCCTCGCGCTGAAGATGCGTCATCATCAGGCTCACGCAACATTCCAGATAGGTGATGGAGGCGCGCCGCAGGAAGGCAGCCGTCTCCTTTGCGGCCATTTGCTCGATGTCTTTGGCGGATCGCTTCGGATGCACAATCGTCTCCATGCCGGTACCTTGGCAGAACCAGAAGCTGGACGGGTTGTTCCCGCGACGAGAAAAAGTGACGAAATCCGAAACGACCGCGCGATCGTGCAGCGGCCAGACGCTCCCCGCCTCAGGCGGGCAGGTTTTGCAGCCGGCCTGAGGCAGAACGCACGGTGGCGGCAATTCGACGTCTTCTGTCGATCATCTGCGCCGTCTCAAGCTCGGCAAAATAGCCGATCGTGCGCATCAAACCTTGCCTGAGCGGCACTTTTGGCGACCAACCGAGAAGCTTCTTTGCGCGGGAAATGTCGGGTTGCCGACGACGAGGATCGTCTTGCGGCAGCGGCAGGAATTTCAGGCCCGATTTGGTTGCGGTCATGCTTCTCACCAGGCTCGCCAGTTGCAGGATGGTGAACTCCCCCGGATTGCCCAGATTGACCGGCTGGCGTGGATTGGGATCGACCTCCATCAACCGGATCAAGCCGTCGACCAGATCGGAAACGTAGCAGAACGACCTGGTCTGCAGCCCGTCGCCGAATATGGTCAGCGGCCGTCTCTCGAGTGCCTGCATGATCAGATTGGAAACGATCCGTCCGTCCGCAGGGTCCATCCTGGGGCCGTAGGTGTTGAAGATGCGCGCGACACGGATATCGGCTTTTCCCATTCTCAGATAATCGAAGCATAAGGTTTCGGCGGTGCGCTTGCCTTCGTCATAGCAGGCGCGGGGGCCGATGCAGTTCACGTGGCCGACATAGTCTTCCTTCTGCGGATGCTGTTCGGGATCGCCATAAATTTCGCTGGTGGACGCCTGCAGGAAGCGGGCGCCATCACGGGCGGCGAGCTCCAGCAGATTGAGCGTCCCGATGACACAAGTCCGCGTCGTGTGGACCGGGTCGGCCTGGTAACGCGGCGGCGAGGCCGCGCATGCCATGTTGAAGATGCGATCCACCGGTTCGCCAAGCTCCAACGGCCGGCAAATGTCTTGCTTGATCAGCCGAAAATCCGGACGATCGGCGATCGATGCTATGTTCTCCATGCGGCCGGTAAGGAAATTGTCGACGCAGATCACGCGCCAGCCGGCCTGGAGCATTGTCTCGCAAAGATGCGAACCGAGGAAGCCGGCGCCGCCGGCGACAAGCACGGTCTTGGTCCGTTGCGCCTTTCTTGATAGCTGCATCTCTATCTTCTCCCGTCTGCGGGTCATGCTGCGCTCTCGACGTCCAGATCGAGAACAGAACGTGGCGATTTGGCTTGCGCCAGCAGCGCAACGAATTCGCGGGCTCTTGCGATGCTTGTGTGAGCTGCCAGGATGAGCACGCGCGCCTGCTTGGCCATGGCAAGCCGGGCGCCGTCGGATTCTCCAGACAGGATACCGATTACGTCCTCGGTTCTGCGCGCCGTGTGGATCGTCCGCCCTGGAAACAAGCTGTCCAGTCCGGCCCAGCAATCGCTGATGATCGCCGTGCCGCAGGCGGCTGCCTCGAAGAGTCGCACGCTGGGCGACCATCCGGCCGCGATCATGGAACTGCGCGTGACGTTCAACGTGTAGCGTTGGCGGCTGTAAAAGGCGGCATGGTCTGCCGGCGGCAGGTGTTCGATGCGATCGACATTGTCCGGCCAGGCGATTTCGCGCGGATATTGCGAGCCGGCAACGACGAAGCGACGCTCAGGCATGCGACGCGCCGGTTCGAACAGCAGGGCCTCCAGCGTCGCCTGGCGGTCGGGGCTGTACGTGCCGAGATAGCCGAGATCCCAGCGGATTGGGTCACCGGTTCCGTGATGCCGTTCCGGGTCGACCGAACAGTAGAGCGGCTCGGCCCGCCTCGCGCCGAACTCCGCCGTCAGACGGACAAGCGTCGGCCCGCCGGTGAAGGAGAAGTAGACATCGAAATACGGGACCTGCCGTCTGGCAATATACTCGCAATCATCGGTTGAAAGCTTTGCCAGCGTGACCGGCGTGTCGATGTCGTAGAAGCAGAACTGACCTGTGCACAGCGATGCCACGACGTCGATGATTTCAGGACCTTCGGGGACGAATGAGCCGACGACCACGATATCGGCATCGCGCAGGCAGCGCGCAAAATTGCGGCGAAGATCATCGGTCGTTTCATAGTAGCGCAAGGCGCAGAAATCGGGGTCGCGCAGATCCCGGTGACTTGCGTACCACGGCACGTCGCGTTCGAGAAAGGTGACGCGGTGACCGAGTTCGTGGAGACCTTTAAGCAGCCCCCGAAAGGTGGTGGCGTGGCCGTTTCCCCAGGACGAGGAGAGCGACAGCCCAAGAAAGACGATGTCGAGCGGCTTCGTCATTCGGCCGCCTCCACGGTCGGACGCTCGAAATGGCGCCTGAAAATGGCGTCGGCCAAAACGGCCCGTGTCGTATAGGTATGTTCGCCAAGTACCCGCCGAAGCGCGGATGCCCCGATCGCCTTGGCCCGTTCGGCGCTAAGGCTTTGCATGATCTCGGCGACATCCTCGCCATCGCGCGCGACCAGGATTTCCTCGCCGGGTTTCAGGAACAGGTCCACACCGAGCCAGGCGTCGGTGATGAGGCATGCGCCGGCGCCGGCTGCCTCGAACACGCGCGTCGCCGGTGAGAAGCCATTGGCCGCCATGCTGTCGCGGCTGATGTTGAGCACCGCCTTGGCCGTGACGTTCAGTGCATTGTGGTCACGCGTGCCGACATGGCCGAGCCATCGGACATTGGCGGGCATCTGCTTGTCGCCCCAGCCAGATCCGCCGAGCAGGAAGCGCTGATCGGCCGAGCGGCCGGCCGGGTCGAGGAAGAAGGCCTCGACGCGCGCCTCGCGGTCCGGCAGCCGGTTGCCGAGGAAGGCGAGATCGCAGGCAAAACGCATATCCTTGCCGACCGGATGATGCGTTTCCGGATCGAGCGCATTGTAGATCGGCACGCATTCGGCCGCCCCCATGGCCCGATAGGCCCAGACCACCGGGTCGCCGCCGCCATAGGTCAGCACGAGGTCGATTTCCTGCAACGCGCGATGCAGCGGATGGTCGGGTTCATCGCGCAACTGGCCGAGCGTCGCCGGCGCATCGACATCCCAGAATACGGTCAGCGCATCGGCACGGGCGTGATCGAGCACCGCCCGCAACAGCGCGTCGTCGGCGAAACCGACGCCACTCGCCTTGACGACGATATCCGCCTCCGCCGCCCGCGCGGCCACCTGCATCATGGCATGCGGGGTGGCCTCGTAGACGACCACGGCACACCAGTCCGGCGCCTCCATGTCGCGGTTTTTCTGGCGATCGTAGACGTCCGGCTCGTAGAAGGTGATGTCATAGCCGAGCCTTGCCAGGGCCTTGAGCAATCCGCGGTAATAGGTTGCCGCGCCGTTCCAATAGGACGACAGCAGGCTCGATCCGTAGAATGCGATATTCATTCGGCGGCCTCCTTTGCAAGGATCGTGTCGGCGGCTCGGCGGTGCCCGCATTCGGCGAGCACGCCGAACAATTCATCCGCCCGGTGCCGGCATGTGTGCCGCAGGCGGATGGTCTCGAGGCCCGACGTCGCCAGAGAAGCGGCGAGATCCGCATCGTGCAGCACGGCGCGAAGATGACGCCGCATCTCGAAGCCATCATTTGCAAACAGGAAATCGGTGCCGGGCCTGAACAAGCGTTCGACATCGGACCAAGGCGCCGAAACGAGCGGAATGCCGCAGGCGAGCGCCTCGAACATGCGGATGGTCGGGATGCCGGGCAGGCTTTCGCGGTATGGACGCCGCGGGATGTGAACCGTGATGCGGCTCGCCGCGAATGCCTTCGGCACGTCGGCATTGGCGATCCAGCCTTCGTAGCGCAGGCCGGCGGCCGCAAGGTCGGCGAGCGCCTCCCGCGGATAGCGAACGCCGTGGACGGTTCCGCTCAGGCCGAGCTCACGTACCGGGCCGACCAGGAACTCCCTGATTTCAGCGCTGCGCTCGTCGTCGCCCCAATTGCCGATCCAGATAAGGTCGGAACTACGCTCGATTTCAGGATGCGGCTGGAACAGGTGGTCATCGGCAGCCTCGTGCCAGGTGAAGACCCGCTTGCCCCATCCGGCGCGGAGATAGCTTTCCCGCAGCGCCTCGCCGAAGGCGAGCACGCCGTCATAATGTTCAAGCCGCAAGGAGGAGATCGCTTGCGTGGCCGATATGGCGCGATGGTGCGTGTCGTGGAACAGCAGCGTGAAACGCCCGCCATTCGCTTTCGCCCTGCCCAGCCGCGCGACAAGATCCGGCTCGGTCCACTCATGCACGATCACCACATCGGCATCGGAGATCCAGGCTTCGTGGTCGAAGGCGGCGTCATAGGTGACCGGCATCAACTCGGGAAAGTCCTTCCGGAATCGTTCGATCGCGAAGGATCCTTTCTCGGCCAGCAGGTTCGACCGGCTCCAGCCGTCGGCGGGCTCCAGCGCGATAGCCTGGTGCCCGCGCACGACCAGCTCACGCATGATGCCGCGCAGGAAATGTGCGTTGCCGTGGTTCCAGTCGGAAACGATCGAATGGGTGTAGAACAAAAACCGCATAATCAACTATCCGCCATGGTGGCCAGGGCCGCCTTGTCGTAGACGCCGCGCATGGCGGTCGCCTGTCTTGCCAATGAAAATCTGCGGCTTCGGCGGGCCGCTGCCTCACCGAGTTCTCGCCGGCGCTGCGCGTCGCTGCAAAGGCTGCTGATGCATCTGGCGAGATCGCCCGGATCGCGCGCGTCGTAAAACATGGCCGCGCCGTCCCACAGTTCGCGATAGGTCGAAATATCGGCGAGCACCAAAGGCGTCTTCGACATCGCGGCTTCCAGCGTGGCCAGGCCGAACGGTTCGTAGAGCGACGGCGATACGAAAATGCCGGCCCGCGCCATCAGCAAGCGCACTTCCTCATGCGGTACCGGCCCGACGGGAACGGCGTGGCTGAAGCCAACATGCTGGCCGTCCGGGCCTTGCAGCGAGCCGGCGACGAAGATCGGCCATTGCGTCAGGGAGGCGGCCCGGTCCAGCATCGCCGCATTCTTTCCTTCGTCCCACCAGCGCGCGGCGGCGAAAACGACCGATTCCCGCCTTTCGCTCTTCGGCCCGGGCTGTGCACCGTTGCCGACGACGCTTAGGCGGGCGATCGGCCCGTAGCAGGTTTCAAGCATGTCGGCATGGCTGCGGCTGGGTGCAACGACCATGCCTGCTTTGTCGAAACCGCGCCGGTTGCGGTCCTTCTGCCAGGCCCATTCGCCGTCCGCCGCCTGTCCTTTGACGGCGTGGAACCATGTCACCACGCAGGAATGCGACACCGCCACGACGGGGCAGGGCACGTCGAGCCCCGCGGCCTGCGTCGGCGCGTTGAGATGGACGATTTCGACGGCGTAGTCACGTATGAGCGGGTGCAACTCCTGCTGCAGTGTGTCGAGGTCGTGCTCGTTGCGGGTCATCCAGTCCGGCGGCGTGTTGAGCCATGTCAGCGCCGCAAACGACTGGGCCTCCTCGGCCTGCTGCCTGGACGGTTCCGGACCAAGCCCGGCAAGCACGACGCTGTCGCCGCCGGCGACCAGTTGCCTGGCCAGATCGAGCGCATAGCGCCAGACGCCGCCAACCGCATCGACAGTCATCAAGATACGCCGCGGCCGCGGGCTCAGTGTCCGCAACATGTGGCCTCCAATTCGGCCAGCGGACGCGGCCGCTTCTCCTGGATGTCGCTGAACGTTCGGAAGGATGCGAGATAATGTTCATGCGCGCGCTCCCAGGCGAGATCGTCCGGCTCGCCCCAAAGTTCGCGGTAGCTCGGCGAACTCGGATAAGGATAGAGCGGCACCGGTTCGTTGGCCCAAACGCCGTTGTCGATCAGGTGCTTTCGCCAATAGTCGACCAGCGCGGGATCGTCTTCGACCACGCCGATGAGATTGGCCTGAACGAACGGCACATGGCGCCTGGCGTCGACCAGCAACGCAGCCAGTTCCTCGGTGCCCAGCCGGCAGCGTTTTGCCAGCATGGCGCGGCCTTCCACCGTCAGGCTTTCGAGGCCCGCCTCGATCGAGACGCAGCCGGCGGCACCGAGCAGCTTCAGCAGTTCAGGTTTCCAGAGGTCGATACGGGTCTGCACGCCGAACTTCACATCGCGATCGACCAGCGCTTCCAGCAATGCCTTTTGCGGCAGGAAGATCTCGTCGATGAAGTAGATGTAGCCGACGCCCTGTGCGATCAGCCGGTCGATCTCGGCGATCACTGCTTCGTGGTTCCGGCGGCGATAGGCATCGCGGAAATCGATCTTGGCGCAGAAGCTGCAATTGTACGGGCAGCCGCGCGACGCTTCGACCTCCGCACCGAAACCGACCTGATCATCGTCGAAGCGGTGATGGTGGTGCGAATGCGCGGCAATCCAGTCCGACGGCCACTCTAGCGGTGGGTGATCGATGAACGAACTCGCATGCACGCCGCCGTTCGAGACCAGTTCTCCATCCTCGAAATGGGCCGTGGACGGCACCGCAGTCCAGTCGTCGCGCCGGGAAAGTTCCGCGACCACTTCCTCGCATTCGCCGCGCACGACAATGTCGACGCCAAGCTTGCGCAATGTCGGCGTCGGCGTCGCCGAGCCATGCGGCCCGACGGCGACGGTGCGACCGCCGCGCCCGGCAAGCCGGTTGAGGAAATCGGCCGGCACGCGCAACTCGGGCGGTGCACAGCGCCAGAACAGGTAGGTCGGCGCGGTGCTGACGACGGTCATGTCAGGCTCGAAGGCGGCGACGCGATCGGCGAGCGCGGCGTTGTCGAGCTTCTGGATCTGCCCGTCCAGCATCAGCACCTCGTGGCCGGCTGCTTCGAGCAGCGCTTTCGAATAGCCGAGTTCGAGCGGCAGATGCGGCTGCCGGCAGCCGAAATAGATGCTGTCCTGGTACGTCCAGGACGGATTGACCAGAGCGACCCTCATGCCACGTACCTCGCCGGTTCGGGATGCGGGTCGAGGCGATGACGCTGCAGCCAGTCGGCGAGGTCGCGGATGCCGTTTTGCCACGGGACGTGCGCTTTCCATCCCAGTGCCGCCTCGATCGCGCGTGTGTCGGCGACGAAGAACGGTTGGTCGCCGGTGCGTTCGCGGTCGTAACGGATCGAAACGTCCCGTTTCGTTATGTCGCAAATCTCCTTCAGCAGCATGCGCAGGCTGACGGCGTTGTCCGGTCCGCCGCCGAGATTGAATGCTTGGCCCTTGATCGCCTCGATGCGGTCGAGCACAGCGCGATAGGCCGCGACCGCGTCGGCAACATGGAGGATGTCGCGCACCTGCTTGCCATCACCGTAGATGGTGATCGGCCGGTCGGAGAACACGTTAAGCAGGAAATGGGCGACCCAGCCCTGATCCTCCGTCCCGAACTGGCGCGGTCCATAGATGCAGCTCATGCGCAGCACCGCCGTCGGCAGGTCGTATGACTTGGCATAATCAAGGACATACTGATCCGCCGCGCCCTTGGAGCAGCCATAGGGCGTGCAGAAATCGAGGCCGCGCGTCTCGTCGACGCCATGCGCTCGGATGCCCGCGTCGCGAGGCGCGTATCTGCCGTCTTCTTCGCGCATGGCAAGGTCGGCGAGGCGGCCATAGACCTTGTTGGTGCTGGCGAAAATGACGGGGATGCGCTTGCCGCTGCGGCGAGCGGCTTCCAGGACGTTGAACGTCCCGCGCAGGTTGATGTCGAAATCCTCGTCCGGCCGAACCAGGCTCGTGGTGACGGCGGTCTGCGCGGCAAAGTGGAAAACCGCCTTCGAACGCGCCACCAGCGGCATCAGCGCCTCGGCGTCACGGACGTCGGCGATTTCGACGGCGAGGCGGTTGCCGTGCTTTTGCGTCAGCCATTCCAGGTTCTGTTCGACGCCGGGACGGCTCAGATTGTCGATGACCAGCACCGGCTCGCCGTCCGACAACAGGCTGTCGGCGAGGTTCGAGCCGATGAAGCCGCTGCCGCCGATAATGGCGACGGGCGCTTCGCGAAAATTGCGTGAATCCGGTCTCATGATACCAGCCCTCGCGCTTCGAGTTGCCGCTTCATCTCTGCACTGCGATCGATGGCGACCGTGTTGCGCACCCAGGCGACGAAATCGCCGAGCGAATGCTCCAGCCGGTACTGCGGCTGGAAGCCGAGCAGTTCGCGCGCCTTCGAGATGTCGGCAAAGCAGTTGCGGATATCGCCGGAGCGTGCCTTGCCGAGGATTTCCGGCTGGCGGCCAGGCACGCCCATGGCTTCGGCGAGCAGCCGAGCGACCTCGCTGACCGGGTAGGCCCGCCCGCTGCCGATGTTGATCACGTGGCCGCGCGCCTGAGGCTGTTCCAGCGCCAGCCGGAAGGCGAGGGCGACATCGCGTACATGAACGAAGTCGCGCTGCTGTTCGCCGTCTTCGAAAATCAGCGGCCGCTGGCCATTGGCGATGCGCGAGGCGAAGTTCGCCAACACGCCGGTATACGGGTTGGAGAGTGCCTGTCCGGCACCGAAGACATTGAACAGGCGCAGCGCCACCGCATCGACGCCATAGGCTTCGCCGAAGATCAGCACGGCTCGTTCCTGGGCATATTTCGTCAGCGCG
This sequence comes from Mesorhizobium sp. M0048, assembly GCF_040323405.1. NCBI lineage: Bacteria > Pseudomonadati > Pseudomonadota > Alphaproteobacteria > Hyphomicrobiales > Phyllobacteriaceae > Mesorhizobium > Mesorhizobium sp. M0048. Next base: position 352,500 of record NZ_JAMYUV010000002.1, on the reverse strand, counting down.
TAGATCGAGGCGAGGTCGACCGGTTTCTGCTCGTCGGTCGGCAGCGGCAACAGGACTTCTCCTTCCGGCGAGAGGGGATTCCATTGGCCGCTGCGGATGTCGTCCGGCTGCCGTCTTGCATTGTCGATGCGCCGGCCGTCCGGCGTGGCATAGAGACCCTCGCCATAGACGCTCATCGACGACGCAACGACGATCCGTTCGATCGGCCGTTTGATCAGTGCCTCCAGCAACGTGGCGGTGCCGAGGTCGTTGGCGCCGACATAGCGGGCGATCTCGTACATGGACTGGCCGACGCCCACTTCAGCCGCCAGGTGAATGATCGCGTCGACATCGTCGACCGCCTCTGCGATGGCGTCGCGATCACGAACGTCGCCTTTGATCAGCTTGGCGCCTGGCGGCAGGCTGATTGCCTCGCCGCCATGCACCTGGTCCAGCAGCGCATCGAGAATTGAAACCCCATAGCCATGTTCAACGAGTTCCTGGGCGACGTGGCGGCCGATAAAACCGCAGCCTCCCGTGACCAGTATACGTTTCACGACAACTCCTCATACGAATGGCTTTGCCGCCCCAAACTTCCGGGCGAAAGGTTTGTTCCCTTGCTTCAACAAAGTTCCCGAGCGCTGCGCTCCGGAAGCGACCGCCTTGGGCTGGGCACGGGAACATCGAAGCGCGCTTGGTGTTAGGAGCCATAATCGACCAACCGCGCGCATATGCTCGGCAGCAATGCATCTGCTGGTTGTACGAGGCAGACCGGGATCTCGCGGTGTGCGGTGGAATCGAAGGGAGATTGGAATGTCTGAATCGAAGACGACCACCGATCATGATGAAATCCGCCGTTGGGCCGAGGATCGCGATGGCCGGCCGGCGGTGGTGCGCACCAAGGGCGAGGGCGGCATACTGCGCATCGACTTCGGCGAGCCTGAAGAGACGTTCGAGCCTGTCGAATGGGACGAGTTCTTCAGGATATTCGACGAGAACGAACTGGCCTTCCTCTACCAGGAAGAGACCAGCGGCGGCAAAACCAGCCGCTTCAACAAATTCGTCGAACGCAACCGGAAAGGCTGACCTCGTCTGATTGCCGGCAACTGCCGCGGTCAGTGCAGCAGGTTCGCTCCACGTGCCCTGACGATGTTTCGCATGATGCCGTTGAGCCAGTCCTCGGTGGAGGAGCCGGATGGTCTCCGGTCGATTTCGCCGATAGCCTGTTCGAGCGTCCGCTCGACCAGCCGGTCGGAGGCCTCGACATCTCCCAGCAGCAGGCGCGCCGCGAGCCTGAGCTTAGGCAGCAGCGAAAATACGTCGTCCGAGGGCTCCGACGCTCGACCTCCTGTCGATGCCGACGTCTCGGCTGGAAAGAGAGCGTCGAAAACAGCCTGGGCGTCCGAGGATTTTCGGAGGCTGCTGGCATACCGAAGCCGCTCGGGAATAACGATGTCTTCATCGCCGCTGAAAAACACGAACGGCACGCCACGGCGCATCAGTTCGTCGGCGATCGGAAATACCCGTCGTCCGTTGAGATTGATGTCCAGGATCGCGGCTTCGGCCTCGTCCGTATGTTTCGATGCCTGTTCCACCGTCGCTACCGGGCCAAGCACCACGGCGCCCATCTTGCTGAAATAACGTGCAAGATCCCCCGCCAGCATCCATTCGTCCTCGACGATCAGGATATGCAGGCCTTGCAGGTCGCGCACCTCATTGTTCCTTCTTTCTGCGGGATCTACGCTTGTCGGCGCGGACTTCTGCAAAGTGGCGCTCCAATACCTCTTGCAACCGTTCCGCGAGCGCGAGCAGGCGAGCCGGAATGTTTTCAGATACCGGGAACTTGGTCAGATCCGGCGAGGGCAACAGAATTCGCTTGGCCGGCTTTATTTCAGGTGATCGTTTTGCCATTGGAACCGCCTCCAAAGTCAAATGTTAATGCCCACCGGCGGTACTTTGTTCCGTTGGTGGACTATTTACTGGCCTCAGGCTCGGCCCGGTCTTAATCTGAGGCGCGATTTGGGTCTAAGGCCCGATTTGACGGCTTTGTGTTTGCGGCTGTTACCAGGGGCTTGGCGTGGCATCCCAGAATGGAAGATTTCCCATAGTCGGGGTCGGCGCATCGGCCGGCGGCATTCCCGCGATGGAGGGCCTGTTCAAAGGGCTGACCGGCGACACTGGCATGGCGTTCGTCGTCGTCACGCATCTCAGCCCGGAGCGGGAAAGCCTGCTGCACGAGGTCATCCGACGTTACACCGAAATGCCGGTCTTGGTGGCCGAGGAGGGGGCAGCGGTCCAACCCGACCAGGTCTATGTGATGCCGCAAAACGTCGTCCTCACCATCCGTAAGGGCGCGCTTTCGCTGCGCCGGCCGAACACGCTCAACCGCGAGCGCAAGCCGATCGATATCTTCTTCAGCGCATTGGCCGAGGACCAGGGCGAGTATGCCGTCGGCATTATTTTGTCGGGTGGCGATTCGGACGGCACGCTTGGCGCCAGGGCCATCAAGGAGCATGGCGGGCTGACCATTGCCCAGGCCTCCAACGGTTCCGGCCCCCGCAATCCAGATATGCCGCAGAGCGCGATTTCGAGCGGCCTGATCGACATAGCGGCGCCCGCCGAGCAGATCGGTGCAAAGCTTCAGGCGTTTGTCCGCGGTTTCGACGTGCTGAACGGCCTGACCGAAGCGGACGACGAACGCAAGGCCGAGATAGATCGAGCCCGCGATGAAATCTACGCCATTTTGCGCAGCCATTCCGGTCACGACTTTTCCGGCTACAAGGCCAAGACGTTCCTGCGTCGCGTAAAGCGGCGCATGCAGATAACGCAGCTACAGTCGATCAGCACCTACATAGAACGGCTGAAGAGGGATCCCGACGAGGTGGCGAAGCTGTTTCGCGACCTGCTCATCAATGTCACCAGCTTTTTTCGGGACGCCGAAGCGTTCAAATTGCTGGAGGACAAGATCATACCGCAGATTTTCGAGGGCAGGAACGCGTCCGATGCGGTGCGTGTCTGGGTGCCCGGCTGCGCCACCGGCGAGGAGGTGTTCTCGATCGGCATGCTGATGCGCGAGCGCATGGAGAAACTTCCCGCGCCGCCGCGCGTCCAGATATTCGCGACCGACATCGACGAGCCGGCGCTCGCGGTGGCGCGTGCGGCGCGTTATCCCGAAGCGCTGCTGCACGGGCTATCGCCACAGCGCAGGCAACGCTTTTTCCACAGCGACGGCGAGAGCTATGTGCTGGCCAAAGAGGTGCGCGAACTCTGCATTTTTTCCCCGCACAGCGTCATCCGCGATCCTCCGTTCTCGCGTATGGATATGATTTCGTGCCGCAACCTGTTGATCTATTTCGGCCCGCAGATCCAGAACCGGGTCGTCCCGATCTTCCACTATGCGCTGAGGCCGGGCGGTTATCTGTTCCTCGGCACCTCGGAAAGCGTCGGTCAGCACGGCGACCTGTTCGCCACGGTCGATAAAAAGCAGCGGATATTCCAGGCGCGGGAACATGCCACGCCGCGACCGCCGGTCCTGATCGGCAATGGCTTCACAGCTGCCCTGCCGGCGGGACGCCGTGGCTCAAAAAACGATGGCGCGAGCCATTCGCTGCGCCAGGCAATCGAGGCTCAGGTGCTGGAGCGGTTCGCCCCGCCTCACGTGCTGGTCAATGGCGATGGCGACATCGTCTACTATTCGGCGCGGACGGGTAAATATCTGGAAGCGCCGCAAGGTGCCCCGAGCCGGCAGTTGCTGACCTTGGCCCGCCGCGGGCTGAGACTTGAGATGCGCGCCGCGTTGCGGGAAGCAGCAACGACGCGCCGCACGGTCGTGCGGGAGAACATAGCGGTCGAAGAAGACGACGGACAGCTTCAGTTCATTACACTGACAGTCGAGCCGTACACGGAACGCAGCAATGGCGAGCCCCTCTACCTCGTCCTGTTCAATCCGGTGGGGCAGGCCCAGATACGCTCCGATCCGGCCCGCGAAAGCCGCGGCACAGACGACGCGGCCGATCTCGAACGGGAGTTGCGCGACACGCGCGAGCGGCTGCAGTCGACCATCGAGGAGTACGAAACCGCGCTGGAGGAAGTAAAATCTTCGAACGAGGAACTCGTCTCCGTCAATGAAGAGGCACAGTCGACGAATGAGGAGCTTGAGGCCTCGAAGGAGGAAATGCAGTCGCTCAACGAAGAGCTCAACACCATCAATGCGGAACTGACCGGCAAGATAGAGGAACTCGATCGCGCCAACAGCGATCTCAGAAACCTGTTCGAAAGCACGGAAATCGCCACCATCTTCCTCGACCGCAACCTTGTGGTGCGAACCTTTACTCCTGCCGCGTCGTCGTTCTTCAACTTGCGTCCGTCAGATGTCGGCCGACCGCTGACCGATCTTTCGAGCCAACTCGACTACCCCGAGTTGAAGCGGCACATCCAGGCGGTGTTCGAGACGGGAGAGACCCTGAACCATCACCTTGCGCGCGACGACAAGGGCCGGTTCTACCTGGTCCGCATCAACCCTTACCGGGACAAGAGCGGCAGCATCCAGGGCGTGGTCGTGACACTGATCGACGTGACGACACTGGCGCAGGCTGAAGAGCGTCAGCAGGTGCTCATCTCGGAGCTGAACCATCGCGTCAAGAACATGCTGGCGGTTGTCGCCAGCATCACCAACCGGACGCGGGAATACTCGGCGTCAAAAGACGAGTTCGCTGAAGCTTTGATCGGCCGTCTGCATGCAATGTCACGAGCCTACAGTCTGCTCTCGCGCGAAAGCTGGACGGAAGCCTCCGTCGAGGAACTGCTGCGCCAGGAGCTTGGTCCCTTCGGGGCCGAACGGTTCGAGCTCGATGGCAAGCGGGTAAGCCTCAAGCCTGTACAGGGGCTTTCGTTCGGCATGGCAATCCATGAACTGGCGACCAATGCCGCTAAATATGGCGCACTGTCGAAGCCTGCCGGGCGGATAATTGTGAAATGGTCGGTGGTGGATGGAACCTTCAAGCTCGTCTGGCGCGAGAAGGGCGGCCCCCGCATCAAGGAGCCAACCGACAGCGGCTTCGGCCTTACCCTTCTGCGCGGAGAAATCGGCTACAGGCTGGGCGGAAAAATTGAAACAACTTTCCGCTCAAATGGTTTGGAGGCGGAAATTGCATTCCCTCTGACCCGCGAGGGCTCGTCGTGACCGGAAAGGTGCGTGTGCTGATCGTCGAGGATGAATGGCTGATCGCCGACGACGCGGCGGCTTACCTGCGCAAAGCCGGCCATCAGGTGGTTGGACCGGTTTCGTCGGTAACGGCAGCACTTCGGCTCGTTGGCGAAGGCGGCATCGACGCGGCGTTGTTGGATATCCAGTTGAACGACGAAACCAGCTATCCGATCGCGGAAGCGTTGCAAACGCGCGGTGTTCCGTTCGCCTTCCTCTCCGGGTACGGCGAACGCGAAATTCCAGCCGGGTTCCGCGCTTGCAGGATCGTGCAGAAGCCGGCGAGCCAAAGTGCGATTTTGAATGCCGTAGATGAACTCGCGCGCGCCGGCTGAATTCCTGTCGTTCCAGCGGGCCCGCCTTTTCAATCCAGCGGCTTGTCGGTGGGGCAGCGAGGTGCCAGCCTGCCGCCGCCGATTCCGGTCGAGGCCTTCCGGAACCATTTCCGCCATCGTTTGTTCGGCTCGAAGAAAGGAGCCGCGCGAAATGGAGCGACGTAACGCGTTAATTGCGATGGTGATTTCGGCCATCATCATCGTCGGCTTTCTCATAGGCTTTTTGTACGGCGATATGGGCTGGCAAACCTCGCCGCTCAAAAGAGCCCCTGAACAGAACCAGGGTGGCAATGCTCCGGCCGATACCTCGCCTGCCGCCGGCATCAAGAAGAACCCCAAGGAAAATACCGAAATGCCAGGCCAGCAATGAAGGCCGGTCCAGCAATGAAGTTAACCAATGCCACGAACTGAAACGGGCTCCTGTTTTTGCGGCGCCATAACGGCGGAGATGCGCGGCGAGCCTTTCTGGATTTGCTCCGATCACGATGACGACTGTCGCAAGGCGATAGGAAGCCCTCTGACGGTGTGGGTCGGTTATCGGCCTTCCGAATTCACGTTGCTCACCGGCACGCCGAGGACCTTTTCGAAAACCTCCGGCGTGCTCCGGTCCTTCTGCGCGGATTGCGGGACATCGATCGGCTATGTCGACCAAGGGTTGCCCGACGAACTCTATCTGGCAATCGGCTTTCTCGATCACCCCGAACGGTTTCCGCCACAGGCCCATGCATACTGGGACATGAGGTTGCCCTGGGTCGACTTTCCAGACGAGCTGCCGCGGGTGGGGACGTATTCGAGGCGGCGAGATCCGACCTTCGGAAATCCGGCGGAACGCTAGCCTGGGGTCCTTGCAAGTTGGAAGACGTGCCATCGGGGCTGCGTACGAAAACGACAGTTGGCGCGGGGCCGAAAACGCGCAATTATCGGCCGATGAGCCGCCGTTTGGATGACAAGCTCGATTGCAAGGCGTGCGGGACGATCCTGATGGATATTCCTGACGACCCGAAGGATTCGACGCCGATCTATTGCAGCAATTGCGGCGCCTATCTCGGCGAATGGGGCGAGCTGCAGGAGGATTTCTATAAACAGGCTTTCGGTGCCCAGGCCTTCGATCTGAACAACGGAACCATCATCAAGAAATAATCCTGGATTGCGCAGGCCTTCCGCCGGCCCAAGCCACGGCCTGCTGGCCCGGCTATTCGCAGCAATTGCCGTTCGGACCGGGCCATCTGGAACTTTTCTCCCGACCCGCTTGTTTGGGTGGCGGAAGGAGAAACGCCATGAGCACAAAACCTCCCCCTGTTCCACCGGAGAATCTGAGCCCAAAAGGAGCCGGTGACAAAAAACCGGTAGCCGCCGACCAAGCACCGCACGGCCAATCGACCGTGCCGGATCCCGACAAGCAGGGCCAGCAAGGCAATACGAAGGTCAACACCACCCATCAAGGCAACGTCCAGGATCGCTAGGTCATGTCCACGTCGAAGAAGACTCCTGCCAGCATCCGCCAGGGTGGTCCCGGCGCGGCGCACGAAAACGCCAAGAAGCCGCTGAGCGTCGAAAAGCCGCCGGCCGATTCCGACCGGCGCAGCCACAGCAAGGTCTCCGGGGGCGGCGGCGAACGCGACAGCCACCATACCCACGACCCCGAAAAGAAAAGCGACACCCGGCCTGCGCATCAGGGCAAGTGAAATCGGGTGGCGACGCGAAGATCGGTGGCTCGAACGAAATTTCAGCGGGGACGGCGCGCCGAGGCGAACGGCACGACATTGTCGACATTTGCCGCCGGCAAATCAAACAGCATCGGAAGCCCTCGCGTCGCGGCCATCTCCACGATCAGCTCTTCGATGGAGTGATTGGTCAGACGCGTCTCCACGCCCAGCCGGATCATCGCCGCCAGCTTGTGCACCGGCACCGGCACGGACTTCGCCCGGTCGTCGAGCAGCTTGCTGATTTCGATCACGACGTCTGCGTCGATATCCCTGGGCAAGTCTCGCATAAGCGCCTCCCCGCCAAACGAAACGAAAAGCCCGCCGCACCTTTCGATACGGCGGGCGATCCAGTAATGCGCACCGGCGAGGGGATCGGGTGGGCGTGCCGGCGCGCGCAGATCGCAAGTATTTTAGTTAAATCCGCCAGCCTCGATGTGTCACGCGAAAACGTCTGTACGTTTTTACCGAACCGCGCGGATCGTTGGCTCTCCCCGCGTCGCGCGGCGCGACCGCACGGATGGCGTGACCCTCTGCCCTCCGGACAACGAACCTAAACAGTATACATTATAAACTTAAAACATCTTGCCAGGCGATCCAGCCTGTGCTCCACTTCACATTGGAACGTGGCCTGCAGGTCGAATTCTCTCGATATGTAGCTTCATTTCAACGGATACTGCGAGAACACCAGCCTCAAACGATATACGAAATCTTCGCATGGAAAGGCGTGGATGACGGAAACGATAGAGCTCAAACGGGTTGGCGATGGCAATCTGCGTGCCCAGGTCTATCAACAAATCCGTCTGACCATACAGCATGGCGAATTGGCGCCTGGCCAGAAGCTCGTAGATGTGGACATTGCCGCCCAGCTCGGCATTTCCAGAATGCCTGTCCGCGACGCCTTGATGCAGTTGGTGCATGAGGGCTATCTCGTCGGCACCACACGCGGCTTCACGCTGCCCACGCTTACCGCAACGGATGTCGCCGACATCTTCGAGGTCCGCCGCTTGCTCGAGCCGCGGGCCGCCGCACACGCTGCGCGGACACTCGACGCCGCTGGCCTCAAGACGCTTGCGGCCGCGCTTCGGGAGGCGGAGGCTGCGGCTGCCGGCGGCGATGCCGACCGCTTCTTCCAGGCCAATTCGGCATTCAGGAATTGTTGGCTCGGCGCTGTCGAGAACCAGCGCCTTTCACAAACCATTGCAAGGTTCGCCGACCATGTCCTCGTCGTCCGTTTAAGGACGCTGTCGCACCAGCCGACGCAGGCCGTCGTCGTGGCCGGCATGCGCGCAATCTATGAGGCATTCGTCAAGCGCGACGCCGTCGCCGCTTACGACCGCATGACCCATTTCATTCAGAACGCCGAGGAGCGTTTCATGAAGCTGAGCCCTCCGTCTCAAAATTCCACAGGTGAAGGTGAGAGCATGTCGCAGCGGGGGAAACCATGACCAGGAAGCAGCACCCGCTGAAAGGGCCGAACAGGTTCAAGCTCGGCGTCTTCTCCATGAACGCCGATGGCGGCCTGGCAATGACCACCGTTCCCGAGCGCTGGCGTGCCCGCTGGGAAGACAACCTCAATTCCGCCTGCATCGCCGACCGCGCCGGCCTCGAGTTTCTGCTGCCGATCGCCCGCTGGCGCGGCTTCGGCGGTTTGACGCATGTGCGGGAATGGTCGTTTGAGACGTTCACCTGGGCGGCGGGTCTTGCTGTCGCCACGGAAAACATCGGCCTGTTCATGACGGTGCATGTGCCGCTGGTTCATCCGCTGCAGGCTGCCAAAGCGCTTGCGACGGTCGACCACATCTCCAACGGGCGTGCCGGCTTGAACATCGTCTGCGGCTGGAACCCGGACGAGTTCGCCATGTTCGGGCAGACGGTCGGCGAGCGGACCTACGATCAGGCCGAGGAATGGATCAACATCATCGTGCGTGCCTATCAATCGAGGGAGCCGTTCGACTTCAGCGGCGAGTTCTATGATCTGAAGAGTGTCGTTAGCCGGCCGCCAAGCTTGCAAGTGCCACGACCGGTGACCATGAACGCCGCCTTCGGCGCGCCGGGGCGCAACTACGCGGCGCGCCACTGTGACTATCTGTTTTCGACTTTTTCCGAAATTGCCGACGGCCGTGCGCATGTGGTCGACATTACGAACCGCGCGGCCGAAGTCGGGCGCGAAGTCGGCGTCTATACGGTCTGTCACGTCGTCTGCCGGGAGACCCAGCAGGAAGCCGAGGACTACTACCGGCACTACGCGCTGGAATGCGCGGACGAGGGTGCCGTCGACGAGCATATGCGCAAGAAGAAGGAATTCGCGAACTCGCATGACGCGAAGGCCTTCACCGAATATCGGCAGAGGTTCGCCGGCGGTGCCGGGACCTTCCCGCTCATCGGCACGCCGGAAAAGATCGTCGACGACCTCACCGAGATCATGGAACAGGGTTATTCCGGCGCCGCCCTCACATTCGTCAACTACACCTACGAACTGCCCTTCTTCTGCGACCGCGTGCTGCCGCTGATGCGCCAGGCCGGGCTTCGAGTAAATTGATGCCGGCCGCCGCCATTCCGACGCTATGGGTGGATGGGCACAACGCCATCGATCCGCGCGCGTTCAAGCAGGCTATGCGAGCCGTGGCGGGCTCCGTCGCCATCCTCGCGTCGGAGCATGACGAGATCGGCTTTTGCGGCATCACGGCGACCGCTCTCTGCTCGTTCAGTGCCGAGCCGCCTTCGCTGCTTGCCTGTGTCAACCGCGGCAGCACCTTTGCCTCGGCCATTCGCGAAGGTTTGCCTTTTTCGGTCAATCTTCCCGCCGGCGACCAGGAGAACGTTGTGCGTGCGTTTGGCGGCATGACCAAAGCCAAGGGCGCCGCGCGGTTCTCGTCCGGATCATGGGTGCGCGGCGAAACCGGCGCGCCCTTGCTTGTCGGCGCGAGGGCAATGTTCGAATGCCGGGTGGCCGAAATCATTGTGCGGGCGTCGCACATGATCGTCATCGGCATCGTCTCGGGCGTTGCGCTGGATCGCGCTCACCGATCGCCGGTCTTCTACGCGCATGGGCGGTTCCTGACAGTAGGAGATGATGTCAACTAACCGCCGTTCGTGTGGCGGCGAAGCGTGCAATTTCAGATCGGCCCGATGATGGGCTCCGGCGAAGTGAATCTATCAGAGGGAATACGGCAATGCGCATTTGGAAATCCCTTGTTCTGGCTGCACTCATGTCGGGTGTGGCGGGTATCGCCATGGCCGAAGAGGTCGTCCTTAACGCCGTGCATTTTACGCCGACGCAGAACGGCTACGCCCAGAGCTTCCTGAAGTTCGTTCAGAAGGTGAACGAAAAGGGCAAGGGCTTGGTCCAGATCAACGTGCGTGGCGGGCCGGAGGTCATTCCACCGATCCAGCAGGGCGCGGCGCTCAGGAGCGGCCTGATCGATGTGATCGACACACCGGCAGGGCAGTTCCTCGAACTCGTGGCCGAAGGCGAGGTTTTCTCCGCATCGACGAAGACGCCCTGGGAGGTTCGCGACAATGGCGGCTGGGACTTCATCAGCGCAATTTTCGAGAAGAAGGCCAATGCCCATCTGCTGGCGCATGTCGACGCGGGCTCGGGCTTCAACGTCTTCACCGTCGACGAACCCAAGCTCAACAGCGAAGGCAGCATCGACTGGGGCAGTTTGAAGATCCGCTCGTCGCCGCTCTATCGCGATTTCCTCGAATCCCTGGGCGCGACAGTGATCGTGCAGGCGCCGGGGGATGTCTATACCTCGCTCGAGCGCGGCGTCGTCAATGCCAACGCCTATACCGTATTTGGCTATGCATCCTTCGGCTGGGACAAATTCACCAAATACCGTGTCGATCCGCAATTCTTCAAAACCGACGTGCTGATCTCGATCAACAAGGCCAGATGGGACACGCTGTCGCCCGAGGCGCAGAAGCTGCTTGCCGACACGGCCGTCGAATACGAGCGCGCGAGCTATGACGCCAACCTTGCCGAATCCGAAAAACAGGCACAGGCGATGATCGACGGCGGGCAGAAGGTTGTCAGCTTGACCGGCGCCGGCCGCGACAAATTCCTGGCGGCTGCCACGCAGGCGAGCTGGGCGAGAATGGCCAAACGCGATCCCACCAACATCGATCAGTTGAAGAAATTCTTTCAGTAGCCCGAGCCGAGGGTGCCTTGTGCGCCCTCCATCAAAGCTGGGCCAAGGGGCAAAGGTGGACATCAGGGTCGTCGGGCATGGACAGATTGTTTGCAGCGATTGGGAAGCTGAGCCTTGCGTTGGCGGCGGTGGCAAAAGTGGTGCTTGGCCTCATCATTGTCGCGGTGGTTGCTGATGTGTGCGTCCGCAATCTGGGCCTGAGGCCGCTCGCCTGGGCAGTATCGGCGACGGAATACGGCTTGCTTTACGCGGCATTTCTGCCGATGCCCTGGCTGGTCCACAGCAAGGGCCATGTCTTCGTCGAGTTCCTGCGCAAGGCGCTGCCGGTGCGGGCACGGGCGGTGCTTGAAAAGCTGGTCTACCTCGCCTGCATTGCCGTCAGCCTCTACCTCGGCAGCGTCGCTCTGTCGTCCCTGACAAGTGCCGTGGCGGGCGGCGAATATGAAACGCGCAGCTTCGACATGCCGAAATGGCTGGTCTTTCTGCCCATCATGCTCGCCTTCTACCTCTCGGCGCTGGAATGGCTAAGATATTTTCTCGGCCGTGACACGCTGTACACGCTGGATCCTCTGGAAATGGAAGGGCTCTGACCGGTGGCCTGGCTGTTTCCATTCGCCGTGCTCGTTGGCACCATCCTGGTATTGATGGGGCTGGGGCTGCCGGTCGCCTTCGCGTTCTTCGTCACCAATGTGATCGGGCTGTATCTGTTCTTCGGCGGTTCGATCGGCGTGACGCAGATGGTCGCCAACTTCTCCGACGCTGTCTCGACCTATGCGCTTGCCCCGCTGCCGATGTTTCTTGTCATGGGCAGCCTGTTCTTCCGCTCCGGCCTCGGCGAGAAGGTCATCTACGCGCTCGACCTGTGCATCGGCAATCTGCGCGGTCGCCTCGCCTATGTCGTCCTCGCCGCCGGCACGATCTTTTCCGCGCTGTCGGGCTCGAGCCTCGCCAATACCGGCATGATGGGCTCGCTGATGGTGCCCGAGATGCTGAAGCGGGGCTACAAGCCGCATATGGCCTACGGCCCGGTGCTTGGCGCCGGAAGCCTTGCCGTCATCATCCCGCCATCCTCGCTGGCCGTCTTGCTCGGCTCGCTTGCCCAGATCGACGTCGGCGCGCTGCTCATAGCGGGGGCTCTGCCCGGGCTGCTGCTCGTTGTCATGTACGCAGCGCTGATCTTCGCCCAGACGAAGATCGACCCGGACGCCGCTCCGCACTATCCGGTGCCCGCCGTTCCCGCGGCCGAGAAGGTGAGGGCGGTCGCCGTCAACATCATTCCGATGAGCGTCATCGTGTTCATGGTGGTCGGCACGATCATCCTTGGGATAGCGACGCCGACGGAATCGGCGGGACTCGGCTGTGCCGCGGTTTTCGCCTTGTTGTTTGTCTACCGACGGTTCAGCTGGTCGGTTGTCTGGAAGTCGCTGGACGATGCGATGAAGGTCACCGGCATGACCTTCCTGATCATCTCGGCTTCGACGACGTTCTCGCAGATATTCGCCTTCTCCGGCGCCTCCAACGGCTTTATCCAGTTCATCGTCGGCTACGATCTTGGACCGTATCCCATGCTGCTCATGATGGTGCTCGTCATCCTGCTGCTCGGCATGTTCATGGATCAGGTCTCGATGATGCTGATCACGCTGCCGATCTTCCTGCCGATCGCCCAGCAATTCGGCTACGAGCCCGTATGGTTCGGGCTGATCCTGCTGCTCGCCTACGAGGTCGGCTTCACCACGCCGCCGTTTGGCCTGCTGCTGTTCATCATGATCGGTGTCGCGCCGAAAGGCACATCGCTCAAAACGGTTGCCATGTCAGCGGCGCCTTACATCGCGCTGACGCTTCTGCTGATCCTGCTGATTGTCCTCTTTCCGCAGATCGCTCTCTTTCTTCCGAATTTGATCTAGCCGAACTCGATCCAGAGGGTCTCCACATGCGCTTTGCCTATCTTGCCTTCTTCCATGACGACCGCGAGGCAAATTTGGCCATCGCCGGTGAAGACGTTGACGCTGTGCGGCGCGTGATTGCGTCGACCCCGGGCCTTGCGCTTGCCAACATCTACCTGCCCGAAGTGGCGACGGACATGTTCAACAACGATGGTCCACCGCCGGTCTTTGGCTTCCAGCTCTATTTCGACGACTTGGCGGACATGGAGGCGGCGCTGGCGCCGTCCGGCCATCTGCAGGCACTTGCCGCACCCGGCATGCTGTCGAGCATCGCCGGTTCGAGGCCGACGCAACAGGCAATGTGCGTGCGTCCGTTTCCCGTCGATGACGCTGGCGTCAAGACGTCCGGGCTGCCCTGCAGCTATCTTGTCCACTATCCCGGGCCGGCCGAAGACATGAATGTCTGGCTCCACCACTATGTGACGCATCATCCGCAATTGATGCGGGGCTTCCCCGCCATCCGCCACATCGAGGTTCTGTCGCGACTGGATTGGTGCGGTTCGCTGCCCTGGCCGCGGATCGACCATATGCAGCGCAATCGTGTCATGTTCGACAGTCCCGCTGCATTGACGCACGCGCTGCAATCGCCGGCGCGGCTGGAGATGCGCGCCGACTACAAGACTTTTCCGCCGTTTTCAGGCGGCAGCCGGCATTTTCCGATGTCGACGGAAGCCGTGCATCCTTCGTCAAGGGCCACATAGGCAAACAGGTTTTGCCGACGCCGAAAATTTCTGGAGATTTCATGTACGACTTTCGCAAGAAATGTATCTCTCTCGATCGCCTCATCGGCACCTTCTGCGCCATCCCGCACCCTGTGGCGGTCGAAGTGGCGGCCGCGAGCGGGGTCGATTTCCTGTGCATCGACTGGGAGCATTCGCAGATCGGCCGCGAACGGCTCGAGGATCTGATCCGCGCCGCCGATGTCCACAAGGTTCCCGCGATGGTGCGCGTTCCCGGCCACGCGCCGGAGTGGATCGCGGCCGCGCTCGACGCCGGCGCGTCGGGCGTCCTGGTGCCGCGTGTCTCCACGGCCGAGCAAGCCCGCATGGCGGTCATGGCCTGCCGTTACCCGCCGGTCGGCGCACGCGGTGTCGGCCCAGGCCGCGCCGCCGGTTATGGCTACAGCATTCCGGACTACCTCAAATCGGCCAACGAGGTCCTGGCGGTCGCCATCCAGGTCGAGACGGCGGAAGGCCTCGCCAACATCGACGACATCGTCCAGGTCGACGGCGTCGACGTGGTCTTCATTGGCCCCGGCGACCTGTCGGTCTCGATCGACGCCATGGGGCCGTCCGGCCAGGACAAGCTCAATGCCGCGATTATGAGGATCGCGGCCGCGGCGCGCACGGCCCGCAAGGCCGTCGGCATCTTTCGCCCTTCGGCGGATGATGTCGGCAAATGGTCGCGGCACGGCATCAGCTTCCACGTGCTGGCCAGCGACACGATGTTTCTCGGCGCCGGCCTTGCCGCCGGTGTCGCGTCGGCGCGCAGTGCCTCATAGCAAGAGTTTGGCATGAAGATCATCAAGACCGACGGCGTGTTGTCAGTCGAGGAAGAGCAGTTGCGCTACCTCGACGGCTTGGGCGCCGAGTTTGTCGAAAAGACGCTGCTCACGGAAGACGCCCTGATCGAACACTGCCGCGACGCCGACGCATTGATGGTATTGCGCGAGCCGATCACGGCTCGCGTTTTGGCGGAACTGAAGAGGCTCAAGGTCATCGGACGGTTCGGCGTAGGGCTCGACTCGATCGACGTAGAGGCCGCCAGCCGTGCCGGTGTTCAGGTAACCTACGTGCCGGACGCCAATCTGGTGGAAGTCAGCACCCACGCCATGGCCCTGATCCTGGCCTTGACGCGCAGGCTGAAGCAGTTCGACAGCGCGGTGCGCGCCGGCCGCTGGGCTGCAATGACCGATGGCGCCGGCATCACACGGCCCGACAGGCAGATCATCGGCCTGATCGGCTTCGGCCAGATCGGGCGCCTGACTGCCGAACGGGCGCGGGTCTTCGGCTACCACATCATCGCCTACGACCCGTACATGCCGGCCGAGCGCATCACGGCCGGTGGTGCTGAACCGGTCGGCTTCGACGAGTTGCTTGCCAGCGCCGACGTCGTCTCGCTGCACGTTCCCGCGACACCGGAGACCAGAAACATCATGTCGGCGCAAGCCCTGTCGCGGATGAAGGAAGGGGCGATACTCATCAACGTGTCCCGCGGCGGCCTCGTCGACGAGGTCGCCTTGGCGGATCTGATCCGGCGTCGCCATCTGGCTGGCGCCGGCATCGACACTTTCGAGCGGGAGCCGCCTTCGCCCGACAATCCGCTGCTGGCGCTGGACACCGTCCTGGTCAGTCCACACGCGGCGCACTACTCGACCCAGTCCTACGCAGAGGTTCGCAACAAGGTGTTTGCCGATGTCGCGTCGGTCCTGCGCGGCGGCAAGCCGGTATATCCGGTCAACCGGATATGACCATTCCCGATGTGGACACCATCCGCTGCCTGTCGATTCCACCTTAACGGTCCGGGGCAGGCGCCCCTTGAGCGCGACCTCGGCAAGCGGATAAAGACGGGAACGGGTGAAGAGTGAATTCGCATTTTTTGCCGACAGCGCCACATTTTGTTCTTGCTTTGTGCCGGCAGCTATGCTATTAATTTGTGCATGGTGCTGATTCGCACCGAGGACCCGCCGCAAGGCGGGTTTTTTGCCTTTAGGTTTCAGCGCCATCCGTCGAGGCTCTGCTCGGCTTGTCGCGACGCTCGACGATGTAGATGTGGTCGGCGACCAACACCACGTCGCCATGCTGGTTGATCACCTCGCAGCGCTCGACGACCCGGCCTGAATCGGGTCGCTTCGGGTCGTCTTCCCTGGCCGAGATGGTGGTGCGGGTCCGGATCGTATCGCCGATGAACACCGGCTTGATGAAGCGCAGCCTGTCGTAGCCATAGGAGAAGGCAACCGGATTGACGACGCTTGCCGTCAGCCCGACGCCGACCGAAAAGACCAGCGTGCCGTGGGCGATGCGCTGGCCAAACGGCGTCGTCTTCATGAACTCGGCGTCCATGTGGTGGGGAAAGAAATCGCCGGTATGGCCGGCATGGACGACGAAATCGGTCTCGGTGATGGTGCGCCCGCTGGTCATGCGCGACGACCCGATCTGGTAGTCCTCGAAGTAGATCGTCTGCTCCATGTCAGGGCCTCGCCGCTATCGGTGTTGCCGGCGCCGCGCTCGATTGATAGGCGGCTTCGACCAGCGCCATGGTGCTCCAGCCGTCCTCGACGGAACTGACAAGCTCGGCGTCCTCGCCCGACGCGTAGCGCTGGACATTGGCCATGCGGCCGGCAAAGGCGTCCGGAAACCATGAGCCGACGAGTGGAACCGCAATCCAGTCCCTGCCGCCTTTGGGGTAGATTTCGAGAATGTCCGGCTCGCCGCGCGGATAGTCGAGGTTGACGCCTAATTTGAGGTAAGCGGCGCCCTCGGTGCCGCAGATGCGGAATTCGCAGGCCTGGTGTTTTCGGCCGAATTTGTGATCGTGGTTGATCGACAGTGCACAGCGCACGGTGTCGCCATAGTCGAGGATCGCGCTGGTGCGCGTTTGCGCAACCTTATGGCCGGGGTGGCCGAGTGTCTTGGCGTGAACCCCCTTGGGATCGCCGAGCAATTGCCGGATCAGGTCGAGATAATGGATCGAATGCATGGCGATCTCGACGCGCGGCGCCTGCAACAGGAATTCCCAGAGCTGCCAGGGTGTCGCCAGCGCCAGCCATGCGTCGAAATCGACCACTTCGCCCAGCCAGCCCTTGGCGATCGCATCCTTCAGCGCCAGCATCATCGGCGCAAAACGGAGTTGGAAATTCACAGCGGCCCTGAGGTTTTTGGAGCGGCAGATTTCGAGGATCTCGGTCGCCTCGGTGAGGTCGCTGCCCATCGGCTTCTGGATCAGCGCCACCGCACCATCGGGCAGCGCCCTGAGCACGCCGGCGTGATTAGCCGGCGGTGTCGCCAGGTCGAAGACGGCGTCCTTGATTGACGCAGCTTCCTCGAGCGACCGGTAAGCGGTGACGCCCCATTTCTGCGCCAGTTTTTCCGCCTTGGCCAGGTCGGGGTCGAAAAGCCCGACAACCGGGAAACCGGCTTTCCCATAGGCCGGGAAATGCGCATCGCCGACGATCGAGCCGGCGCCGAAAATCACGATCGGCCTGGGCTTTGACGGTTGTGCCCAGGCCTGGGAAAGCGAGGCAGGATCGAAAATGTCATCAGTCATAATGGAAGACTTCGTCCATCGACGCCCACCACTCGCCCTCCTTGCGGGTCGGCAGTGGCTCCTGGCATGGCATGCACAGCGCCCACCATTCCTGCGTCGTGGGATCAGCAGCCATCTTCGCCATGTCGGAGGCATAGTCGGTGCCGTGGTACTCGAAGGTGCTGAACAAAAGGTGCTCCGGCTCCCTCAGATAGATCGAATAATTCTTGATGTTGCAGGCGGAAATCATCTTGAGGACGTCCGGCCAGACGGCAGCGTGAAGCCGCACATACTCGGCGACTTTCTCCGGCTTGAGACCGAGCACCATTCCCATTCGCTGCATGTCCGCCTCCTATTTCACTATCGCCATGGTGAATTCCGCGATGCTCTTCGACTTGATCGCATCCCAATCCCAGTCGATGCCGATGCCGGGCTCGTCCGGCGCCAGCGCGTGCCCGTCCTCGATACGCATTTTCTTGCCGGTCAGCTCGTCGAGCTGGGGAATATACTCGACATATCTGCCGTTCTGAACGGCGCATGTCAGGCTGACATGCAGTTCCATCAGGAAATGCGGGCAGACCGGTATGTCGAACGCCTCGGCTGCATGCGCCACCTTCAGCCACGGCGTGATGCCGCCGATGCGACCGACATCGACCTGCACGATCGAACACGCGCCCTTTTGCATATATTCGCGGAAATGCCGGATCGAATAGAGCGACTCGCCGATGGCGATCGGCGTCGATGTGGCACTCGACAGCCGCACATGGCCGTCAATGTCGTCGGCCGGCAGCGGTTCCTCGATCCAGGCGAGGTCGAGTTCACGCAAGCGCTCGGCCCGGCGGATCGCCTCGTCGACAGAAAAGCCCTGGTTGCAGTCGGTCATGATCTCGTAGGAGTCTCCAACCGCCCGGCGCACCGCCGTCAGCCGGGCAAGATCCTCGGAACCGTGCGGCTTGCCGATCTTGACCTTCGAGCCGCGAAACCCCTTGGCCTTGGCGGCCAGCGCATCCTCGACCAGTGCCTCGGTTTCGATATGCAGCCAGCCGCCTTCGGTGGTGTAGAGCGGGCAGCGGTCCTTGGCGCCGCCAGCAAGCTTCCACAGCGGCAGGTTTTGCTTCCTCGCCCACAGATCCCAAAGGGCAGTGTCGATGGCCGCCAGCGCGATTGCCGTGATCGCGCCGATCGTCGTGGCGTGGGTGGCGAACTCCAGCTCGTGCCAGACCGCCTCGATCATGTCGGCGTCGCGGCCGATCAGCCGCGGTGCAAGGTGGTCGGCCAGGAGCCGCATCACCGACGAGCCGCCGGTGCCGATCGTGTAGCTGTAGCCGGTGCCGACCGCGCCGTCGGCGTCGGTGATGGTGACGATCGGTGTTTCCTGGCTGACAAAACTCTGGATGGCATCGGTGCGCTTGACCTTCGGCACCAAGTCGACCATGCGCAGTTCGACTTTCTCGATCTTTGCCATGATTTTAACCTCGCAATGTCTTGCCCGTTTCGGCAGAAAACAGATGGGCCTGCGACAGGTCCAGGCTCATCTTGACCCTGTCGCCGGCCCTGAGCGGCTTTGGATTGAGCATGCGGGATACCCAGTCGCTGCCGTTGAATTCGGCAAACACCAGCGTCTCGTTGCCAAGCGGTTCGGTGACGGTCACCGGCAGTTCCACCTGGTGGACGTCGACCTCTTCGCCGGAGCTGATGCCGTGTCCCGTCGGATAAATGTCGTCGGGCCTGAGGCCGAATACGACCTTGTCGCCGGTTCCGACATTTGCCTTGAACTGGCTGGGCAGAGGCAGTCTCTCGCCGCTGGCGAACAGCAGCTGTCCGTCGTCGACAACCGCCTCGTGCAAATTCATCGGCGGCGAGCCGATGAAGCCGGCCACGAAGCGCGTCTGCGGCCGGCGGAAGACCTCGTCGGGTGTGCCGACCTGCTCGATGAACCCGTCACGCATGATGACGATGCGGTCGGCCAATGTCATCGCTTCGACCTGGTCATGGGTGACGTAGATCACCGTCGACCGGACCTTGGCATGCAGTTTCTTGATCTCGGTGCGCATCTGCGTCCGAAGCTTGGCGTCGAGATTGGAAAGCGGCTCGTCGAACAGGAAGACGTCGGGATCGCGCACGATGGCGCGACCCATGGCGACGCGCTGGCGCTGTCCGCCCGACAACTGCGACGGCCGGCGGTCGAGCAACTGGTCGAGGCCGAGAATGCCGGACGCTTCGGCTACGCGACGGTCCATTTCTTCTTTCGCGGCGCCGGCTATCTTCAGCGAGAAGCCGAGGTTTTCGCGCACCGTCATATGCGGATAGAGCGCGTAGGACTGGAACACCATCGAGATGTTGCGCGAGCGCGGCGGCAGGTCGTTGACCATGCGGCCGCCGATCTCGATGATCCCGTCGCTGATCGCCTCGAGGCCGGCGATCATGCGCAGGGTTGTCGACTTGCCGCAGCCGGACGGCCCGACCAGCGCGATGAACTCGCGGTCGGCGACCTCGAGGTCGATGCCGTGCACGACCGCCACCGGACCATAGCTCTTGGTGAGTTTCTTGAGCGATACAGTTGCCATGTCAGCCTTTCACCGCGCCGGAAGTGAGGCCGCCGACGAGATGTTTCTGGACGATGAAGGTAAGCGTGAGCGCCGGTATGATCATAACCACGGCCAGCGCGCACATGCCGCGCCAGTCGATGGTGAATTCGGCCGTATAGTCGAGCAGGCCGACCGGCAGGGTCTTGGAGTTGATCGAGCGTGTCAGCTGCGAGGCGAGCGCGAACTCGTTCCAGGAGGTGAGGAAGGCAAAGATGCCGGCCGAGGCGATGCCAGGCCCGGCCAACGGAAACTCGACCTGCCAGAAGGCCTGCCAGCGCGTGCAGCCGTCGATCTGCGCCGCCTCGGCAAGGTCTTTCGGCACCTGGCGGAAAAAGCCGTCGATCAGCCAGACGGTGAAGGGCACGTTGAGCGCGACATAGACCAGGATCAGCCCGAAATGCGTATCGATGATGCCGAGCCGCGCAAAGACGAAGAACAGCGGCAGCGACAGCGCAATGCCAGGCACCGTGCGCGTCAGCATCAGGCCAAGGAACATCGCCGATTTGGCGCGAAAGCGGTAGCGCGCAAAGGCATAGCCGCCGGCCATGCCGATAACGATGGCGATCACCGTCGAGGTCACCGAGATGATCAGCGAATTGCGGAAGTAGTCGAGCACCGGAATGCCGCCCTGGCCGACGCCGCTGAACATGGCTATGTAGGCATCGAGCGAGAGTTGCTGCGGGATCCACACCGGCGGCTTGGCCATGATCTCGACGGTCGGCCGCAGCGACGACAGCACGATCCAGATGCCGGGCAGGCAGATGACCAGCATGGCCAGGAACAGTCCGATGCCGTGAACGATGCCGAGCGCTTTGTTGCCGACGCGATGCAGGCTGTCCTGGTCCATCCTCACCACTCCGCCGCGATCTGTGTGCGCGCCGCGGCGAGCTTGCGGTAGAAATAGACGGTGAACAGGATGGACAGCAGGATGGAGAAATAGGCCATGGCATTGGCCATTCCCATCCGGGCATCGCCATAGGCAGTGCGGGCGACGAGCGTCCAGACCAGTTCGGTGCGGCCGGCAGGACCGCCGTCGGTCATGATCTTGACGATGTCATAGGCGCGCGCGACGTCGAGCGAGCGGATGGTCATGGCGATGAAGGCAAACGGCATGATGAACGGCCAGGTGACATAGCGGAATGTCTGCCACGGCGTGCAGCCGTCGACGCGCGCCGCCTCGACCGGTTCGCGCGGCATCGCCAGCAGCCCGGCAAGGATCAGGATCGCGAACACCG
Source organism: Mesorhizobium sp. M0048 (assembly GCF_040323405.1). NCBI lineage: Bacteria > Pseudomonadati > Pseudomonadota > Alphaproteobacteria > Hyphomicrobiales > Phyllobacteriaceae > Mesorhizobium > Mesorhizobium sp. M0048. Next base: position 331,115 of record NZ_JAMYUV010000002.1, on the reverse strand, counting down.
AGGTCGACGACCAGATCTCGGCGGTCAGGATGGCGATGAAGGCGAGATTGCCGTCGATCAGCCACGGGATGGCGCGGTCGGTCAGGCCGAGCCCCTGCAGGGCGTTGTTCACCAGGCCGATATTGTCGTTGAACATGAATTTGAACTGGAATCCGACCAGGATCGGCGAAAACATCATCGGAAACATCATGATGGTGCGCAGAACCCGCTGGCCGCGCGATGCCTTTTCCACCAGCAGCGCCAGCCCGAGCCCGATCACCATTTCCAGGTTGAGCGCCACCGTCAGCAGGACCACGGTGCGGGCAAAGGCAACCCAGAAAGCGCGGCTGGTCAGGATGGCGACGTAGTTGCGCGCGCCGATGAAGACCCAGAACGTCTCCGGCCTGGTCAGCCGGAACGGCGTGAAGCTGGAATAGAGCGACAGCAGCAGCGGCACCACCACCACCGCCGCAAGCACGATCACCGCCGGCAGCAGGAGCAACAATGGCGGCGAAGGTCTCCAGCCTTTCATGGCGATCCGGTTCTGGTTGGTGCCCGGACACCGAAGGCCGCCATTGGCGAGCTGGGATCAAGACACAGCGTGTTGCGCATGGTTCGAAAAAAGTTCGGGGCGCCGCCCTTCAATGAGCGCGGCGCCCCCCTTGGTTGAATGATCAAAGCTTGCCTGCGTCCTCGAGGATCTGGGTGGCCTTGGCGGCAGCGTCGTCCAGCGCCTGCTTGGAGGTCTTGTCGCCAAGGATGGCGGCCTGCAATTCGGGATAGACGGCGTTGGAGATTTCGATCCATTCAGCTGTCTGCGGCACGGCAAAAGCGTGCTTTGCCTCTTCCTGGAAAGCCGCCAGCACTTCCTTCTTGTAGGGATCGCTTGCCGCCTGCTGGATGTCCCAGTCCCACACCGCCGTGCGGGTCGGCAGTGGGCCGCTTGCCGCCTCGAGCTTCTGGCTGTCCTCATTGGTCAGGAACCAGACCAGCGACGCCGCAGCCTCCTTGCTGGCGCAGTTTTCGGTGACCGAAAATCCGTGGTGCCCCGACCAGCCGGTGCGAATGCCGGCCGATCCCTTCGGCGCCACCTTCACCCCGACATTGCCGGCGACCTTCGACGACTTCGGATCGTTGAAGAAGCCTGCCCAGCCTGGCCAGTCGAGGTTGATGGCGACGGTGCCTGAGGCAAAGCCCTGGCCGAGATCGTCCCACAGATAGTTGGTGGTGCCGGCCGGCACCGCCTTGGCCTTGTAGAGATTGACGAACCAGTCGAGTGCGTGCACGCCGGCTTCCGAGTTGAAGGCCGGCTTGCCATCCTTGTCGAGGTATTCGCCGCCGTCGGCGATGAGCATCTCGTAAAACCGGCCGTTGATCGCCTCTTCCTTGCCGGCGAACTGGGTGCCGTAGAAATCGGGCGGGCTGGCGAAGAATTCCGCCTGCTGGGCGACCTCGTCCCAGGTGTCGGGCGGTGTCAGCTCCTTGCCGTACTTGGCCTTGTAGGCGGCCTTCTTGGCTTCGTCCTGGTAGAGGCTCTTCTGGTAATAGAGCGCCGACACGTCGAACTGCGCGCGCGGCAGCATCACCAGCTTGCCGTCGAGCGTCGAGGCCTTGATCGTCGACGGCACGAAGGCGTCGATCTCCTCCTTCGGCAGCAGCTTGTTGAGGTCGGTGTAGATATCAGGATACTGCGGCGCGAAGGACGAGTGGTTCGACCCAACGCACCAGTTGATGCTGCCGGAGGCGATGTCCGACTTGATTTCCTTGTCGAGCTCGAAGTGGTTTTTCTTCGAGATCACGTTGACCTTGGCGCCGGTCAGTTTTTCCCATTCGCCGATGCGCGCGTAGAGCCCTTCATATTGCTGGCCGCCGATCAGCTTGGCGTCGATAGTGACGCCGTCGAATTTGCCGGGCAGGTCGGCAGCAAGGGCAGCACTCGCACCAAGTGCGAGCAGCGTTACGCCGGCTGACAGGCCGCAGAACAGTTTCGTCATTGGTATCCTCCCAAGAGCCTGCATCGATCGCGTAGTGAGGTCGATCGGCAGCTTCATTCATATACAAACAAAACATTCATAGGATCGTCAAGCCGAAAGTTCTTTCGGAAGCAATACCGTTATGCGTATATGAAAAATGCAATTCACTGGAGAGGCGGAATGGCAGAGGACGAGGAAGACGACCGCTATCGAGCCCCGGCGCTGGACAAGGGGCTCGACATCCTCGAGCTGCTGGCCGGGGTCGATGGCGGCCTGACGCAGGCGGAAATCGCCAAGAAGCTCGACCGCAGCCCGAACGAATTCTATCGCATGCTGGACCGGCTGGTGCGGCGCGGCTATGTCACGCGGCCGGATGGTGACCGTTACTCGCTGACGCTCAAGCTGTTTGGTCTGGCGCAGCTGCACGCGCCGGTGCGCCGGCTGGTTTCCTATGCGACGCCGCTGATGCGCGAGCTGGCCGAGACCACACAGCAGGCAAATCAGCTGGTCGTCTTCGATCGCGGTTCTGCGGTGGTGATCGCACAGCAGGAGGCGCCGGATTACTGGGGCATCTCGATCCGCGTCGGCTCGCATATCAGCCTGTTCGACACCGGCTCCGGCCATGTGCTGCTGGCGTTCCGCCCGCCGGAAGAGCGGCAGATGATGATCTCAGAACATCTGCGCAGCACCGACAAGCCGCCGCAATCGCCGGAGTTCTTTGCCCGCCTCGACCAGATCCGGGAACGCGGCTACGAGATGATGGCATCGATGCAGACCGCCGGTGTCTTCAACCTGTCGACACCGGTTCTTGGCTCGGACGGCAGGGCGATCGCCGCGCTGTCGATCCCCTACATAACCCTGGTCAACGCACCCAAGGCGCCCGACATTACGAGGACGATTGAGCTGCTGCTGGCAGCGACCGAAAAGCTGTCGCAGCTGGCGGGATCGACCGTCAAGCAATCGCGATGAATTCTTATTTGAATGAAGAATTTCTCCGTGAGATGATCGCGAAGTCGCCAAGGAGGAGCGCGCCACCATGATCTTCGACACTCATCTGCACCTGATCGACCAGTCCGCGCTGCGCTATCCCTGGCTGGCCGGTGTGCCGGCGCTCAACCGCGATTTCTCCTACGACGAATATGCAGTCCAGGCCCGCCGCGCCGGCATCGAGGGCGCATTGCACATGGAGGTCGATGTCGATCCTGCCGACATCGAGGCCGAGACCAGCCATGTGAAAACGCTGTCGCAGCAGAAGGGCAGCCTGCTACGCGGTGCAATCGCCTCCTGCCGTCCGGAAGAGCCGGGCTTTGCCGGCTATCTCGAGCGCCAGCGTGAAGATTCTTTCGTCAAGGGCTTTCGGCGTGTGCTGCACGTCATGCCGGATGAACTGTCGGAAGGCGCGCTGTTTCGTGAAAACATCAAGCGGCTTGCCGGCAGCGGCCTGACCTTCGACCTCGTCGTCCTGCCGCACCAGATCCCCAAGGCGATCGTACTCGCCGACCTCGCGCCGGATGTGCAGTTCGTGCTCGACCATTGCGGCGTGCCCGACATCAAGGGCGGTGCCGAGCACCCCTGGCGCGAGCACATGGCGGAGATCGCGCGGCGCCCGAACGTCGCCGGCAAAATTTCCGGTGTGGTCGCCTATGCGGATGCTGGATCCTGGACTGTCGAAACGCTGCGTTCCTATGTCGAGCACACCATCCAATGCTTCGGCTGGGATCGCGTCGTCTGGGGAAGCGACTGGCCGGTCTGCACGCTCGGCGGCGGGCTTGCGACCTGGATTGCGGCGACGCACGCGCTGCTTGCCGGCACCAGCGACGATGAACGGCAAAAGCTGCTGTCCGGCAACGCCAAGCGGCTGTGGAGTTTGTAGAGCATTTTGCAGCCAAGTGGAATCACTTGGCGTCGCACAAATGCGGCTAAAACGAATAGACGGCCTCAGATGGTCGCCGACATGTGCCGCTCGCGACCGTAGAGCGAAACCAGGAGCACGACGACCAGGCCAAGTGCCGCCCAGGCCGACGGCAGCACCTTCTGCGGCGCGCCGTCATATTGCGCCTTCAGTTCGGTCGGCAATCCAGCGATCACGCCCGAAACAGGCGATTGAGATCGGCAACGACGCGAGCCGCATTGTGCCTTTCGCTCAGGCCAAGATTGATGCGATCTGACGCCGCCTGCTGGAAGGCCATGTAGCCGTCGTGCCGCGGCCTGACCCAGGCACCTTCGAGCGTGGCTCGGGTGTCCTTGTAGAAATTGCCGCTGGCGGCATTGACGGCGGCGTCCGCCCAGGCTGCCGCATGGCCGGGCTGGCCGCCGGCCGAGGCGTAAGGGCCGCGCTGCACGTCACCGCTGGCGATCCAGTAAGCGAAGTCGATGGCCGCCCGCCTGGCCTTCGAAAAGGCCGACACGGCGATGCCGGTCCCGCCAAGCGCCGAGCCTTTGGGACCGACATTGCCCGCAGCAGGGATATCGGCGAAAACAACGCGGCTGGGCCGGAATCCGGCGATGGCGTAGGAGACATAGCCATAGATCAGCGGCGCACAGGCGATCCGCGATCCCGATCCGGCCATTTGCTCAAGAACCGCGATCGGGTCCATGCCAAGACAGGCCGGGTCGACGAGCGCCGCGATCTCGCGCATCATCTCGAAAACCTGCTTGCCGATTGCAGGATCCACATGGTCGCCCGGGCCTTCACCGGCGGGCCGGCCGAGATTGCCGGCGAGCGTGTAGAACACCATCAGCGAATGCGGCGGCCTGAGCGGCAACAACACGCGGCCCTGCCGCGCCAGATCGAGCGCATCGGCCCAGCTCGCCGGCGCAGCCGAGAGCATGTCGGGGCGCCATGCCTGCACCTGGCTGGCCGCGTCGATCGGAAACGCCCACTGCCGGCCCTGCCAGTTGTAGCTGGCATAGGACCGGCCGACGCTGCCCGCCGCAAGTGCTGCACGTTCGGCTTCCCGGCCGGCAACATCGAGCGGCGTCAGGCAGTTCTCGGCGGTGATCCGGCCGACATGCGGATGGTCGATGACGATCAGATCATAGGCGTGGGCCAGTTCCTCGACCGGAAAGGTCTCGAAATCCTGCAGCGAGCGCTTGTCCCATTCGATAGCGACGCCGGTCCGTTCCTTCCACAGCGCCGAACAGGCGACCATCGGGTCATAGCCGCGCGGATGGCTCCAGGTCATGCCTTTGAGCGTGACGTCGCTCAAAGCCCGAATTCCGCGCGGATTTTTGCGCTGTGCTCGCCGATGCGTGGCGCGGCCCGCTCGACCTTGGCGCGGATGCCGTCGACCCTGAGCGGCGAGCGCGTGGTAAGGATCGAAACGTCATCCTCGCGCGTCACCGTCTGCAACATGTCGAGAACCTGGAAGCCTTCGCTGGCCATCATTTCCGGCCAGGTCAAAACCTTGGCGCACCAGATGTCGGCAGGTTCGAGGATGGCAAGCCACTCGTCGACCGTTTTCGTCGCGATTTTTTGTGCGATGATCGCCTTGATCTCGTCGCGGGCAGTGAACCAGGTCGACGGCTGATCGCGGTAGGGCGCAAGTTCCTCGAGGCCGAGGAGATCGGCGAGTTTCGAGATCGGCGTCATGGCGATCGCCAGATAGCCGTCCTTGGCCGGATAGACGCCGTAGGGCGCCGACAGATAGGCGTGTGCGCTGCGGAAGCTCGACCGCCGCGGCAGCCGGCGCCCATCATTGAGATGCGTGGTCAGCACCTCGAACTGGAAGTCGACCAGCGCTTCGAGCAGGCTGGTCTCGACATGGCTGCCCTTGCCGGTCACACCGCGCCGCACCAGTGCGGCGAGGATGCCTTGCGCGGCGGCCGAACCCGCCAGCATGTCGGCGATCGCCAGGCCGAAGGGCACCGGCCCCTGGTCCTCGTCGCCGTTCAGCCACATGACGCCGGAGCGGGCTTGCGCCAGCAGATCCTGCCCGGGCCGCTTGACCCATGGGCCTTCCTCGCCATAGCCGCTGATCGAGGCATAGACCAGCCGCGGATTGATCTTGCGCACCGCCTCATAATCGAAGCCCAGTCGTTCGATGACGCCGGGCCGAAAATTCTGGATCAGCACGTCGGCCCTGGCCAGCAGGCCGCGCAGTGCCGCAAGATCGGCCTCGTCCTTGAGGTCGATGGCAAAGCTTTCCTTGGCACGGTTGATCGCGTGGAAAATAGTGGAATCGCCGCCGATCTCGGTGTCGCTGAGATAGAGTCGGCGCGACAGGTCGCCGCCATCCGGCCGTTCGATCTTGATGACGCGAGCGCCGAGGTCGAGCAGTCGCAGCGAGCAGTAGGGGCCGGACAAGAACTGGCTCATATCGACAACGATGAGCCCGGTCAGCGGCAGTTCGGCAATGGCAGCCATTGCCTATTTCTCCGTCTTGCCGGCGAAATCGGCCGGATTGCGGTACTTCACCGTCTGCAGGTGCTCGCAATAAAGCACAAGCTCGCCTTCACCTTTGAAGACTTCATAGCTGGCGCGGATCAGCCCCATTTCCTTGTATTTTGGCTTCTTGTCGAGGTTGGAGCGGATCGAATAGATCGTGTCGCCGATGAACACCGGCTTGATGAAGCGCAATTTGTCGTAGCCATAGGAAAAAGCGTTGATGCAATTGGTGGCAACGAGGCCGAGCCCGGCCGAGAACACGAAGGCGCCGGCGACCAGGCGCTTGCCGAAGATGCCTTCTGTTTCGGCGAACATCTGGTCCTGCACGTAAGGATGGATATCGAGCACCAGCGCGTTGAAAAGATGGCTGTCGCCCTCGGCAATGGTCCTGCGCAGCGAGCGGATCTTCTGGCCGACCGGCCAGTCTTCGTAGAACCAGTTCTCCGCGTTCCAGACGGGAAGGTCGGCGTGATCCCTAGGCATGTTGGCGGGGTGTGTCGATGCCACGCCCACGGTTGGCGCGAAACCGCTCATGACGACTTCCTCTGGAGCGGGAATCGTCCATCAGGGCGCGCCGCAGACCAGCGAAATGCATGATCGATCCTCCCGTCAATCTTCTTTTGTGAATAGTATTTTCACATATGGGGTTGTGATGCAAGCGAGTCTCGGTGAAATTTTGGCGGCTCCGTCGCGGCCAATGCCGGCGGAACATGGGAGGAAGTGATGCAGAATGCCTGTCTGGTTTTCGTCGGCAGCCTCAATCGCGACGCCCCATATTTTCAGGGCGCGCGCGGCGTCGGGCTGGGCGTCTACAGTTTCGACGAGGGGACGCTGGAGACAAAGAAACTGGCCGAGACGGCAGACATCGACAATCCGACCTTCCTGTCGGTGACGCCGGACGGCTCCCACGTCTACGCCAATTCCGAAGTGTTCACCTGGCGCGAAGGGGTTGTCTCGGCCTACCGTTTCGACAGGCAGACCGCCACGCTGTCCTACATCAACAAGCAGCCGACGCTGGGCAGCATCACGGCGCATAACACCATCACGCGCGACGGGACCAAGCTGCTGGTCGCCAATTACGGCATGGGCGAGGGCGGCCCCGATCGCTCGGTCGTGGTCTTGGGGCTGCGCGAGGATGGCGGCCTGACCGCACCGTTGTCGAGCGTCGCCCATAGCGGGACCGGACCAGACCCCGCACGCCAGGAGCGGCCGCACGCCCATAGCGTAACCGAGACGGTTGCCGGCGGCATTGCGATCGTCGCCGACCTCGGCATCGACCAGCTGGTGTCCTATCGCATCGGCTCAGACGGCAGTCTGACGAAGCTCGCCGAATCGGCGCTTGCGCCGGGGGCTGGTCCGCGCCATCTCGCGCTGCATCCGGGCGGCCGCTTCGTGTTCGTCATGAACGAGCTGGATTCGACGGTCGTCTCGCTGGCGCTGGAAGACGGATCAGGCAAGCTTGCGGTGATCGACAGTAAGCCGGCGGTGCCGCCCGAGGCGCGCGACGGCAATCACTGCGCCGACATCCAGATCTCGCCCGACGGCCGCTTCCTCTATGGCTCCAACCGCGGCCATAATAGCATCGCCGTGTTTTCGGTCGACCAGCAAGCCGGCAGACTTGCCCTTGTGGGCTATACGCCTTGCGGGGGCGCCACGCCGCGCAACCTGGCCCTGACGCCTTCGGGCGGCCATCTGTTCTCGGCCAACCAGAATGCCGACCGCATCTCGATTTTCGCCCGTGATGCCGCAACCGGCCGGCTGACCGATACCGGCCGATCCATCGACATCGGCACGCCGATGTGCGTGAGGATCGTGCGTTGAAGTGACCTCAGAACTCGAGCGCCTGCCTGAGTGCCGGGCCGCTCCTGACGCGCAAATCGAGGTCGGCCTCGATATGGTCGATGTGGTGCAGCATCAGGGCGCTGCCGCGTTCGGCATTGCCATTTTCCAGCGCTTCGAGGATCTGCGTGTGTTCGTTGTGGCCGCAGCTCGAGATACCCGAGCGGCCATAGAGTGCGATCACCAGCGATGAACGAGCGACCAATTCCTCCATGAAGCGCTGCAGGATGACGTTTCCCGCGACCGACGCCAGAAGCAGGTGAAAATCCCCCGACGCCTTGATCTCCGATCGCCTTGCATTCGGTCCGCGTTCGGCGATGAAACGGCCTTCTTCGTCGAGCTGGGCCTTGAACGCGGCGACATGCGCCGGCGTCATCCGCCCGACGGCGGCAATCGCGATGCCGGGTTCGATGAGCCGGCGCGAAGCAAAAACTTGCCGCGCTTCCTCCGGCGACGGATTGGCGACGAAGGCGCCGCGATTGCGCTCGGTGCGCACCAATCCCTCGAAGGAGAGCATCTGCAGTGCGGCGCGCGCCACGGTGCGGCTGACATCGAACAGCGTGCCGACTTCGCCCTCGGAAAGCTTGGTTCCCGGCGCCAGCCGGCGATCGACGATCGCGTCGCGCAACTGGTCGCGGATCGCCTGCGCGCGATCCTCGTTGGCGGCCTCGATAGCAGGGATAGTCTGGTTGGCAATGTTCATGGCAGTGGTCCTGCCTTCTTCTATCCTGAATCGCGTCGCTTGGACGAGAGACAAAGTGAATACAGGAACGAAAAAGATTGCATACGATTTTCGCGAGGATCGGTGGCAATCGCCTATAATTTGTGCATTGCACAAGGATGCCGTATCGGCAGCCATATAGAGGCGGCCCTGATTTCTTCGAGGATTCAGCCGGTTGGTGCGGCGGTGCGCAACTGGCACGCATGATGCTTTGGCTAATCCGACCAAAGGGGAAGCTGGATGTCCAAAGCCGCCGAAATCGACATTGTGTCCGTTTCGAAAGTCTATGGCGCGACGACTGCCGTCGAAGGCATCGGCCTGAAAATCCCTGCGGGAACCTATTGCTGCCTGCTCGGTCCGTCCGGCTGTGGCAAGACCTCGACGCTGCGCATGATCGCCGGGCACGAGAGCATATCGAGCGGCGACGTGCGTCTCGGCAACACAGTGGTTACCGACCTGCCGCCGGCCAGGCGCGGCACCGCCATGATGTTCCAGTCCTACGCGCTGTTTCCGCATCTCGACCTGATCGACAATGTCGCCTTCAGCCTGAAGATGAAGGGCGTCGGCAAGGAAGAGCGCCGCGCCAAGGCACTCGACATGCTGAAGCTGATGCAGATGGAGGCCTATGCCAGCCGTCGTCCGGCGCAGCTTTCCGGCGGCCAGCAGCAGCGCGTTGCTCTTGCCCGCGCATTGATCACCGATCCCGAGGCGCTGTTGCTCGACGAACCGCTTTCGGCGCTCGATCCGTTCCTGAAGATCCGCATGCGGGCCGAACTGAAGAAGCTGCAGACATCGCTCGGCATCACTTTCGTCCACGTCACCCACAGCCAGGAAGAGGCGATGGCGCTGGCCGACCTGATCGTGGTGATGAACGACGGCCGAATCGAGCAGGCGGCGCACCCGCGCACGGTGTTCGAGCGGCCGGCCACCGCCTTCGTCGCTCGTTTCATGGGCGACCACAACGTCATCTCCGGCCGCGTCGCCGGTAGTCGCGACGGCATGGTCGTTTTCGACGTGCCCGGCGGCGTCGCGTTCGCCGCGAGCGGGCAGGGCAGGGAGACCGGGGAGCCCATCGACATCGCCATTCGCACCGACCACGTGCGCATCGGCGTGCCGGCGGCAGCCGGGCTCGGCTTCACCGGCATCATTGCAAACGTCGAGTACCGCGGCTCGTCCGTGAAGCTCTCGGTCAATGGCGCCGGCATCGAGGATTTCACGGTGATCGTCGACGACACCAGCTTCTTCGCCAGGCCGGTCGCCGTCGGCGACGCAGTGCCGATCGCCTGGGACGCCGAGGACGCGATCGTCCTTGGCCGTCTCGATTCCTGAAACCCAGCATAACCAACCAAAACAGGGGAACTGAACATGACCAACACCACCGACAAGAAGACTGGAATATCGCGACGTTCGCTGCTGAAGACAGGTGCCGCCGCCGTCGGTTTCGCCGCCGGTTCCGGCGCCATATCAGGCTTTCCGACCATCTGGGCGCAATCGAACATCACGCTGCGCCAGTTCGGCACCGGCGTCTCCAATCTCAATGCCATCGCCGAAAAGTGCAAAGCCGATCTCGGCATCACGCTGGAGATGACAGCAACCGATTCCGACGCCGCCGCGCAGCGCGCCGTGACGCAGCCCGACAGCTACGACATCGCCGACATCGAATACTGGATCTGCAAGAAGGTGTTCCCGACAGGCGTCCTGCAGCCGATGGATGTCAGCAAGCTGAAATATTACGACGAGCTGGTGCCGCTGTTCAAAACCGGCAAGCTGACGCCCGACAGCGTCATTGCCCAGGGCACCGCGCCGCATACCGTCGGTTACGTCGAGGCGCAGGACAGCAAGGTTTTCGCCAAGGCGCCGACCAATTGGTTCACCATGGTGCCGACGATCTACAATGCCGATACGCTCGGCATCCGCCCCGACCTCGTCGGCCGCGATATCACCACCTGGGCCGACATCATGGATCCGGCCTTCAAGGGCAAGACCGCCATCCTCAACATCCCGTCGATCGGCATCATGGATGCGGCGATGATCATGGAGGCAACGGGCAACATCAAATACGCCGACAAGGGCAACATGACCAAGGAGGAGATCGACAAGACGATCGACTTCCTGATCAAGGCCAAGCAAGCCGGCCAGTTCCGCGCCTTCTGGAAATCCTTCGACGAAAGCGTCAACCTGATGGCTTCAGGCGAAGTGGTAATCCAGTCGATGTGGTCGCCGGCCGTGGCCGCAGTCCGCTCCAAGGGCATCGCGTGCCGCTTCCAGCCGCTCAAGGAAGGCTACCGCTCCTGGGGTGGCGGGCTTGGCCTGGCAGCCCATCTCTCCGGCGCCGAACTCGACGCCGCCTATGAATACATCAACTGGTACACGTCAGGATGGGTGGGCGGCTATCTCAATCGCCAGGGCTACTACTCGGCCAACATGGTGTCGGCCAAGAAGTTCATGTCCGAGGACGAGTGGGGCTACTGGATCGAAGGCAAGCCGGCAAAGGGCGATATCCTGTCGCCGGACGGCAAGGTCATGGAAAAGGCCGGCGCCGTGCGTGACGGCGGCTCGTTCGAAGAGCGTATGGGCAAGGTCGCCTGCTGGAACTCGGTCATGGACGAAGACCGCTACATGGTGAAGCGCTGGAACGAGTTCATCGCTGCTTGATGCAGCCGGGCAACAACTGAGATGCCTCATTCCTTCCCACCCCCCTCTGTCCTGCCGGACATCTCCCCCGCAAGGGGGGAGATTGCGCCGTCATCTCTGATTTCGCCAATCTCCAATGCTTCAAGAGGAGAGCTAGCAGCCAAATTGCAAATCTCCCCCCTTGCGGGGGAGATGTCCGGCAGGACAGAGGGGGGCGGGAAGGATCACGGCGTGCCGGACTATCGGCCCTTTGCGACACCCCAGGGCTGTTCCAGATGACAGTGGCACTCGATCAGCCAGCAACCATTGCCACAAAGCCTGCCAGACGTAGGCGCTCCTTTGCCGGCGTCGCACCCTATCTCCAGGCGACACCGCTGGCGATGATCCTCGGCGCGTTTCTCTTGCTGCCGATCCTGATGATCGCCGTGGTCTCATTCTGGGACTACGATTTCGCGGCGATGTACCCGGATTTCCTGACCACCAACTACGCCGACACGCTCGGCTCGTGGGTTACCTGGAAGACCTATCTAAATACGCTGAAATACGCCGCCATCGTCTGGGCGCTGACGCTGTTCATCGGTTTCTGGGTCGCCTATTTCCTCGCCTTCCATATCAGAACCACAGCCATGCAGATGGTGCTGTTCCTGGTCTGCACGGTGCCGTTCCTGACCTCCAACATCATCCGCATGATCTCGTGGATTCCGGTGCTTGGCCGCAATGGCCTGGTCAACTCGACGCTGGTGCAGATGGGACTGATCCCGAAGCCGATCGAGTGGCTGCTCTATTCCGAATTCGCCGTGGTGCTGGCCATGGTGCATCTCTACACGCTATTCATGGTGACGCCGATCTTCAACACGCTGATGCGCATCGACAAGTCGCTGATCGAGGCCGCGCGCGACGCCGGGGCTTCCGGCTGGCAGGTTCTGTGGAACGTCGTCATGCCGCTTGCCAAGCCCGGCATGGCGATCGGCACCATCTTCGTCGTCACGCTGGTGATGGCCGACTTTTCGACGGTGCAGGTGATGTCCGGCGGCCAGAGCGCCTCCGTCGCGCTGATGATGAAGAACCAGATGTCGCTGCTGCAGTATCCGGCGGCCGCTGCCAACGCGGTCGTGCTGCTGGTGCTGGTCCTGCTGATGGTCGCGGGCATCCTGCGCATCGTCGACATTCGCAAGGAGCTGTGAGACTTTGAGACACGACAAGCGCAGCTTCGAATTCTACGTGCTGGCGGCGTTCTTCGCGGTTTTCGTGCTGTTCCTCTACGGCCCGCTTTCGGCGATCCTGATCCTCTCTTTCCAGGGCGAGAATGGCGGTCTGACATTTCCGCTGAACGGCGTCTCGCTGCACTGGTTTGCCAACCTGTTCGAGCGCCAGGCGGTCGGCGACTTCGGCGGCAGCTTCAAACGCTCGCTCGTCCTTGGCCTGATGGTGATGGTCGTCACTGTCGCCGTGTCGCTCCTTGCCGGCCTTGCCTTCCGGCAGAAATTTCGCGGCGCAACCGCACTGTTCTATCTGGCCGTCGCCAGCTTGGTCGTGCCCTCGATCATCATCAGTCTCGGCATTGGCGTCGTCTTCCAGCAGATCGGCTTCCGCCCCGCCTGGTACACATCCGCTTTCGGCGCCCATCTGACCTGGACCTTGCCTTTCGGCGTGCTGATTATGTTTGCTGTCTTCAATCGGTTCTCGCCGGCCTACGAGGAAGCCGCGCGCGATCTCGGAGCATCGTCGTGGCAAACCTTCGCGCATGTCGTCCTGCCGATGATCGCACCCAGCCTGATCGGCGTCGGCCTGTTTGGTTTTACCCTCTCCTATGACGAGTTTGCTCGCACGCTGATGACGTCGGGCACCTTCAACACGCTGCCGCTCGAAATCTACGGCATGACGACGAATGTCACGACGCCGGTGCTCTATGCGCTGGGCACCGTGACGACCGTGTTTTCCTTCCTGGTGATCTTGCTGACGCTCGGCGCAATCGTCTATCTCGGCCGCCGCCGCGAGCGCGCCTAACCGTGCAGATCCTCGTCGTCAATCCGAACACCACCGCCAGCATGACCGAGACTATCGCGGTCGCCGCCCGATCGGTCGCTGCTCAATCGACGAAGATTGTTGCCGTTACCTCTACGATGGGCCCGGTGTCGATCGAAGGCTATTACGATGAAGCGCTTGCCGTGCCCGGCCTGCTGGTCGAGATCGCCGCCGGTGAACGCTCGGGCGCGGGGGCCGCGATCATCGCCTGCTTCGACGACACCGGCCTCGATGCCGCGCGCGCCATGGCCAACATTCCGGTCATCGGCATCTGCGAGGCATCGCTCAGCACGGCCTCGTTCATCGCCCAGCGCTTCACCGTCGTCACCACCACCGGACGTTCGCGCGTGCCGGTCGAAGGGTTGGTGCAGCGCTATGGCATGGCAGGGCGCGCGCGTGTGCGCGCCGCCGACATCCCGGTTCTTGCCCTCGAAGATCCGGCGTCCGACGCACTGCTCAGGCTGCGCAACGAGATTGCGCGCGCCATCGACGAGGATCGCGCCGAGGCGATCGTGCTCGGCTGCGCCGGCATGGCCGATCTGGCGGCGGCGCTGCAGCGGGAATTCGGGCTTCCGGTCATCGACGGCGTGGGCGCTGCCGTGAAACAGGCCGAGGCATTGATCGCCCTTGGCCTGACGACATCCAAGCGCGGCGCCTATGCAAGCCCGTTGGCAAAGTCTTATCATGGCGCGTTGAAATCCTTCGCGCCTGGCGCCGCCGAGTGATCGAAAATGCTCAGAACGATCCGAACACTCGCACTTGAAGAGGTGGAAACCCTTGTCGACTGGGCGGCGCAGGAAGGCTGGAATGCCGGCCTCGGCGACGCCGCTCTGTTCCAGGCAGCGGACCCGCAGGGCTTCATCGGCGCCTTTGTCGAAGGCGAGATGGTGGCCGGCATTTCGGCTGTGGCGTATGGCGACGATTTCGGCTTCATCGGCCTCTATATCTGCCGGCCGGACAGGCGCGGTGCGGGCCATGGCAAGGCGGTCTGGGATGCCGGCATGGCGCGGCTCGGCAACCGCACGATCGGACTCGACGGCGTCGTCGAACAGCAGGCCAACTACCGCAGCATGGGTTTTGCACCGGCCTACCGGACGATCCGGTTCGTCGGATTGCCGGATGTTCCGGCAGCCGTCGGCAGTGACATTTGCGCAATAGGGCCGGATCTCGTGCCGGACATACTGGCCTATGACCGCCGCTTCTTTCCCGGCCCGAGACAGTCCTTCCTGGAACACTGGCTGCGCCCGCCGCATATGGCGCTTGCCATGGTCAAGGACGGCGCAATTGCGGGATACGGCGTCGCGCGCCGATGCCGCGACGGCTGCAAGGTCGGCCCGCTCTTTGCCGACAATCTGGACACGGCAAGCCGTCTCTTCGCCGCGCTCGCGCAGATGTGCGGCCCCGGAAACGTCCATCTCGACGTCCCCGAAACCAGCGGGCAATTTGCAGATTTGCTGTCGTCCGCCAGCCTTCAACCGGGCTTCGAAACGGCTCGAATGTACAAGGGAAGGGCGCCGCAGCTCACGCAGTCCGGTGTCTATGCGATAACGACCTTGGAGCTTGGTTGAGACGGTGCAAGTCGGCTTCAGCGCGCAAGTCGGGGAGCAGAAATGTCTACTTTTCCTGAACTGAAATGCCGGAATCGTCGATACGAAGTTCCACGCCTTTCGGCTTGGTCTCCTCGCGATAGACGTAAATGCCCAAGGCAATGACGGCGACGACCAAAGCGCCGATGATGAGATAAAGATAGTTCTGCTTCATCCGCTGTCGTTAACAACATGATTTGAGCGAGTCTAGCGGTTCGGTATCAGGACGGCGGACGGACGCGCACGTCGATCAGCCATCCAGCCGATCGCGCAGCATGCTTAGGGGAAGCAGCATGTTTGGCGCGTGCCGCGTCAGGCCGTGGAACGGGATCGGCGACGGCGGCGCAAACGGCAGCGGCAAATCCTGAGGCTTTGTTCCGTCAGTCCAATCCGCGAGCACCTTGCCCATGCTCGTCGTCATGGCGATGCCGCGTCCGTTGCAGGCAAAGCCCGCGATCAGGCCGGGGCCGAGATCGACAAGGCGCGGCAGGAAGTCGGGCTCGACGGCAGCCATCCCCGACCAGCTATATTCAAGCGGCGGGATCTCCGGGAGGTCAAGGTGTTTTGCCAGGCGCCGCCAGATCGCCCGCGGCACCCGCGTGTCGGCACCGGGGCCAAAAACATGCATGCCGCCAGTGATCAGCCTGTTTTCGCCGTCGAAGCGGAAGGTGAAGAGATTGCGTCTTGTGTCGCCGACGCCTTGCCCGCCAGGAAGCAGGCGAGTGCGTATCTCGCGCGGCAGCGGCGCTGTCGCGATCTGGAAGATTTTCAGCGGGAAATAGGTTCGCTGCAGCGCGCGATCCAGCGGCCCGCCATAGGCGTTGGTGGCGACCAGCACCTTTCCTGCGCGTACCGAGCCGGAGGCCGTCTTCAAAGCCCAACCATCGCCTATGTGATCGATCAACGCGACACGCGTATGTTCGAAAATGCGCGCGCCGGCCTTTTCCGCCGCATCGGCGAGGCCGCGCGCATATTCGACCGGATTGAGGACGCCACCCGACCGATCCATCCAGCCGCCGACATAGCCGTGAACGCCGGTCAGATCCTCGATCGCTTGCCTGTCCAGCGCAACAGTCGGCCTTCCGCGCCTTGCCCATTGTTCGGCCCGCGATCTGGTCTTTTCCAAAGCGGCCGGTGAATGGGCTGGTTGTATCCAGCCGCTCTGGATGGCATCGCATTCGATGGCATGCCGCTTGATCAGGTCGAAGACGAGGTCGGCGCTGCCGGCGGCGAACCCGACAAGGCGTTCGCCGCGTTCGGGTCCGAGCTGGGCAATGATATCGTCGGGGTCTCTTTTTGCGAAATTCGGCACGACAAAACCGGCGTTCCTGCCGGTCGCCCCCCAGGCGATGATTTCGGCTTCGAGGACGGCGACCGAGATGCCTTTCTCGGCGGTGTGCAGCGCGGCGGAAAGGCCAGAAAATCCGCCGCCGACAATCGCCAGATCGACCTCGAGTGCACCTTCGAGCGAAGGCCGGTCGCGGCGGTTACGGCCGACGGCGTGCCATAGCGAAAGGCCGCGTGGCACGGCAACGCTGCTCATGACCTTGCAGCGCTCTCGTCCGGAGCCGCTTTCGCGCCCTTGCCGAACCTTGCGCGCCGCGGCCTGTCGCCGAACAGGCCGTTCGGCCTGACCAGAAGGATGACGCACAACATCACGCCGATCGCCACGATCTGCAGCGAAGCGGCGCGTGCCTGCTGTTCCGGCGAGAACAACACACTGGTCAAGGCTCCCGATCCGGCCCATATCGCCCAGACCAGGATGCTGCCGATGACGGCGCCGATGTTGCTGCCCGAGCCGCCGACGATCAGCATCACCCAGACCTGGAAGGTCAGCGCCGGCAGATAATTGTCCGGAGCGATGAAGCCGGTGAAATGCGCCTGCAACGCGCCGGCCAGTGCCATGATGGCACCGCCCACGGCAAAGGCCTGGACGCGGTAGAACCGTGCGCTTTTACCTAGGGATATCGCGGCCCGCTCGTCCTCGCGAAGCGCCTTCAACACGCGCCCCCACGGGCTGCGCGACAGATGCTCCAGCGCGAGATAGACGATCAGCGTCACCACCGAGACGATCGCAAGGTTCGAAAGGTTGAACAGCAACGGCGTTTCGGCAAGACCGCCGAGCGGACGCGGAATGAAGCCGATGCCGAATGGGCCGCCGGTCAGCTTCTGGGCATTGAGCGCTACCAGTTGCACGACGACGGCGACGCCGAAAGTAGTGATCGCCAGATAGTCCGATCTCAGGCGCAGCGTCGCGATGCCGGTGATGGCGGCCGCGACGCCGCCCACCAGCATGGCGCCGAGCCAGCCGACAAGGATCGGCAGATCGAAGCCGCCGAGCCGCGCGGCATCGTCGGGCGTGGTCAGCAGTGCCGAGGTGTAGGCGCCGATGGCAACGAAGCCGGCGACCCCGACATTGAAAAGCCCGGTCAGCCCCCATTGCAGGTTGAGCCCGAGCGTGACGAGCGAAAAAATCATCGCGGTGGTCAGGAAGAAAGCGCCGTAGCCGAGCAGATCCATCAGCGTTCCCTCACTCCGAAAAGGCCGATGGGGCGCACGAACAGCACCGCCATCAGGATGATGAAGGAGACGGCCGCCCGCCATTCGGCGCCGATCAATTGCACGGCACCCGCTTCGGCCATGCCGATGATCAAACCGCCGAGAACGGCGCCGGGCACGCTGCCGATGCCGCCGAGGATGGCGGCCGCGAACATCGGCAACAGCATCTCGAAACCCATGAATGGCCGGATCTGAATGAGAATGCCGATCATGACGCCGGCGACGCAGGCCAGCGCCGCGCCGATGAGCCAGGTGACGCGCACCACCTTGGCGACGTCGATGCCAACGATGCGCGCCAGTGCCGCGTTCTGGCTCAATGCCTGCATCGAACGGCCGGTCTGGGTGCGGGTCATCAGGAGGTGCACACCGAGCACCAGCACGGCGGTCAGCAGCAGCAGCGCGATCTGGTCGGGGGTGATGCGAATGCCGAAGCCGACGGGCATGGCGATCTGGATGGCCCGGCTGAAATAGGTCGGACGCGAGGTGAAGATGAATTCGAGCAGGCTTCTCAGCGCCATCGAGGCGCCGAAGCTGGCCATCACCACGATGATCGCCTGGCCCTTGGCCCGCAGCCGCGCGAACAGCACCAGATCGAGCGCCAGTGCCAGCAGGCCGGTAACCGCCATGCCGATGATGAGCGCGGCGATCAGCGGCCAACCGAAGGAGAGGGGCGCGATCGGCGCGATCTTGCCGAACATCGCGCCAATGG
This sequence comes from Mesorhizobium sp. M0048, assembly GCF_040323405.1. Taxonomy (NCBI): domain Bacteria; kingdom Pseudomonadati; phylum Pseudomonadota; class Alphaproteobacteria; order Hyphomicrobiales; family Phyllobacteriaceae; genus Mesorhizobium; species Mesorhizobium sp. M0048. Next base: position 312,703 of record NZ_JAMYUV010000002.1, on the reverse strand, counting down.
CGCCAACCACGGCCAGCGTCGCATAGGCGCCCCAGGCCATGAAGTCGCCATGGGCGAAGTTCGAGAAGCGCAGGATCGAATAGGTGAGCGTCACGCCGATGGCGCCGAGGCCGATCATCGAGCCTGCCAGCAGTCCGTCGACGACAAATTGCAGGTTCATGCCGCGCCTCCTTTCCCGAAGTCGGGGCGGCGCTGGCCAAGGTAGAGTTCGGCGACGACCGGATCGTTCCAGAGCTCGGAGGCGATGCCCTGGTGCCGCTCCTTGCCCTCGACCAGCACGTAGGCGCGGTCTCCAATGGCAAGCGCTGCCTTCGCGTTCTGCTCGACCAGCAGGATGGTGACGCCGGATTTGCGGATGCCGGCCAGCATCTCGAACACCATCGACACGAATTTCGGCGACAGGCCGGCCGACGGCTCATCGAGCACCAGCGCCTTGGGATGGACGATCAATGCCCGCGCGACGGCCAGCATCTGCCGCTGTCCGCCTGAGAGATTGCCCGCGGCTGTTCTGCGCTGAAGGGCGAGATCGGGAAAGACCGCATACATTTCCTCAATGCGGGCGGGGACCTCGCGCGGCCTCAGAATGCCGCAGGCGACCTTGAGATTGTCCTCGACCGACATCAGCGGGAAGATGTTCTCCGTCTGTGGCACGAAGGCAAGGCCAAGGCGGACCATGGTGTGGGCGGGCGACGCCGTGATATCCTTGCCGTCCAGCAGCACCGTGCCGCCGGTGATCGGGACAAGGCCGGCGATGGCCTTGATAAGGCTCGACTTGCCGGCGCCGTTGGGACCGAGGACGACGACGATCTCGCCCTTGTCGACGGTGATCGAGGCGCCGCGCACGATCGGAACGCCGGGCTCATAGCCGGCTTCGAGATCGCGGACATCGAGTACCCTTTGGCTCATGCCGTGCCTCCGAGGTAGGCCTGGATGACGCGTGGGTCACGCGCCACCTCGTCCGGAGTGCCTTCGCGCAGAAGCTGGCCGCTCGCCATGACCAGCACGCGGTGGCAGAGTCGCGTCACCATGTCGATATTGTGCTCGATCAGCAGGAAGGTGATGCCGCGCGCATTGATGTCGCGGATGCGGTCGATGATGATCTCGAGCAGGGTTGCGTTGACCCCGGCCGCCGGCTCGTCGAGCAGGATGATCGCCGGGTCGGCCATCATCACGCGGGCCAGCTCGAGCAGCTTGCGCTGGCCGCCTGAAAGCACGCGCGCCGGCTCGTGCGCAAGGTGAGCGATCGTGACGAGCTCGAGTAGTTCGACGGCTCTTATCTCGGCAGCCCTTTCTTCGGCAGCGACCCGCCGGGGCGTCAGGAAATTGGCGAGCAGTTTTTCTCCGGCCTGCCCTTGAGCAGCCAGCATGACGTTTTCGATCAGCGTCAGGTTAGGCAAGGGCCGGGGGATCTGGAACGTGCGGCCGAGGCCGCGGCGGATGCGGCGATGGGCAGCTTCCCCCGACACCGATACGCCGTTGAGGAGGATTTCGCCGCTGGTCGGCAGAATGCTGCCGGCGAGCAGGTCGAACATCGTGGTCTTGCCGGCGCCGTTCGGGCCGATAAGGCCAAGTATTTCGCCCGGCCGGACGTCGAACGAGACATTGTTGACCGCGACCAGGCCGCCGAAGCGTCTGAGGACGTTCCTGGCCGTGAGGACCGGCGTACGGATCTCCTCCTGCCGTTCCGTCGTGTCGCTCATCAATTCCTCTGGCCGAAAAGCGATCTTCGTCGCCTATGATCTGATTTGTGATCACGCTTGCTTTGATCACGCTATTCGGCTTTAATTTCTTCCGCAAGCCGAAAACGGCCAAGACCGGGATTGCCTATGCAGAAGGCCGCCATCGAAAAGAACAATGAGATGATCGCAGCCCAGCTTACGCCGGTCGGCCGCGAGACCGTGCAGGATCGCGTCTATTCGGAGCTGCGCCGCGCCTTGATCGGCGGCCTTTTCGAGCCGAGCCAGGTGCTGACCATCCGCGGCCTCGCCGACGCGCTGGTCACCAGCACCATGCCGGTGCGCGAGGCGCTCGGACGGCTGATCACCGAGAAGGCACTGGAGGCGCTTCCCAACCGTTCAGTGCGCGTGCCGCCGATCACGCTGGAGCGCATCGACGACCTCTTGCGCGCCCGCTCTCTGATCGAGGGCGAAGCGATCGCGCTGGCCGCGACGCGCATGAACCCGCGCCAGATCGCTTCGGTCGAGGCCATGCTCGGCGAGTGGGACGAGATGCGGGCGCTGAAGCACAAGAAGGACATCGACCGGGAGGCGACGCTCAATCAGAGCTTCCACTTCGAGATCTACCGATGCTGCGGTTCCGCCGTGCTGATCCCGATGATCGAGAGCCTCTGGCTGCAATCCGGACCGTGCATCCGCGTAGCCATCTACGCCTTTTCCGACGCCGGCGAGGTCGATACGGCCCACTACCACCGCAGCATCGTCGCAGCGCTTTCAAGGCAGGATGCGCAAGCGGCGCGCGAGGCTCTGGTGGCCGACATCAGCCGGCCCTTCGCCTTTCTGCGCGACAAGCTCCAATCCACAAGCAAGGAAGGATTGAGGGCATGAGGGCGCCTGGCATCAGCATCACCGAGCCACACTCGATGCTTTCCGTGACCGCGCTGATGTTGCCTGAAAAGGCGCCCGACAACGCTGCCTTCCTGCTGGCCTATCTCGAGCAGCCGCGCGTCGTTGCCGGCATCCATGCTATGTGGACGGGGCCGGAAATCTCCTGCCCGGTTCCATCAGCCGAACTTGAGGGCCAAACGTATGCCAGGCCCTTGCCGGCGGAGAACGCAACGCTGACGCCGCAGCCGGGGAACATCGTGTTGTCCTACGTGCCGCCGCGCATGTGGGGCGGCAACCCGAATGCCATCTTTGACGTCGGCCTGTTCTACGGAGCGGGTGCACGCCTGCTATTCCCGATCGGCTGGCTTGCCGGAAGCGTCGTCGCGCAGGTGGTGCCTGAGGATCGCGATAAATTCGCAGCCGCTTGTGGCGTGATCCGCCGCAACGGTGCCTGCGACATCACCTTCACCCGGGTGGAGATCTGAATGGCTGAGACCGACGACAGTTTCGAACTCTTCGACCTTCGCGTCGAGGCGGTTATCCCCAAGGGCAAGCCGATCTATTGCGGCGCCAAGCCCGGCGACTATTTCGAGTTGAAGGGCGAGATGCTGTCGATGCCGGCGGGGCAAGGTTTCTCGATCTATTCCATTGCGGCAGTGTTGCCGCTTCTGGCCGCAAAGCAGCGCCCGACCCACAGGAACGACTGGATGACGTCGGACGCCGAGATCGCTTGTCCGGATCCGAATTGCGCCAGCCGGCTGCGGATCGTCAGGACGGGCAAGCGGCGGTTCAGCCATGCCGAGACCACGGCGGTTCCGCTGCCGAAGGAGAGTGACCAGAGATGACCGCCAAGGCATTCGAACTGAGTCCCGGCTACACGATCTCGCGCGTCATTCGCGGCGGCTGGCAGCTTGCCGGCGGGCACGGCGCGGTCGATCGCCAACAGGCGGTGAGCGACCTGATCGCCACGTTCGACGCCGGCATCTGGACCTATGATTGCGCCGATATCTATACCGGTGTCGAGGAACTGATTGGTGCGGCGCGCCTGCGCCTTGCCAATGAGCGTGGCCTCGACGCTGCCGCCAAGATGAAGGTGCACACCAAGCTGGTGCCTGACCTCGAACGGCTCTCCACGATCGGCCGCGACTACATCAGCAGCATCGTCGACCAGTCGCTGCGGCGGTTGAAGACTGAGCGCCTCGATCTTGTGCAGTTCCATTGGTGGGACTATTCGGTGCCCCGCTATGTCGACGCGATGGGCTGGCTCGACGAAATCCGCAGGGAAGGCAAGGTGCGCAATATCGGCACCACGAACTTCGACACGCTGCGGCTGGCCGAGATCCTGGCCGCGGGTGTGCCGCTGGTCAGCCAGCAATTGCAATACTCGGTGCTCGACCAGCGGCCGGCGAACAGCCTTGCAGCACTCGCCAGCCGGCATGGCGTCAGTTTCCTCTGCTACGGTTCGGTGGCTGGCGGCTTCCTTAGCGAAAAATGGCTTGGCGTTACCGAGCCGCAGACGCCGCTCGAAAACCGGTCGCTGGTCAAATACAAGCTGATCATCGATGATTTCGGCGGCTGGGAGCTTTTCCAGGAGTTGCTTCGCACACTGAAGGCCATCGCCGACCACCGCGGTGTCGACATCGCCACCATCGCCAGCGCCTGGGTGCTGCAGCAGCCGCAAGTGGCGGCCGTCATCGTCGGCGCCCGCAACCAGGCGCACGCCCTTGCCAATGCCAGAATCATGGACGTCGCGCTCGATGCAGACGAACGGGCGAGGATCGCTGCCGTAATCGCGCAAAGCCGGGGGCCGCTGGGCGACGTCTACACATTGGAACGCGACCGTCACGGCCGCCACGGCTCGATCATGCATTACAATTTGAATGCAGGCAGGAAATGAACGCGGCCATGGACGAAAACCCCTCCTTGCTTTCCCGCGCCAGCGTCGAGGTGGTCGATCTCCACCGCTTCTTCGTCGACTGGTTCAATGCAGCAAGTGCGGACAATGCAGATTTCAGGCGCTTCGAAAGCGTCATGGGCAAAGGCTTCCAGATGGTTGCACCGGATGGCCAGGTCCTCGATCGTGACGCGGTGCTCGACCATGTCAGGGCAAGCCGCGCCAGCTGCGACGGCGATTTCAGTATCTCGATCGAGGACATCCGGGCCGACTGGCAGGCCGGGGACACGATCGTCGTCTGCTACGTCGAGGCACAGCAACGCGCCGGCAGGCACAGCCGCCGTCGCTCGAGTGCCGTTTTCACCACCAGTTCATCGGCGCCTAACGGCGTCGAATGGCGACATCTGCATGAAACCTGGCTGCAGGTGCCGGAAGGCTGAACAGGCTCAAGACGTGAATGAGAGTCGTGTAACGAAAGGGGAACAACAATGACAAAGACGGTACTTCAGATCACCACCGCGCTCGCCTTGCTGACAGCGGCCGGCGCAGCGCAGGCCGCCGACTGCAAGATCACCGTCGGCCTCGTCATGGAACTGACCGGCCCGGCCGGCGAATACGGCCAGGCCGGCGCCAAGTCGGTCGAAATGGCCTTCCGCGACATCAACGATGCCGGCGGCGTGCGCGGCTGCGATCTCGCGACCGACACGCGCGACAGCCAGAGCCAGGGCAACATTGCGGTCGACGCCGCAACCCAGCTCGTGCAGGTCAAGAAGGTGCCGGTGATCATAGGCGGCATCATCTCCTCTGTGTCGATCCCGATCCTGACCTCGGTCACCGCGCCGGCCAAGATCGTCCAGGTGTCGCCGGCTTCGTCGTCGCCGACGCTGACGGCGCTCGGGCGCGACGGCAAGACCAACGGCATCTTTTTCCGCACCATCACCTCGGACGCTCTGCAGGGCGTCGCCGCCGCCAAATATGCCATCGACAAGGGCTTCAAGAAGCTGTCGGTCATCCACGTCAACAACGACTTCGGCGTCAACATGGTGGCGGAATTCTCGCGTGCCTATAAGGCGCTCGGTGGCACCATCGTCTCCGACACGCCTTACAATGAAAAGCAGTCGAGCTATGCCTCGGAGGTAACCGCGGCCATGGCCGGCGAACCGGACGGGCTTTACCTCGTCAGCACGCCTGTCGATGGCGCAACCATCGCCCGTACCTGGATTTCGCAGGGCGGTGTCCAGAAATTCCTGCTCAATGACGGCATGAACAGCCCGGATTTCATCGAATCCGTCGGCGCCGACTATTTGAAGGATGCCTATGGCACTTCCTCGGGCACCAGCCCGACCGCATCGACCGAATATTTCACCAAGAACTACAAGGAATTTTCGGGCATTGAGCCGTCGAACCCGGCGGCCGACCGGTCCTATGATGCCGGCGCCATTGTCGGCTTGGCTATCGCGATTGCCGGCTCCGAGGATCCGGCCAAGATCAAGGACGCGATGTACAAGGCGGTCGATCCGGCCGGCACGCCGATCTATGCCGGCAAGGACGAGTTCGCCAAGGCGCTCGGCCTGATCAAGGACGGCAAGCCGATCCGCTACGAAGGCGTCATCGGCCCTGTAGCCTTCGATAAGTACGGCGACATCACCGGCCCGTTCCGGCTCTGGAAGATCGTCGACGGCAAGGTGACGACCGATGGCGAAATGACGACGGATGACGTCAACGCCTTGCAGGCGAAGCTTCAGTAAGCCCCCTATGTCTTGTCCGGCATTGATCCCATTTCATTGAGGTTGATGCCGGACACTTGCATGTCCTGTTGGTTAGGCCGGCCTGGAAACGACCACCGCACCAGCCGTCGGCATGATCCAGCGGCAGGCATAATAATCGGTGATGCGATTTATGGTCCCGCCAGCGGCTTCGATCCGAACCGGATGGGCCGGCTTCCAACCGTCTTCGCCATGGTGGAGCACGAGCAGCACCGCCTCGCCATCGATCATGCCAATCGCCATTTTCCAGGCCGTCGAGGCTCTTTCATATTCGACGAAGTAAGGTGATTCCGACAGCCTGCCCTTGAAGCAATCCGCGACCCGCAATTGTGCGTCGGCGCTGGTCAACGCCCGAACCCCGTCCCAGTCGCGGCGGTTGAACAGTTCGACATAGCGGCTGAGCAATTCCAGAAGTTCCGGATCGCGTTGGGGCTCCGAACGCACGATTGGCTCGCCTGACAAGGCGCCCAATTTGGAGCGGCCACGGCCCAACGCGGCCTTGACGCCACCCACGGTCGAGCCGACGAGATCGGCGATCTCTTCCAGCGAATAGTCGAAGACGTCCTTGAGCAGGACGCAGGCGCGTTCCTTGGGCGGCAGGTGGATCACCAGCCGTTCCATCGCGCGATCCGCGCCCTTGCCCGCCGGCTCGACCGGCAGGATGATCTCGTCTTCGACGAAATTGGCCTCCGCATGCTGACGCACCTGCCGGCTTCGCAGGAAATCGATGCAGCGATTATGTGCAATGCGAAACAGCCAGGGGCGAAGAGCAGTCGCATCGTCCAGCTTCTCGATCTTCCGATAGGCCTCGAACAGCGCCTCTTGCATCACGTCTTCGGCGTCGAGCGTCGAACCGGTCATACGTGCACAGTAGCGGTGCAGCCGTCCACGCAAATGCGCGACTGTCTCCAGGAAGCCGGCGTAGCGGACGTCGAAAAGCCCGGTCGGGTCAAGTCTTGGCTGCATCTTCATCGGCATTCAATTCGGCGGCGGATCACAGCGGGACATAGGTCAGCGTAATGACCCCGTTCTTGAAACGGTGCGTATCTATAAGCTCCAGCTTGACCAGGGACGGGTCGACATCCTGGAAAGCGCGTTTGCCATGCCCGACGCGGGTCGGCACGATCGAGAGTTGATACTCGTCGACAAGCCTGTTGGCGAGCAGCGTCTGGTCGAGATTGCTCACTCCATACTTCAATATGTTGCCGCCGGTTTGCTGCTTGATCCTGGCGATTTCGGCAGCGACGTCGCCTTCGATCAGCGACGCGTTCCAGCTCACTGCCTTGAGGCTGCGCGAAGCGACGAGCTTGTTCAGCCCGTTCATGCGGTCCATGTACTTGCTGCCTTTGACCTGCGGCCAACGCGCCGAAAACATTTCATAGGTGATGCGGCCGAGCAGGAAAAAATCCGCCTCGCCGGCCTTTTCATATGAGTGTTCCTTCATCTCCTCGTCGAAGAAGGGCGAGGCCCATTCCATTGGTGCTTCGATGACGCCGTCCAGCGAAATGAAGCTGCCTACGATTAATTTTCTCATCGCGTGTCTCCGGTTGCGCAACAGGCATTCCGTCGGATCCAAAAACCGGCGCAAACGAACCGGCCCGACGGATGACCACAGGATGCAGTGCCTAAGACGTTTCCGGTTCGACGTTGGATACGCGTGAGGATCGTATGAGCTAATAAAGCGGCTTGGCCATGTGCCGGGGGGTCGGCCATTCCGTCGTTATCCCCGGCTGCACCGGCCGCTCGAGATAGGTCGACAGCACGACGTAGCTTCGGGTCGAGGTGACACCAGGCGTTTCGTAGAGGCGCGACAACAGGCCTTCGAGTGCCCGCGTGTCCTCGGTGCGGACCTTGATCAGCATGCATGTGTCGCCGGCCACCGAATGAATCTCCTCGACTTCGGGGTGTTCGGAGATTGCCATCAGCTCCGGCGTCTTGCCCCACCCCTTGGTGTCGATATGGACGAAGGCAAGCAGCGGCTTGTGCACCGCTTTTGGATCGATGATGATCGCGGTGTTGCGGATGGCACCGCTGCGCCGCAGGCGCTTGACGCGTTCATGGGCTGCCGGCGGTGAAAGGCCGACGCGGTCGCCGAGCTCGGCATAGCTGATCGTGGCGTCGTCGACCAGAACGCTTAATATTTTTCGGTCGATTGCATCGATATCGCGGGCGGCAGGCCTGTTCTGCGGAATGCCATCTGTTTCTTCATCCATAATGAAATTCCCTATTGATGCAGAATTTAGTACGGCCAATATCGCCATATGTCGAACAATGATCAAGTCGCAACATTTACGGCAAGGCCGCCTATCCCGGCGCTCGCTTACCTCCTCACCGGATGCATTGCCGTGATCGGCTCGAACTCGCTGGTGCTCGGTCCGATCGCACCGGCGGTTGCCGCGTCCTTCGGCACAAGCGTGCCGGCGGTTATGATCGCGTCCGCCGCGTTCGGGCTCGGTACGTCGGCGAGCGCTTTGTTCCTGGCGCGCTATATCGACCGGCTTGGTGCCCGCCGCATGCTGCAAGGAGCGTTGCTGCTGCTGGCGATAGCGCTCGTCGCCAGCGCTGCTGCGCCGACGGTGACGGCGCTGGTCGCGGCCCAGCTTCTCGCCGGCATCGCTGCAGGTGTCGCCATGCCGGCAATCTACGCCAGCTCCGCCGCGATTGCACCGCCCGGCCGCGAAAGCGGCACCATAGGCGTCGTGCTGACCGGCTGGACGCTGAGCATGATCGCCGGGGTTTCGCTGTCGGCCGTACTTGCCGACCTGGTGCATTGGCGCGCCGTTTTCGCGGCGGTCGCGGTGCTCTCAGCACTCGCATTGGCAAGCCTGACGCTGACGTCGCTGAGCGATGTCAGGAAGAGCGGCCCGGCGCCGACGCCGCTGGGCGCTTTGAGCGTCTCCGGCATAGTGCCGCTTCTGGTTGCCTGCGCCGCATTCATGACCGCGTTCTACGGTGTCTATGGCTATCTTGGCGATCACCTTCACAATGGCTTGGGACGGCCGGTCAGCGCCAACGGGCTGGCCGCGCTCGCTTATGGCGCCGGATTTGGCGCGGCGGCACTTCTTGACGGCGTTATCGACCGCCTGGGCGCGCGGCGTGTCATGCCATTTGCCTACCTGCTCGTCGCGGCCGTCTATGTCGCGATTGCCGCGGCGAGCAGTAGTTTCCATCTGACCATAGCGATGATAGCCGTCTGGGGCCTTGCCAATCATTTCGGCCTGAATGTCCTGGTGATGCGCCTGTCCGCGCTCGATCCTGCGCGGCGCGGCACGATCATGGGCTTGAACAGCGCGGTGACCTATCTCGCGGTGTTCGTCGGCACCACGGCGTTCGGACCGCTTTATTCCACATTCGGTTTTGCGGCGTCGGCGGTGGTTGCAGCCCTGCTCATGCTGATCGCTGCTGTGGCAGCGGCGTGGCGTTCGCCGAAGCTATAGCGCAGCAAGGCTTGCGTCTCGGCCCCGTCCATCGATAGATGCTTGGTGGATGGACAATACAACGCTTGAGACAACCGCCGATCCCTTGCCGCACGAGCTGGCTTTTCTCGGAGAGCGGCTTGCTGCGTTCAACGACAGTGATGTCGGCGCCTCCCGCAGGAAGGCAATGGCCGTGTTCGTGCGCGATGAGCACGGCGTAATTGTCGCCGGCATCTCGGGATACACCGCCTGGGGCTGGCTCTATGTGCAATGGCTCTGGGTCGATGAAAAACTGCGCGGCCACGGCATGGCCGGCAGGATGCTCGAGGCGGCCGAGAGGGAGGCGATCGCGCGCGACTGTCACGGCGCCTGGATCGACACGTTCAATCCCAAGGCGGCCAAGGCCTATGAGCGCCACGGCTACCGGCCGTTCGGTGCGCTCGCCGACTTTCCCATTGGCCGCAGCCGCATCTTCTTACAGAAGAACCTGAAACACGATTAGCCGGCGAGCCGCCCTCCGCGCATCGGCTGCGGCACGCCGGTCGTGCTGGGGAAGCTGATCGGCAAGCCCCTAAGCACGCGCACTGCCAGGAAGGCAAAGCACTCCGCCTCCACCGCATCGCCCTTCCAGCCCAGCGCCTCGGCCGGAACCGCTTCGACGCCGGCGCGGCTGGCAAGCATGGCCATGATCGTTGGATTGTGGCGACCGCCGCCGCTGACCACCAGCCGCTTCGGCCGGTGCGGCAGAAGATCGAGCGCTTTGGCGACGGCGGCCGCGGTGAAGGCCGTCAGCAGGGCTGCCCCATCCGCGGCGTTCATTCCGTCCGCCATCGAGGCGCCGAAATCGAAACGGTCCAGCGATTTCGGGTAGGGTTTGGTCAAGTAAGGGTGCTGCAGGAGCTTGGCCAGCCGCGTCTCGTCGACCGTCCCGGCGCGGGCCAACGCGCCGTCGCGGTCCATTTCGCCAAGCCCCTTCGACTTGATGAAGTCGTTCAGCGGCGCGTTGGCCGGTCCGGTATCGAAGGCGACGACATTGTCCTTGCCGTCCCACCAGGTGATGTTGGCGACGCCACCGAGATTGAGCACTGCCGTGTCTCCACTGGCATCAGCGTCGCGCAGCAGCGCGGCGTGATAGGCGGCAGAGAGCGGCGCACCTTGGCCGCCGGCGCGCATGTCGGCCGAGCGGAAGTCATAGGCGACCCTGGTGCCAAGGATCGCATGCATCAGCTCGCCGTCGCCGAGCTGGCGGGTCTGGCCCAGCCGGCCCACTTGCGGGGCACGGTGCAGCACGGTCTGGCCATGGAAGCCGACGACGCCGATATCGGCCATGGTCAGGCCGTGACTTTCGACAAGATCCCTGACCGCGGCGGATTGGGCGCGCGTCAGTGCCTCCTCTGCCTCACGAAAAATCGCCGGTTCCGGTCCGGTGAAATTCCAGATCCTGGCCTGGCGCAACGTCTCCTCCAACAGGCTGCGGATCGACCTGGGGTAAGGCGCCAGCGTGTAGGTGCCGAAATCCGCGATCCGTTCGCCGTCGGTCTTGATCAGCGCGACGTCGATATTACCGTCCAGCACGGTGCCGGTCATCAGGCCGACAGCCCACATTGGTGCGCCATTTTTAGCAATCATGACTTGTCAGGCTCCGTTGACGAGATCGCCGATCGATTGCCTTAGCGCTGCGATCCCGCTGTTGAAATGACGTGTCGGATGGATCCGGTTGGTGAGCAAGGTCCATGCTCTGCCTTTGTCGAAGTCGACCCAAAGCCCGGTGCCGGTGAAGCCGGTATGGCCAATTGTGCCGGGGCTGCACAGCCGGCCGCCGGACCAGCCTTCGTAAGGCCGCTCCCAGCCATGGGTGCGGGTTGCCGACAAGGGCGTGCGCATCAGCGCTATTGAACGCTCGGATGCGCCGCTCCCGTCCAGCAGCCCTAGCGCAAAATCGAGGATCGCGGCCGCCGTTCCGAACAGCCCGGCGTGACCGGCCCCTTGCAATGCCGAGCAATTGTCGTCGTGGACCTCGCCGCAGAGAACACGATGGCGCCATGTGCAGTCTTCTGTGGCCGCCGCGCGATCCGGTTCGGTGGAGAACGCGAAGCCCGGACCGGGATCCATGTAGCGAATGGTCTTGCCGGACAGGCGCTCCAGGACGAAGCCGAGCAGAATGAAATTGATATCGGAATAGACCGGCTCCCCGACCTGCCACTCGCGCTGCAGGACAAAGGCGCGCAACAGCTCGGGATCGCGGCCATAGGTGTAGATTGGAGCAACGGCGGGAAACGGCGTCTGATGACCGAGACACTGGCGAAACGTCACCTTCCGTTCCCAGGCTTTTTCGTCATATTGGCGAAGGTCGGGCAGGACCGAAATCAGCGGCGCGTCGAGGTCGATGACGCCTTCTTCCGCCAGTGCAAGGATACGCGGCGTGGTGAAGATGACTTTGGTCAGCGACGCCAGATCGAACCATGTTTCGATATGCATCGGCCGTATCTTCGGCACGACTTGGGCTGAGCCGACTGCCCGGACGATGCGTTGACCGTCCCAGTCGACCATGCCGAGCACGCCGCCAGGAATGCGCGACGCAGCCACGGCCGTTTCGAGCGGGGCGAATGCACGGTCGAAGAGATCATGCTCGATCAAATGCGGCCTCCGTCTGAAAAGCAGCGAGGGGGCTGTCCGTCTGACTCTGCATGCTTTCGAGCGACAATCATCACGCTTCCACCCGTGCCCTATGGTCCGGCCCGAATTGCTGCCAATTGGCCGGGCCCGGCTCAAATCCCAGCGGGCGCACGAGCGAGGGAACCTGGCGCGTGTCCAGCTCGAAACGTTCATGCCGCCGGTCTATGGTGGGAACGGCCGCGATAAGCTGTTTGGTATAAGAGTGCTTCGGCTGCGAGAGCACCGATCTGGCATCGCCGATCTCGACGATCTGGCCGGCATAGATGACCGCAATGCGATGGGCGATCCGCTCGACGACAGCCATGTCATGCGAGATGAACAGGTAGGCCAGCCCGAATTCACGCTGCAGCTCGACCAAAAGCTCCAGCACCCTGGCCTGCACCGACACATCGAGCGCCGAAACCGCTTCGTCGAGGACGACAACCGAAGGATTGAGCATCAGCGCGCGAGCGATGCACAGGCGTTGCCGCTGGCCGCCGGAGAATTCGTGCGGATAGCGCTGCAGGCTGTTTTCCGGAAGGCCGACGCGTTTCAGCAGCGCGGCCATTTTCGCCCGCGTTTCAGCAGTTATCCGTCCGCCGCTAGCGATCACCGGCTCTGCGAGGATGCTTTCGATGGTGAGTCTGGGATTGAGCGAGCCATAGGGATTCTGGAACACCATCTGCACGGGAAGGGCGCTCTGCCCGGCGACGGCCTTGCGCGTGCTGGCCGAGATTGTGCCGCGTGTCGGGCGCACCAGCCCCAGAATCGCGCGGGCGGTGGTGGACTTTCCGGAACCGCTCTCGCCGACGACCGCCAATGTCTCGCCCGGCATTAGCTCGAAATCCACACCGTCCACCGCGTGCACGGTACCGCTGGCGCGGCTGAAAAACCCAGCCTTGACTGGAAACCGCACCACGAGGCCATCGACCATCAGCGCCGGCTCGGCAGCTTTTTGCGTTTCGCATTGCACGTCCTTGCGTACGGCACTGCCGCCGGCGAAATGCGGCACCGCATGAAGCAGATGCCGCGTATAGGGATGCTGCGGATCGTCCAATATCTGGTTCAGCGCGCCCTGCTCGACAGCTTCCCCGCTTTGCATCACCATGACCTTGTCAGCGATGCCTGCAACCAGACCGATGTCGTGGGTGATGAAGATCATCGACATCCCGGTTTCCTGCTTCAACTCGGCGAGCAGCGCCATGATCTGCGCCTGCACCGTAACATCCAGCGCCGTCGTTGGTTCGTCGGCAATGAGCAGGCGCGGGTTGCAAGCGAGCGCCATGGCGATCATCACCCGCTGCAACATGCCGCCCGAAAGCTGGTTGGGCGTATATTTCAGTCGCCGTGCAGCGTCGGGAATACGCACGCGGTCGAGCGCGTCCTTGGCCGCCGCCGTCGCTTGCCGGCCGGTCAGGCCGCGATGCAGGCGAAACGATTCCTCGATCTGCCTGCCGATGGTCAGCACCGGATTGAGCGAGCTCATCGGCTCCTGGAAGATCATGCCGATTTCACCGCCGCGGATCTTCGTCAGTTGCGGCTCGTCCGCGGCGGTCAGGTCGAAAATGCTGTTGTCGACCCGCTTCAGCGTGATCGAGCCTGCGGTGATGCGGCCGCCGCCATAATCGACAAGGCGATTGATCGACAGCGCCGTGACCGATTTGCCCGAGCCGCTTTCGCCGACGATTGCCAATGTCTCGCCGTCGGCGAGATCGAAGCTGACGCCGCGCACGACCTCATTGGCTTTCGGGTTGCGGCCGAAGCCGACGCGCAATCCGCTGACGGACAGCAGCGGAATCATGCGATCGATCTCCGCATCTTCGGGTCGAGGACATCACGCAACGCATCGCCGAGCAGGTTGAAACCGAGGATGCTGATCATGATCGCCACGCCGGGGAAGATCATCAGCCAGGGAGCTGTCTCCATCAGATTGCGGCTGTCGCTCAGCATCAGGCCGAGCGACGCGGCGGGCGGCTGCGTGCCTAGCCCGAGGAAGCTTAAGCCGGCCTCGGTCAGCAGTGCCCAGGCCAGCGCCAGCGTCACCTGAACCGTCAGTGGCGCCACCAGATTGAGCAGCAGATGGCGTGTTACGATGTAGCCCGCACTGCTGCCGAACGTGCGGGCCGCGTCGACGAACTCGCGCGCCTTGAGCGACAGAGCCGGACCTCGCACGACGCGCGTGAAGATCGGCGTGTAGACGATGGCAATGGCAATGACGCTGGTCGAGGTTCCCGGTCCAGCAACCGCGACGATCAGCAGCGCCAGCAGGATCGCCGGGAACGCCAGCACAACGTCCATGATGCGCATCACCAGGCCGTCCCAGCGGCGCCCGAACCAGGCTGCCGCCAGCCCGAGCACGGTGCCGGCCAGTGTCGCGAAGGCGACCGAAAAGAAGGCCACGATGAAGGACTGGCCGATCCCGGTCATCAGCCGACTTGCGACATCGCGGCCGAACAGGTCCGTGCCCATCAGGTAGGTGCCGTCAGGCGCATGCAGTCGCTCGACCCGGTGCTGCGTCAGCGGATCGTGCGGCGTCAGCCCCAGCATGCCAAGCACGGCAAGCAGCAGATAAAGCGCAACGATGGCACCGCCGATGCGGCCGCTGGGATGCGCAAATATAGCCCGCAATGTCGCCATCAGTGCTCGCTTAGCCGGATACGCGGGTCGAGCGCGACATAGGCGAGGTCGACGAGGAGATTGACGATCATGAAGTTGAAGGCGATGAACAGCACGCTTCCCTGCACCAGCGCGTAGTCGCGCTGCAGGATGGCATCCAGCACCATACGGCCGAGACCGGGCAGCGCAAATATCTGCTCGACGATGACTGCCCCGCCCAGCAGATAGCCGAACTCTATGCCGCTCAGCGTCACGACCGGGATGAGCGCGTTGGGCAAAGCATGCCCCCAGATGACGCCGCGCGCCGAAACGCCTTTGCTGCGCGCCGTCCTGACATAGTCGTCGCTGAGCACATCGAGCATCGCCGAACGCGATATGCGGGTCACCGAAGCCGCGAAGGCAAATCCAAGCGTGACCGCAGGCAGCAACAGCTGGCCGAGATTGCGCAGCGGATCCTGCCACAGCGGCGAAAACTCACCCATCGCCGGCAAAACGCCAAACCCCGCCGACAGCGTGTAGATGATCAGCAGGGCAAGGACAAAGTTCGGCGTCGACTGCCCGATCATTGCGACAACGCGCACGCCGAGGTCGGACAGCTTTTCATTATGGGTGGCGGCAAAAATCCCGGTCGGCATGCCGACAACCAGGGCGATGACCATCGAAAGCAGGGCGAGCTCCAACGTTAGCGGGAAACGCTCGAGGATGACGTCGAGCACCGGCCTGCCATAGGTGGACGAAATGCCGAGATTACCTTGGACAAGACCAAGCAGCCAGCGCCAGTACTGGATGAACCAGGGCTGGTCGATGCCGAAATAAGCTGCAAGCGCATCGCGCTGCTGCGGCGTCAGCAGGCCGGCTTCGGTCCCCAGCATTGCCGTGATCGAATCGCCCGGAACCATCCTGATCGCCAGGAACACGACGATGGACACGCCAAGCAGGACGAGAGGGAAGGTTGCCAGTCGCCGCATCAGATAGTTCACGCGAAGAATACCCTCTCGTCTGGCACCAAAGCAGCTACTGGATCGTCACCTTGGCGAGGCTGAACAGCGAGCCTGTCGGCACCGGTTCGAATCCTGCGATATTCTTCTGCTGTGCGGTGTAGCTGTAGGACGTGTAGAGCCAGATCCAGGGCGACATCTCAGTGATGTGCTTCTCGAAGTCGGCGAAGATCGCTTTGCGCGCTGCCGGGTCGGTCTCGCTGCGGCCCTTCTGCATAAGACTGTCCAGCGTATCGTCGATATAGTTCGCGACCTTCTGCAGATTGCCCGTCTTGGTCCAGTAACGGTTGTACATAGTGTAGGGATCGGCCCTGCCGCCGTTCAGGGCGATGGCCATGTCGAAATCGCCCTTCAGCCAGGCATCGACATAGACGTTGAGCTCCATCATTTTGATGTCGAGCTTGACGCCGATTTCTGCGAGTTGCGACTGGATGACCTGGGCTTCCGCCGCCGCTGTCGGCGGCTCGCCGGTGGCGCCGATCACGGTCGCCGAAAAGCCGTCGGCGTAGCCCGCTTCGGCCATCAGCTGCTTGGCTTTCTCGACGTCGCGCTTATAGCAGAACAACTGGCTCGGATCGGTCGCCAGCGCAGGGATAGTCAGCGGGCCGGTGACTTTGCCTTCACCGAGCGAGGCGGTGTCCAGCACTTCCTGCCGGTCGATGGCGCAGGAAATCGCCTGACGCACCTTGAGTTCGGTCATCGGCTTGCGGGAAGGATTGAGCTGCAGCACGTGATAGGCAAGCACCGGCACACGGTTCAACTGCAGGCTGGCTTCCTTGGGCACAAGCGTGGCGACAAGCGGATCGTTGAGCAGGGCAAAATCGATCTGCTTGCTGCGCATCGCCGCCAGGATCGCCGTCTCGTCCGGCAGCACGCTGACCTCGATGCCGTCGATGCCGGTCGTGCCGCCCGCCCAATCCTTGTTGGCGACAAGCACTTCCTTGGAATTCGGATCCCACTTTTCCAACTTGAACGGACCCGAGCCGATCGTCGTCGTGCCGATCGAGCCGGCCATGATTTCGCTTGCCGGGACGATCGCGGCGTTGACGTCGCTCATCGCCGTCAGGATCGGCACATCCGGCTGCGAGAGGTGGAACACGACGGTGGCTGGATCGGGTGTGTCGATGCTGGCGATCGAGAGAAAGTTGGCGCGCGCGGCCGCGCCGGTCTTCTCGTCGAGTATGCGCTCGAACGATGCCTTGACATCGGCCGAGGTCACGGCGGCGCCGTTCTGGAATTTTGCTTTCGGATTGAGTTTGAAACTCAGCTCCTTGCCGTCCGGCGAGAACTGCCATGAATCGGCAATCGCGGGCGTGATTTGCAGGTTTGCGTCGAGCCGCACCAGTGGCTCATAGATCAGTTCCAGCAGCCGCAGTGAGGAGAATGCCGTCTGCTTGTGCGGATCAAGACCGGTGGCGTCCTGCGACCACGCCATATGCAGCGTCGCCGCACTCGCCTGCGCCGGTAGCGCCGCGATGCCAATCATTGCCGCGAGGGTCATGCCGGAAAGCAGTTTCTTGCCAATGTGCCGTACCATTGTCGTCTCCCATTATTGTTAAACCTGATGCCTTGCAGTTCGCCGGACCGCTTCAAAGGGACACACGCCCCGGAACATCGGCCCAGTGTCCATGCGGTCTTACACCGTCTTTTCGCCTATCGCCTTGCGCAGGAAACCTCCCGCGTTGCCAAGCGCCTTACGTGCTTCCTCGACGCCCATGCCGGTGATCGTCACCAGGATTGCCAGTTTTACATCGTTGCCGGTCTGGTCGAGTGCCTGTCGTGCCTGCTGTGCCGCGCAGCCGGTCGTCTGCATCACGATCCTGACCGCCCTGGCGACAAGCTTCTTGTTGCTTGGATTGAGGTCAACCATCAGGTTCTGATAGCTCTTGCCGATGCGGATCATGCTGGCGGTAGACAGCATGTTGAGCACCAGCTTTTGCGCGGTTCCCGATTTCAGTCGGGTCGAGCCGGTGAGAACCTCCGGGCCGACCACCGGAGAGATGGCAATGTCGGCTATGCCGGCAATGGTCGATCGCGGATTGCAGGACAGCGCCACGGTGGTCGCTCCCACCTGCTTGGCATAGGTCAGGCCGCCGATGACGTAGGGCGTGCGCCCGCTGACAGCGATGCCGACCACCACATCGTCGGCGGTCAGCTTGATGTCCTGCAATGCCTTTACACCCTGTTTCGGGTCATCCTCGGCGCCTTCCGCGGAGCGCACCAGCGCGTCGTCGCCGCCGGCGATCAGGCCCACCACCATGTCCTCGGGTACGCCGAAGGTCGGCGGACATTCCGAGGCGTCGAGGACGCCGAGCCGGCCGCTGGTGCCAGCGCCCACATAGACAAGGCGCGCACCCTTCTGGAACGCGCTCACGATCCGGTCCACGGCAGCAGCAATCTCAGGAATGACCTTCTCGACGGCGGCCGCAACGCCTTTATCTTCGTCATTGATCTTCCGCAGCACCTCGATGGTCGGCAACAGGTCGATGTCGATGGTTCTCGGGTTGCGGTCCTCGGAAACCAGCCGCTCCAACTCCGACATCAACCCGTGTTCGACCACTTGCTTACTTTCAATCTGCCGTGAGCGGGAACGCGATGCCGTGCCGGGCAGGCGACCGGCTGTCGTGTTTCTGCTTAGTTAACTTTTTAGAATTCGGTATTCCCGGTGTCAACGGATTGTAGGAATAAAATATTCCTCTTTGAGTAGCGCGTTACTCGCCGCAAAGCGACTTTCTGGCCAGGATTATGGCTCCCGAAACCGCATCGCCGTCGGCCGGCTTCAGCCGTCGGCGGACGTCGGGAGCGAGCCATGGCTCAAGCGGGCTGGACAACCCTCCGAGCAACGTAACCCGCGGCGCGCCTTTTTCGAACAGCACCCGCACGAAGGTGTCGATCTGCTCGGCAGCGCCTTGCACGATCCGCCGACCGGCCGGATCGCCCTGGTCGGCATGGCGGATCACCATCGGCGCCATGGCGGCATAGTCCGTCGCACTGGCGCGGTCCATCCAGGCCACCGCCTCGAACGGGTCGTCCTTGAAGCGCTGCATCACCTCGGCCAGCAGCGCGGTCCGCTCGTGCCGGCCGTCATGGGCGCGCAAGGCGAACTGTACCGCTTTCAACCCTAGATCGGCACCGCTTCCCTCGTCGGAAATCGGAAAACCGTAGCCGCCGACACGCAGGTTGCGCCCTTCGACAAAGCCGAGCCCGATCGAACCGGTGCCGGCTATGACGATGGCGCCGTCCTGGCCCGAATGCGCGCCCAGGCAAGCCGCGACGCCGTCGCTGACGAAGTCGAGACTTGCAAAGGGATGGGAGATCGCACGAAACGCCTCAATCGACCCCTTGCGGCCGATGCCGGCAAGACCGACGCCGGCACGGATCCTGGCGATTTTCGTCGCCGTGAACCCTGCCTCTTTGATCGCAGCACCAAAGGCTTTGGCAACGGAGGCCCAGGCCGCCTCTATACCGAGCCGCGTTGTCGCCGGACCTGAGAGACCTTGCCCGAGCACGGTTCCCGCCTCGTCTTCGATACGCGCCCGACAGCCGGTTCCGCCGCCATCGACGCCCAGGAAATAATGCGAAGACGCCGCGCCGGCACTCATCCACTTATCCGCTCGATCTGGGCGCCGCAAAGCCGGAGCTTGCGGTCCAGTTGCTCATAGCCGCGATCGAGATGATAGACGCGGTTGATCGTCGTCTCACCCTGGGACACCAGCGCTGCCAGCACCAGCGAGACGGAGGCGCGCAGGTCGGTCGCCATCACTTGCGCGCCCTTCAGCTTCTCGCCTCCGCGCACCAACGCCATGGTGCCTTGCAGCTTGATGTTGGCGCCGAGCCGCATCAGTTCAGGCACATGCATGAAGCGGTTCTCGAAGATCGTCTCACGCAACAGCGAAGCGCCCTCGGCACAGCACATCAACGCCATGAACTGCGCTTGGAGATCGGTCGGAAAGCCCGGATAGGGCTCCGTCGTCACATCGACGGCTTTGAGCGGCCCGTCTCTCGATACGATCAGCCCGCGGTCGCCCGGCCAGATTTTCACACCGGCTGTTTCGAGCAGCTGGACGACGGATGCCATGTGCTCGAGCCGCGCGTGGGTCAGCTCGAGCTGACCGCCGGTGATAGCCGCCGCGACGGCATAGGTGCCGGCCTCTATCCGGTCCGGGATGATGTCGTGCGTGGCGGCGCGCCAGCCTGTGCTGCCCGCGATCAGGATACGGTGCGTGCCGGCGCCCTCGATCCGCGCGCCCATGGCGTTCAAGCAGGCGGCAAGGTCGGCCACCTCCGGTTCGCGCGCCGCATTGAGGATCTCGGTTTCGCCCTTTGCAGTCGTCGCTGCCATCATCGCCGTTTCGGTCGCGCCGACCGATGGTGAGCTCAAAACGATACGCGCGCCTTTCAGTCCGCCCGGCGCGGACGCGACGATCAGCCCGTTTTCGACCGCAATGTCGGCGCCAAGTGCGGCAAGTGCGGCGACATGCATGTCGACCGGCCGTGCGCCGATCGCGCAGCCGCCGGGCAGCGAAACCCTGGCGTGGCCGAAGCGGGCAAGCAGCGGGCCGAGCACCAGCACTGTCGCGCGCATACGCCTGACGGTATCGTAGGTTGTCTCCTTGGAGACGGCAGCACTGGTATCGATTGTGGCGGCATGCGCCGATCTGGTGACTTCGGCCCCATGAAGGCCGACGACGCCAAGCATGTTGTCGACGTCGGTCACCGCAGGCAGATTGGTCAGTTGCAGCGGATAAGGGCTGAGCAACGCCGCCGCTATTTGCGGCAAGGCCGCGTTCTTGGCGCCGGAGATCGTCACCGCGCCCTCAAGCCTATGCCCGCCGACGATCCGCAATTTGTCCATGGCTCTGACCTAATCCCGAGCTCTCGGCGTGTCTACGATCTTTCGTGGCCGAATCGTCGGCTTGCCCGAAGGCTGGGCCGCAACCGCACCGGTAGAGATTTGATGGATCATTCTTGGCTGTCAATCAGAGACGGAATAATTTATTCCTTGGTTTGGCATTGTCCGTGACTGGCAACAGGTGAACGCATGTCCATCCTGAAGAAAATCGAGGCCAAGCTCGAAATCATGGCGCCCGGCGACCGCGAGATCGGTCGGTATATCGTCGATAATCCCGACCAGATGCTGCGCCTGTCGACGGCGGCGCTTGCCGCTGAGATCGGCCGCAGCCAGTCGAGCGTCGTCAAGTTCAGCCAGAAGCTCGGCTATTCCAGCTATCAGGAGCTCAAGCTCGCCGTCAGCGAGGCCAAGTCGCAGGAATGGCACGTGCCGGCCGGCATGATCCACGGTTCGATCGAGGTCGGCGACAGCTATCTGGTCATCCTGCGCAAGCTGATCGGCAGCAAGCTTTTGTCGATGCAACAGACGGTCGCGGCCAACACCGAGCATGAAATCGGCAAGGCCCTCGAAGCATTGAACGGTGCGCGCCGCATTCATTTGGCAGGCGTCGGCGCATCCTCTCTGGTGGCGCGCGATTTCTCATACAAGCTGATGAAGCTCGGCCGCAACGTGCTGCACGACAGCGACAGCCATGTGCAAATGGCCAATGTCTCGACGCTTGGACGAGGCGACGCGTTATTCGCGCTCTCCTATTCCGGGGCGAGCATCGAAACCCTGCGGATAGCTGAACTCGCACATAAACGCGGCACCACCGTTATCGCCGTCACCGGGCTTCGCGACAATCCGCTGAGCCGGGTTGCCGACATTCGCCTCCACACGATCGCCGATGAAGAGCGCGCGCGCTCTTCATCGATAACCGCGCGTGATGCACAACTGACGCTAACCGACCTGCTGTTCATCCTGCTTGTGCAGAAGCAGCCTGACGCCAATGAATATGTCCACAACAGCGAATTGGCCGTCTCGGTGCTGAAGGCTTAGCTGTCTTCGGCATGGCGTTAAGGCCTCTGTTCCTCCCTGATGCTGCACGTCGACAAGAGCAGGTTTCGTCCTCCGAATAGCTTTCTTCAATGCGCTCACACGCTCTCCGGCTGGCAGAGCCGCGGGAGCGCCGATTGGTCAAACGCCGCCATGGCAAACCAATGTTGACAAGATCATCTGTTGTTTCATACATCGAGTTCAGCTTCGAATTTGGCGGGCCAGGTGAGACGATGGACGACCTTGGAGCACAAGAACAAGCGGTTCTCGACCTCATTGCGGCGAATCCGTTCTCCGGCCAGCAGGATATTGCAACCGCGCTCGGCATTGCCCGCTCGACGGTCGCCGCCCACATCGTGCAACTCATCAACAAGGGCTACATTCTCGGCCGCGGCTATGTCTTGCCGGCGTCCAAACGTATGGTCTGCATCGGCGGCGCGGTGCTCGACCGCAAATACCACGCCAGGAAGGATCTGATCTTCGAGACATCGAACCCGGTCGAAGGCCATCGCAGCTTCGGCGGGGTTGCCCGCAACGTCGCCGAAAACCTTGCCCGCCTCGGTGTCGACATAAGCTTCGTCTCGATCGTCGGCGAGGATGAAACCGGCCGCGCGCTGGTGCGGCATTTGCGTGACTTCGGCGCCGATGTCAGCCAGGTCATCACCACCACGGAGCGGCCGACGGCCGAATACGCGGCCATCCTCGACCGCAACAACGATCTCGTGCTCGGCATCGCCGACATGGAGATCTTCGATCTGTTTTTGCCGTCCTATCTCGACCGTTTCTGGCCGCACCTGGCTTCGGCGACATGGGTCTTCATCGACTGCAATCTGCCGGCCGCGACCATCGCAGCGCTGATCTCGCGCA
Organism: Mesorhizobium sp. M0048; assembly: GCF_040323405.1. Classification (NCBI taxonomy): domain Bacteria; kingdom Pseudomonadati; phylum Pseudomonadota; class Alphaproteobacteria; order Hyphomicrobiales; family Phyllobacteriaceae; genus Mesorhizobium; species Mesorhizobium sp. M0048. The sequence continues at coordinate 290,040 of NZ_JAMYUV010000002.1, read as the reverse complement.
AGCACGGTGCGCGCTTCAAGCTCGCAGTCGACACGGTATCGTCACCGAAATCAGCGCGCCTGCCGAAGGACCTGACCGGCATCGATCTTCTGTTCACCAATCATGACGAGGCCAATACGATGCTCGGCATGACGGATGCCGACAGGCGGCTGACGCCGGAGGAAGCAGCAGCAGCGCTGCGCGCGGCAGGCGCTGGCGAAGTGATCGTGACTGTGGGTGCGCATGGATTTGCCGTTGCGACCGAGAGCGGTGTGACGGCCATGCGCTCCGTCCCGGCCCAGCCCGTCGACATCACCGGCGCCGGCGACGCTATGATCGCCGGCACTCTGTACAAGGTGCTTTCGGGTGAGCCGGTGGCTCATGCCGTGCGCACCGGCGCGCTGCTTGCCACACTGACCACCGAGAGCGAATCCAGCGTCCACCCCGATCTGTCGCCGCGCTTCCTTGCCGCCGGCATGTACCGCATTCCTGCCTGAAAGCGAGATGATATGAAACCTTCCCTTGTCCATTTGAACGATGAAGTCGCTGCTGCGCTTGATAAAGGCCGCGCGGTGGTGGCATTGGAATCGACGATTGTCACCCACGGCATGCCATATCCGGCCAATCTGGAAACCGCTCGTGGTGTCGAGACCGTCGTGCGTCAAAACGGCGCCGTGCCCGCCACGATCGCAGTGGTCGCCGGCAAGATCAAGGTTGGCCTCGACGACCGTGAACTGGAAGAGCTGGCAGCGGCAAAGGGCGTGGTCAAGGCTTCCGGGCGCGATCTCGCCGCAATCATGGTGCGCGGCGGCTCGGCCGGAACCACCGTCTCGGCGACGATGCGGATTGCCGCTTTAGCCGGGATCGGTATTTTCGCGACCGGCGGCGTCGGTGGCGTGCATCGCGGCGCCGAAGCCACTTTCGATATCTCCGCTGACCTGACCGAACTCGGCCAGACCGGCACAACCGTCGTCTGCGCCGGGGTTAAGTCGATACTCGATGTTGCGAAGACGCTGGAATATCTGGAAACTCAGCGCGTGCCGGTGATCGCCTATGGGAGCGATGATTTTCCGGCTTTCTACACCCGCTCCAGCGGGCTCAAGGCCGACCATCGCCTCGATACCCCCGACGAGGTCGCGCGAGCCATGCTGCTGCATGACGAGATGGAATCCGGCACCGGCATTCTCGTCGCCAACCCGATTCCCGAAGCGGACGCGCTCGATCCGGCGTTCATCGACGGCACGATCGTAGCGGCCGTGGCTGAGGCCGAGAAGCGCGGCATCGGGCGCAAGGAACTGACGCCGTTTCTCCTCGCCCGCATCAACGAGCTTTCACAAGGCCGCAGCCTGAAGGCCAACATCGCGCTTGTCCGCAACAACGCCGCGCTTGCTGCCCGCATCGCAGTTGCGCATGCGGAATTGAAGGGCGCGACCAGATAGAGACAGCGTCCGGCCAGCGCTACGTGCCTTTTTCAGCCCGGCACGAGGTCGAAGATGCGCCCGGCATTGAGGATGTTGTTCGGGTCGAAGGCCGCTTTCAGGCGGCGCATGGCCGCGATCTCGGCGTCGCTACGCACCAGATGCAGCCATTCCTTCTTGTCGAGGCCGATGCCATGCTCGGCCGAGACGCCGCCGCCAGCCGCGGCCACACCCCGGTAGATGATCCCGTATGCAGCCGCCGGATCCACGGTGCGGACCTGGTAGTGCAGATTGCCGTCGCCGAGATGGCCGAAGACGTAGATGTCGGCGCTCGGGTCGACGGCTTTGATAGCGGCTTCCGTCTCGCGCAGGAAAGTCGCCATTTTCGCCAGCGGGATGCTGATATCGACGCCGATCAGTCCTGCCATCGAAAACAGGAAACGGTTGGCCTCCTCGCGCACCGCCCAGAGCGCCCGGAATTCGCGCGGCGATTGCGAGACGACGACGTCGTCGATCACGTCGTCCTCGACCGCCTGCATCAGCACCGCGGCGAAGCGGTCGCCGTCGCGGTCCGGCTCATTGCCCTGTATCTCGGCCAGCACATAGACGGGCGAGCCGGCCGGCAGCGGCGCCGGCGCCTCCATGCCGGCGATCATGGCGCCATAGAGCGGTGCGAAATTCACATCATAGGCCGAGAGCAACGGCCCAAGCTTCTGCCGGAGCTGCGCAAGCAGCGCAATCGCCGCATCGAGCGATGGAAGTGCGCAGAAGGCATTTACCTCGGTGGCAGGTTTGGGATGCAGCCGCAGGCAGGCGCGCGTGACCACGCCGAGCGTGCCTTCGCTGCCGATGAAGAGCTGGTTGAGGTCATAGCCGGAATTGTCCTTTGGCAAGCCCTTGAGCGACGTGAGCACACTGCCGTCGGCAAGCACCGCCTCCAGACCGAGCACCTGCGCGCGGTACATGCCGTAGCGCAGCACGCGAATGCCGCCGGCATTGGTGGCGACATTGCCGCCGACGGTGGCCGTGCCGCGCGCGCCGATGTCGACGCCGAAAAGCAAGCCGGCCGCATCGGCCGCGTCCTGCACCATTTGCAGCGGCGCGCCGGCCTCGGCGACGATCGTCGCCGCCTCGCGGTGGGGCGCCGCGACCGCCGTCATGCGCTCCAGCGACAGCACCGCCTCGCCGGGCTGGATGCGCGCCGCGCCCGCAAGACCGGTGCGGCCACCCTGGATGACGAGCCTCTGCCCGGCCTCGTTGCACAGGCGCAGAATGTCCGACACCTCGCCGGTCGTGCGTGGACGCAAGACGATCGCTGGCGGCGCGCCGTCCTTGCCGTCGGGATCTTCCCGGTAGCGTGGTCCGGCCTCCTCAGCCGAGACAATCGCTGACCTGTCCAGCCGCTTTTCCAGCCGCGACAGAAGCTCGGCAATTTTCTGCGACATGTGGCTCAAGGACATGAACGGCCCGGGCGCATCGACGCGGCCGGGAGAGGGAAGGGCGAGGGCTGTGAAAGCGGCCGTGGCTGATTTCTACTGTTCAGCAAATGTGGGGAAAACCCGCCAGGAATACAGCCGGTTGTCTTCGCCATGCGTCGCTCCTGTAACAGGTCGACCATAGGCGCGGCTGGCTATTTGTCAAACCTTTGACCGCAAGCGCTTGCCTGCGGGCTGCCCAGTATTCTGGACCGAGGCAAACGCTCACTCATGCATCCCAGGCGCCTCAGCCCCGGCGCGAATGAGCTTGATGTCGGCTCCCGCCGCCCAGGCGCCGATATCCTCCCGCCGCAGTGCCGCCGCCATCATGTCCGGAAACAGATCCGGCGTGCAGGCGAAGACCGGAATGCCAAGTGCCGCGACCGAACCTGCCATCGCTGGATCATAGCCGGGCTGCCCCTGATCGGTCAACGCCAGAAGCACGACGGCATTGACGCCGGATCGAACCAGCGCCGCCAGCCGCCGCAGCAGTTCCTGGCCATTGCCGCCTTCATAGAGGTCGGTGATCAGCACCAGATGCGACTTGGTGGGCCGCTCGATACGGTCGGCGCAATAGGCGACCGCCTGGTTGATGTCGGTGCCGCCGCCGAGTTGCACGCCGAACAGCACTTCAACAGGATCGCTGAGTTCTTCGGTAAGGTCAACGATGGCGGTATCGAAACAGACGAGCTTGGTGCGCACAACCGGCAGCGAGGCCATCACCGCTGCGAAGATCGAGGCATAGATCACCGAACTTGCCATCGAGCCGGACTGGTCGACGCACAGAACCACCTCGTCGAGATCGACCAGCCGTCGCTGCTTGCGTATGAAACCAACCAGCTTCTCCGGCACGATAGTCTTGTGTTCGGGTTGGTAGTGGCGAAGGTTCGCCGAGATGGTGCGCTGCCAGTCGATATCGCGCGAACGCGGGCGGTTGGTGCGCCTCGACCGGTCGAGCGCGCCTCGGATTGCCTCGACTGTCTTCTGCTCCAGCCTCTGCATCAGCTTGGCCACGATATCGGCGATGATCGCGCGGGCGATGTCCTTGGTCTTGGCAGGCATCACCGAGCGGAGCGAAACCAGGTCGGCGACCAGATTGACGTCCGCCTCGATCGCCTTCAGGAACTCCGGCTCTATCAGCATCTGCTTCAGGTTCAGCCGTTCGAAGGCATCTTTCTGGACGATCTGGACGACCTGCGCGGGAAAGAAAGAGCGGATGTCGCCCATCCATTGCGCAACGCGCGGCGCCGAACGGCCTAGCCCGCCGCGCCGTTTGCGCGGGTCGGCAGCGGCATTGGCGCCGTCGCCGTATAACGCGTCAAGAGCCGCCGAAAGCCGTTTGTCGTCGCTGGAAAGTGCCGCAGATGTCTCATCGTCGGCGCCGATCGCCAGACGCCAGCGGCGCTCTCTTCCGCCATCGGGCGATGGTGCGCCGGTTTGGGTCGCCTCTGCCTCGTCGTCCATCGTTATGTCCCGCTCTTGAGCAAAGGTCCAAGCCGCTCCAGGTGCCGACGCCAGGCCTCGCCGCCATCGGGCGCCGGTATCAGGCCGGCCGGCAGCCGAGCGGCGCGGCCGAGCACCGCTTCAATCAACCGCCGGCGCTCCATGCTGTCCATATTGGAGAAGACGCGGCGCAGCAGCGGTAGATGCGCGATGAAAGCGTCCTCGTCGAGGGACTTCAGCCACGCATCAACCGCACCGCGCAGACCTTCGTCATAGATCAGCCGCTGACCGGCAGTGCTGAAGAAGCCTTCGAAGAACCCGGCCGCTTCAATGACAGGAGTCCCCGGTGACAAGCGTCGCTCGAGCAGTCCGGCAGCGTCCTCGGCGGAAAGCCGGCCAGCTTCGTAGAGCAGGTGCGCGGCGCATCCTGCCGGCAGCGCCGTCGACCGCGATCCCTCCAGCACGGCAGCCAGTCCGTTACGCCATCCGTCCAGCACGTCTTGCCCGGGCTCGACCAGTCTGATCGCCTCATCGGCCTTGCGCATCGCACCGACTAGCGTCGCGGCGGCTTGCTCATCCAGATCGCGTACAGCATACGGAAGCGCGATCGCACCTTCGACGATCAGCCGCTCCATGAGACCGGACAGCCGGTTCGTCTCCGTTTTGCGGGCCTCGCCGTAACGGATGATGTCGGCGAGGGGCGGCACAGACGCCAGGATCTCCAGGCATTCGCTGCTGCGCGCCGCTCGCGCCTCCAACGCCGCAAGGCCGGCAGTCGATGCTTCCGACAGGCTTGCCGTGATCGCGTTCTCCACCAATGCCGCAAGCGTATCGAGCGTCGCCGCCGTTTCGATCATCTGGATCAGGCGGGCATTGGCAGCCTTTTCGATGGTCGGCCCGTAGATCAGGTTCTCGACCAGACGAACGGCATATTCCGGTTCCCACGCCAGGGTCCACCGCTCGCGGAAGGTGCCACGGCTGCGACCGGCATCGGTCAGTCTGCCCCAATGCACACCAAGCACGCTCAGCCGATGCAGCAATGTCGAGCGAAACAGTCCGCTTTCGCTGCGCAGGTCGACGGACAGTTCGCGCTCCAGCGCCTCGGGCTTCAGCCGCGCCGCCTTCTGGTTGCGCTGCAGATCCTCGATCAATGGCGCCAGCGGCGTGTCGGGCGGAATTTCACCGACGTCCGCACCCAGAAGCAACTCGGCCTCGACCAGCCCCCACAGCAACGCTTCGCCATTGAACAGGGCCGCGATCGCGGCGTCGCGCAATTCCTCGAACCCGGGCTTCGGCCGTTCGCGAATGGCGGCGAGCGCGCGGGCGAGCCGCTCCGCTTCGATCAGCGAAGCGGTCGAGACCAGATGGCCCTTCGCCCGCAGCAGCGCCGCGATCATGGCAAGCCACAGGGTTGCCGCATCGCGCCGACCGCGCGTGCGCCAAAGATGCTTGCACCAGCCGGGCGCGACGACGCCCGCGCCATAGCCGTATCCCAGCGCCAGGCGCGGTCCGGTCCACGGTGCCCATGTCATTGTGCTCTTGCGCCGGGCAATTCCCTTGATCAGGACCTGATCGTTTTTCTGAGTGTGGGTGGCCTGCAGCGCCGGCACATGCCATGCTCCGCAGACGACGGCGATCGGCCCCTCGAACTGCTTACGCGCCTTGGCGATTTCGAGCCGCATATGCGCCTCGCGCTTGGCTTCGAACTGCGCGATCGGACCCTCACCATTCCGCAGTGTCGTCATCGCATCGGCGATGGCCGCAAATATCGGGCCGGGTTCCGGGTTCTGTTCAATGATGTCCGACCACCAGCTTTCGCCGTCCTCATAACCGGCGGCGTGCGCCAGCATGGCAATCGGATCACGCGGAAGCGCAGCCGCGTCACCATCCTCGGGGGCTTGGGTAGCTTCGGTCACATCGGTGTCCTCCGCGCCACCGATCGCAGCAGTGGTGAACCGTGCCGACGATGGCAGGTCGATAAACTGCAACGTCGCCTTATTGCCCACAGCCCAAAGCGCCGCCTGGTATTCGGGCGAGAACTCGGCAAAAGGCCAGAAGCTTGTCGAAGCCGGATCGTCTTCCGGATAGCAAAGGAGCGCCACCGGCGGCTGCATTTCGGGGCGGGCCAGCATGGGCAGAAGCTCAGAGGCGTCGATCGGCCCCTCGATCAGCACGGCGACCGGGTTCAAATCCTGCAGTGCCTGCACCAGGCTGTCGGCGGAACCCGGCCCGTGATGGCGTATCCCGAAATAGGCAATGTCGCCGTGGCTCATGGCGTCAGATCGCTGCGTTCAGCGCCGCGTAATAGCCGGCATAGTCGGGGCGCTTCTTGAGCACCGTTTCCAGATATTCCTCGAGCACCACCTTATCCTGCACCGGATCCTTCACGATCGCGCCGACAAGGCTGGCGGCGAGACCTTCGGCGCCGAGCTTGCCACTGTCGAACCACGCCGCCTGGCTGAGCCCGCCAACCATCGTGGCGATCGCTTCTGCGGTCGACAGCGAGCCGGAAGGAGTCTTCAGCGTCACCTTGCCGTCGGCAGTCGCGCCGGAGCGCAATTCGCGAAAGATGGTCAGCACACGGGCGATCTCCTCGCCGACATTTTTTGGCACCGGCAGGTCGAGTCCGCCAGCCATCTCATCGACCCGTTTGGAGACGATCGCCACCTCTTCGGCCATGTCTTCCGGCAATGGCAGCACCACGACATTGAAGCGACGCTTGAGCGCCGAGGAGAGCTCGTTGACACCTTTGTCGCGGTTGTTTGCCGTGGCGATAATGTTGAAGCCGCGCTGGGCGTAGATCGAGGTGTTCAATTCCGGAATCGGCATCATCTTTTCGGAAAGCACGGTGATCAGCGTGTCCTGCACGTCCGAGCCCATGCGGGTCAGTTCCTCCAGCCGGCAGAGCTTGCCGTTCTGCATGGCTCGGTAGAGCGGCGTCGGCACCAACGCTTCCTGGCTCGGGCCTTTTGCCAGCAGCTGCGCATAGTTCCAGCCATAGCGGATCTGGTTCTCGTCGGTGCCGGCCGTGCACTGCACGATCAGCGTCGAGTCGCCCATGATGGCGGCGGCAAGATGTTCAGATACCCAGGACTTGGCGGTTCCGGGAACGCCGAGCAGCAAGAGTGCACGGTCGGTAGCGAGCGTCGCTACCGCGGTTTCCATCAACCGGCGGCGACCGACATATTTCGGGGTTATCAGTGTGCCGTCGCTAGCCTTGCCGCCGAGCAGATAGGTCAGCACAGACTGTGGCGACAGGCTCCAGCCGGCAGGTTTTTGCCTGTCGTCACCGCGCGCCAGCGCCTGCAATTCAGAGGCATAGGCCTGCTCGACCGGGAGACGGATGGCAGCGTTCATATGAATTCTCCGGATTGATCATGTGTCGGTTCGAGACTGATGTTCGGCCAGCGCCGCGTTGAGACGCAGGACACTGAGTGATGGGGCGGCGGGCGGCATACCGGCAGCGACGACCTCGTCGATCAATTTGGCTGCTGTGGTCGCTGTGGCAAGGTAGCCGATCGTTTCCAGTATATCGTCAGCGCCCCGCCGCACGGCTTCGTCGTTTCCCGCAACGGCGGAACGCAAAGCGGGAAGAGCTGACCCGTTCGAAAGATCGTCCCATTCCAGCCAGCCAGCATCAATGCCTTCCGCCAGATTGATCGCGCTGAGGTAATTTGCTTGCTTGAGGATCAGCCGGACGAGAGCCCGTTTCCTGCGGCTGTCCAGACGCGGCACAAGGTGCAACACGAACAGCGCCGGTTTGCCGCCTTCGGTGACAAGCATGTCCGCCATATGCGTCACCGCCGCGTCGCTCCCAGAAGCGGCGACCATTCGGGCGATCAGGATATCAGCGTTGTTGTCGGCGCCGAACTGCCAGGCTCCGATGAATTCGGGTTCCGTGATGCCGAACCGTCTGGCGAGGTCGACCAGATTGCAGGTCTCGAACAATTCGGCGCGGCGCTTTTCCTGCGCCGGGGATTTGAGTTTCGCCGGCGTGTAGGTGGTCCGGCGGCGGATGAAGCCGGATTTGCCTTCGCCGATGAAGACGGCGAGTTCGACTGCTGGATCCTCCGCCCCGCCTTCGCTCGAATGGCCGTGCTCGCCCAACCTTGCCAGCAACCGGCCAGCCAGGTCCTGCACCTTGCCGGAACGGTCGGTGGCAAGGCTTTTCAGGAACGGCGCGTCCTCGGCATTGAGGCCGAAGCGCATAAGTTCGATGAGCGCAAGCCTGACCTCCGCAGGTTCGCCCGAGGCCTTGGCCTCGATCAGCATTCGCGCCGCGGCCGGTTCGCGCCGGCGCATATCGGCCAGCGCGATGCGGCGCGCGGCGGGATAGAACTCATCCCAATTTTCCGCCGTGAGTTTCTCTTGCGGGGTATGTCTTTCTCCATCCACGCTGGCTTGCCAGTCGATCCATGGAGCGTAGACATCCGGGCTGTTCTGATCCGACGAGGGCATCCAGTCCATTGGGTGGAGCACGAAGCCGCGGCTGGCGACAAGCGTCACCACGCGCGTCTTGCGCCTTGCGTCGGCGGCTTGTTTCAGGGCGGCGCGCAAAAGCGGCCGCAACCGCTCCGGCAGCAGTGGCAAGGCAAGCCCGGGCAGCGGCGGCCGCCGCTTGAGCGTCTTCGGCGCCGCCGGCCGCAAGGCGACGCCGAGCGCTTGCGCTGCAATTGCCAGGAGCCGGCGCTCCTGCTCGTCGGGACTTGCGCCGCCTGCGATTGCCTTCCAGGCGGCCGGAGCCAGATCGAAGGTGGCTCCGCCGGTGATCCAGCAATCGCGCATGGTCGCCAGGCCTGTTTGCTCGCCCTCATTCACGACAGGTCAAGCCTCCCGAACCCGCTTTGAGCCGCCAGAAGGTCAAGCCGAGCGCCGTCCCAGAGCGCTGCCGTGGCGGCAAGGTCGAGGCCGAGCAATGTCTGATTGACGGCGCCACTGATCGGCAAGGCGAGCCCTTGCGGATCATCGGCGGCCTGCCACCAGGCTGCGCCCCGATCGTCGACCAGGATCGCACCAGGCGGCAGCATGAGAGGGCTATCTGTGAGCCAGGGAGCGGCATCCTGATGGCACACATGCGCAGCCAGCGGATCCTTGGCGACGCCCAGGGTAAAATCGGGCCACGGGCCCGATGCGACGTCGCCCATGCGTTCTGCCACCAGCGCCCGGAGTGGCCGGCGTGATGGATAAAAGACCAACCGGGCATTGAAGCGATCGCCTGGCGAGAAGGCGTTGGATCGGCGTCCGGCCGAGGCGGGAAAATAATCGAGCAGCAGGGCAAATTGTGGTGTGGAGCTTTTCAGATCGAGCAGCCATGTCGAATGGCTGACCAAACCATCGCGCCGGGTCTCGATCTTCTCGCCGACAACCTCCCAGAGACTTTCGACTTGCATTGCATCGGGATTGGCCAGCACCTGTTCGCGGGTTTCGGATGTCGATACAAGCCGCTTCAGCTCGGGATCGTCGGGCGCCGACCGCCAGGCCTTGGCCAGCAGCACGAGCTTGCCGAGTTCGCGGATCGCCGCATCCGGTCGTTCTTCGCTGCGCAGCGCCATCAGCCGCGACGGAATCTCGTCGATACGGCCGGCGAGCGCCGCTGCCTTCATATCGACCAGCCGCGCAGCAATCCGCCGGCAACGGTCGCTGCTGGCGTCGACAAACCCGGAAAGACCGAGCCGCAACTGGTCGGCAATCCACTGGTCGAGTTCATCGAGCGCCGCCGACACTGTTTCTCGTGTGCTTTCCGCCCGCTTGCGCTGCGCCGCCTCGCGACGCTCGACCGTTGCGTTATCTTCAACGGCGGCGCTCTCGTCCGCCCGTGCGGCTTCGCCAATGCTCTTGGCTTCCGCGCCCGGTGCCGGTTGCTGCACCGGCTGTGACGCCGTCTTCCGGCGCCGGCCAAGCCAGTCATTCACCCATTCCGGCGTGGTATCGGCAGCGGCAAAACTGGCTGGCGCGGTGGCGGCGATCCACATCAGGGCCAGCGTGTGCTTGCATGGGAATTTGCGCGAAGGGCAGGTGCATTTGTAGCCGTGATCACCCGTGTCGACCACCACTCGATAAGGATTGGAGCCGGAACCCTGGCATTCGCCCCAGATGAGCGCCTGCTGCTCATGCTTTTCGAGCCGCGGCCAGTTCGTTCGTTTGGTGAGCTTGGAGGCGGCGCTCAGCGACGCCTGATCGGGAGCAAGCGCCTCAATGGTCTTCAGATCGAATTCCAAGCCGCGCTTCTCCCCGCCCCGACGCAGTATAGATAGCGGTTTGTGACGAATTATTATAGCTCTGGCATGGTGAAGATTGGGCATGCCTTGGCCCTGTTTGATGGGCCAGGACATGCCTCAGACGCAAATGGGGTCGACTGTTATTCGGCAGACAGAACGGGCTTTGGTAGCCGGCGGCCTAGGCGGAAGCGTTCAGGCTCTGCCCTTCAGGAACTCGATCACCATCGCCGCGGTCCAGGTAAAGCGATTGCCGCCGAGCGGCTCGCCGCTGAGGGGATCGTAATATTCGGCAAAACCGCTCTCGGCGATCAGGTCGAGACTGGATTGCGTGATCCGTTGTGCGATTTGGCTGTGGCCGGCGGCGGCAAGGCCGTCGGCGATCATGTAATTGACCACCAGCCAGACCGGGCCGCGCCAGTAGCGCTTTGGGTCGAAGCGTCCATCGCCAGGATCGTGCGAGGGGACGATGTAACGCGCTTTGCCAGCGATGCGCTCGATCGTTGCAGCGATGGCGGCTGCCCGGCTTTCCGGAATGGCCGAAAACACCGGCAGGATGCCGCCGACCGACGCGCTGTTAACGAGCTTTCCGGCCACTCGGTCGAAACAAATGTACTGGCCATGTGTGTCGCTCCACAGCCGTTCCATCGTCGAAAGCCCCTTTTCGGCACGGGCGCGATTGGCTTCTGCGATTTCAGTTTCGCCAAGTGTATCGGCGAGATCGGCAAGGTCGGCGGCGGAACGGATCAGGATGGCGTTGAAGCCGGGATCGACGACCTGGAAGGGCGAGGCATCGTGCAGCCGGGTGTTGTCCCAACCAAGTTCGCGGAAATGCTGCAGCAGCCAGATATAGCGATCGTACTGGGCCCTGGTCGGTCGATGCGCAGGGTCGGCGTGCAGGATGTCGCGGCGGGTGTAGGGCTCGACGCCTTCGGTCGGCACGCGCTCGAACGCCTCGTCCCAGTCGATCGAGTTGTCGCGGCCGGACTCCCATGGGTGAATTATGGCGACCAGCCCTTCGCCGTTCGGGTCGCGATTTTCGTAGAACCAGCGGTGCCAGGCGTCGATCTTCGGCAGCAGCGCGCGGGCGCGCTCGGCCGCCAGTTTCTTGTCCTTGGCCTGGTCGAACAGGCGGCGCACGGCAAAGCCGGCGACTGCCGGCTGGGTGATGCCCGAGGTGGCGGTCGGGCGGTCCGTTCGCCAGACCCCCGGCCCGGGGAAATAGCCGTCGTTCCAGACGTGGAAGACGATGTGCGGCACCATGCCGTCCGGCCACTGGTGAGCGAACAGCGTGTCGATCTCGGTCCAGGCTCGGGCCTCGTCATAGTGGGCAAGACCGAGGGCGGTCAGGCAGGAATCCCAATTCCACTGGAACGGGTAGAGGCCCTTGGTCGGTATGGTATAGGTGCCTTGGTCATTTTCCCTGAGCACCTCGACGGCGCGGGCGATAGTTTCGTCAATGGCAAGAGATATCATCGGGGCGTTCGTACTTTCAGGATCGAAGGGAGGATCAAAGGGCGTTCGTGGTTTCGGGATCGAACCAGCGGATGCGATCGGGTTTGGGCGAAAGCCGCAAGTGATCGCCGACGGCGACCGTGGCGTTCGATTCGAGAATGGCGCGAAACAGGCCGCCCTCGACATCGCAGGTGACCAGCGTGTGCGGTCCGAGCGGCTCGACGACGCGCACGGTGGCGTTAATGCCTTCGTTACCGGCGTCCACATCCTCGGGGCGAATGGCGAATTCTATCGTCTGCTTGTCCGATTTGGGGCCAGGTAGCGTCAGGCCGGCGACGATCCAGCTGCCGTTCGCAGTCTTCGTCGCCGGGATGAAATTCATCGGCGGGTTGCCGATGAAGGAGCCGACGAAGCGGGCCGCCGGATTGCGGTAGACCTCTACCGGTGAGGCGGCCTGGACGATACGGCCCTGATGCATGACGGCGATGCGGTCGGCAAGGCTCATCGCCTCGACCTGGTCGTGGGTAACGTAGATGGTGGTGGTCTTGGACGCCGCCAGCACGCCCTTGAGCTCGGCGCGCATTTCGAGCCTGAGCAGCGCGTCGAGGTTCGACAGCGGCTCGTCCATCAGGATCACATCGGGCTCCATGGCGAGCGCGCGGGCGACGGCCACACGCTGGCGCTGGCCGCCGGAAAGCTGGCCCGAATAGCGCTTCAAAAGTTGCTCGATATGCATGAGCTCCGCGGTGCGGTTGACGCGCCCGTCGACCTCCTGCTGCGGCAGCTTCTTCATGCGCAGGCCGAAGGCGATGTTCTCGAATACCGTCAGGTGCGGAAAGACCGCGTAATTCTGGAACACCATGGCGATGCCGCGGGCGCGCGGCGGCAGATGGTCGACGCGACGGCCGCCGATCCAGACCTCGCCCTGGCTTGGCGTTTCCAGCCCGGCGACGATCCTCAGCAGCGTGGTCTTGCCGCAACCTGAGGCGCCAAGCAGCACCATGAATTCCTGGTCGGCGATGGTCAGGTCGATCGAATGCAGCGCGGTGAAGCCGCCGAAACGTTTTGCCACCTGCTTGATGACGATCTCAGCCATCGGCGTTCTCTTTTGTGCGCGTCATCGGTTGGCGATCCCCCACATGGCGAACAGATATTTGCGGACGGCGAAGATGAAGATCAGCGCCGGGATAACCAAGGCAGCACCGCCGGCGAATTTGAGGTAGAGCGGCGATTCGCCAAGGCTCTGCAGCAGGAAGGCGGTCAGCGTCCGGTTCTCGATGGTGAGCACGGCGGCGGCAAACACCTCGTTCCAGGAGATGGTGAAGGCAAACACCGCCGACGCCGCGATGCCCGGCAGCGCCAGCGGCAGAATGACTTTTCGGAATGCCTGCAATCTCGTGCAGCCGAGTGTCCAGGCAGCTTCCTCCAGCTCGACTGGGATGCCGGAGAACAGCGAGAAGGTAATCAGCACGGCAAACGGCAGCGCCAGCGTGGTGTGGACCAGCGCCAGCCCGATCGCGGTATCGTCGAGGCCGGTGCGGATGAACATCACCGCCAGCGGTAGCGCCAGCAGCGGCAGCGGGAAGGCGCGGGTCATCAGCACGAGGAAACGGAACGTTTCCTTGCCCCGAAATTCGAAGCGCGACAGCGCGTAGCCCGCGGGTGCGCCGAAGCCGATCGAGAGGAGCATCGTCAGCGTGGCGACGAGAACGGAGTTCCACAGCGCCTTGGCGACGCCGGCGAAATTGATGAAGAAAGAAAGGCTGCCGAAATCGAATGACGGGAAGAAGCGCTTGGGAAAGGCGGTCACCTCTTCCGGCGACGACAGCGCGTTGACGATCAACAGATAGATCGGCAGCAGCACCCAGACGCAAAGCAGGATGACGGTGGCGACCAGCAACCAGTTACCGGCTTTGCGGGCCTCAGGCGCGGCGATCGAGAGTTCCGCGACCGTGCTCATATCCGCGCCTCCTTCGGCACACGCAGCACCCGCAGGAAGAACAGCGTGAAACCGATCGAGATGGCGAGGATGAACAGCGCCATGGCGGCGGCGACATTGCGGTCCTGCAGCGTGAACTGCCAATTGTAGGTCTCGCCCATCAGCACCGGCAGATTGGTGCCGCCGAGTGCTGCAACCACGGCAAAGACTTCAAAGGCAAGGATGACGCGCAGGATGATCGCCGTCTGCAGGCTTGGGCGCAGCAGAGGCAGCGTGATCTTGATGAAGCGCTTCCACGGGCTAGCGCCAAAAACCTCCGCCGCCTCGTAGTATTCCCGGGGGATCAGCCCCATGCCGGCGACCAGAATGACCATCATGATGGCGGTCGCGCGCCAGATCTCGGCCAGCGCCACGGCGATGAAGATCGTCAGCTTGCTCTGATAGCCGAGGAACATAACCGGCCTGTGGATGACGCCGAGATTGGAGAGCAAGGTGTTCAGGAAGCCGGACTGGTCGAAGATGGCGAGCCAGATCAGCCCGGCGGCGAGATCGGAGATGCCGAGCGGAATAGCGAAGATGTAAAGCGCAGCGCTGCGCCCGGTTTCAAGCCGCGACACCACCGTTGCCATCAGCAGCGCCATCACCAGTTGGATCGGCACGACGATGGCGCTCAGCAGCAGCGTATTGCGGACAGTGACCGGAAACTTCCAGCTGCCCGCCATGGTGCGGAAATTGTCGAGCGTAAAACCGCCGTCGCGGGTGAACGCCTCGAAGGCGACCAGCGCGAACGGGTAGAGGAAGAAGACGCAGAGGAACAGCGTCGCCGGCATCAGCAGGAGATAGGGAAGGGCCTTGCCGTGCATGGAGCGCTCTCTATTCGACGCTTGTAAACGGGTGGGCGCCCGGCGCGCTGGAAATCCGGACGCCCAGGGAGGATTCCTAATCGACCGGGCAGGCGCCTTGCGATGGTTTGTCGGGCGCCCAGCACGGCGCCTTCGCCTGTTCGATGATCGCTTTCAGCGCCGTCGCCTGTTCGTCGAGCACGCCGTGCACATCCTCGCCGCCGAGCACGATGCGCTCGAAGCTGTCGGTGTAGATCTGATTGAACTTGCCGCTGAGGCCGCCAAGTCCCATCGGCAGCAGCGCCGGCAACGCATCGGGAGCTGCTGTCATGGTGGCGATCACTGGGCTGAAAGCCTTCACCGAGGCCGGCATGTCGTCGGGCAGCTTGACGTTGACGATGGGGAAGAAGTTTGTCGCCTTCAGCGTCGCGATCTGGGTTTCCGGTTTCAGCATATAGGCGACCAGCGCCTTGGCCTTGTCCATGTCAGGGGAGGTCTTCGGGATAGCGACACCGGCCACCACCGGCATGTAGCCGCGGCCTGCCGGGCCAGCCGGCGCCGGAAAGGCGACGAAGTCATTGGGTTTCTGGTTAAAGGCGTCGGCAAGCCGCGCCACGTGGTCGAATGCCACCCAGACTTCGCCGGTCAGCAGCGGCTCCTGCATGAAGGCATAGTTGGTCGAATTCGGGTTGGTGTACTGCCACAACTCCTTGAATTTGTTCCACGCCGTCTCGGCCTCCGCCGAGCGGAACTTGGTCACCATCGAACCGGTATAAGACGGAAGGAGAAAACCCTCGAAGAAACGATGCTTCAGCCCTTTCGGGCCGGCCGGAAAACCGAACTTGGGTGAACCAGTCTTTTCCGCGATGTTTTTCGCCCACTCGATCAGTTGGTCATAAGTGATGGTGTTGAGATCGGTGCCGGCCGGCAGATATTGCAGCGCCTGTTTGTTGGCCGCCATCAGAAAGGTGGCCTGCATCCATGGCAGGTACTTCTGCTCGCCGGTGCCGAGCATGCCGAGCTTCTTGTAGGTCTCGTTGACCTTGACGCCACCGAGATCGACGCCGGACAGATCGACAAGGTTCGCGCCGACGGTGGAGAAGTCTCCGTGCAGGCCGCCGAGCACGCCTATGGTGCCGGAGCCGGCCTGCAGTTCGGCCTGAAGGCGGGTGAGCCAGGGCCCGTCCTCGGCGACCTGATAGTCGACCTGGCCGTCAAACCCCTTCAGCACTTCGCTGCGCATCTTCTGTGTCTCTTCCACTGGTCGCGCCTGTGTCGACCAGAACAACACTTGCTGGGCTTGTGCTGCGCCAGCAGCAAGCGACAACGCCAGCACCGCACCTGCCAATGTCCTCAACGCATTCATCGTCATCTTCCTCCCTGGTTGTGCGCCGCTAAGGCGTCAGTTCCGTCCTGTAGGTGTCGGGCCATGGCTTGCCCGCGAGACAAGTATCGGCCGCACCAGCCGCGTCAGCGGCTTGGTCGGCCTGTCGCCGATGACGGTCAGCAGCATCTCGCCGATCTCGCGCGCGCACTGGCGGATCGAGGCGTCGAAAGTGGTCAGCCCCGGCGGCGCATAGGCGGAGGCGGCTATGTTGTCGAAGCCGATCACCGACAGGTCGTGAGGAATGGCAAGTCCGGCGCGCCCTGCCTCTTCCATGACCGTCAGCGCCAGCTCGTCGAACAGCGCGACAATGGCCGTCGGCCGCTCGGCAGCGTGCAGCAGCCGGTTGATCGCCTGGATGCGGGCACCGCGATCGAAACGCGGCGCCGTCGCCACATCGAGCCTGACCGACGGATCGCCCCGGCGGGCGATCGCGGCGGCGAGCCCATCCTGCCTAAGATGGCGAAACGTCATCGGCTCGGAAATCGTCACCAGGCCGAAATGGCGGTGTCCGAGGTTGTAGAGCATGTCGAAGGCTTCGCCGAAAGCATGCGCGCCATCGGTATCGAGCCAATGGTAGGCAAAGTCGCCGTCGAGCAGCCTGCCATGCGCGACGAACGGGAAATTGCGTTGGCGCAAATAGGCAAGCCGCTCGTCGACCTCGGCGATACGGGTGACGATGACCCCGTCGGCGCGGCCCGATTCGACGACATGGCGAAGCACGGAAAGTTCCGACTGGCCCTGCGCCGCTGCGGCCAGGATCAGGTCGGAGCCGTGCGAAACCAGCCCTTCGCCGAGCCCTGTGACGAATTCGCCGAGGAAGGAATCGACCAGATTGGGGCCGCGGATCGGCAGCACCATGCCGACAAAGCCGCTGCGGCCGGAGACCAGCGTGCGGGCTGCGGTATTCGGCACATAGCCGGCCAGGCGCGCGGCCTCGGTGACACGTTGGCGCGTTTTCAAGGCGATCTGCTCGTGGCCGGCAAGGGCCCGCGAAACGGTGGTGATTGACAGGCCGAGCTGCGCAGCAAGTTCCTTGAGGGTCGTAACGCGGGCCGGCATCGTTCCTCCCGAACGAAGTTTGAAACGTTTGTAATCACTTCAAGCGAAATTGCAAACGTTTTAAATGGTGCGCGGTCGATGTGATTTCTTGCCCGTTGGGTAGCGCGGCCCTATCGACCCCGGCCCGCAAGCTCCTAGTCGGCGATTTAAACGCAGCGGTTGCTTGACTCGGGCGACGCCTTGTGAAAAATTTTGCAGCAACTGATAAAAATATCAAAGGGCGGAAATGGTTGGTTTTGGCAACGGCCTGCTGCGCGACGATGAGACAGGTATGGCAGCCCGTGCCGCCTGGCTTCACTATGCCGGCGGCCTGACCCAGTCGGAGGTCGCCAAGCGGCTCGGCCTGACCAGCCTCAAGGCGCATCGCCTGATCACCAAGGCCAATCAGGAAGGCCTGGTCAAAGTCTATATCGACGGCGAAGTCTCCGAATGCGTGGAGCTTGAGGACGAGTTGTCCGGCTGCTACGGCCTCGACTATTGCGAGGTAGTTCCGGACTTCGATGCCGAAGACCTGCCGCTCAAGGCGCTCGGCATCGCAGGCGCGCAGTTTCTCAAGCGCGAGATCGAACGCGGCGAAGAGGCGCTGATCGGCGTCGGCCACGGCCGCACGCTTGCCGCCTGCGTGGAGTATCTGCCGCGCATATCGGCCGGCCGGATCCGTTTCGTCTCGCTGCTTGGCGGCCTGACGCGCAAGTTCTCGGCCAATCCGCATGACGTCATCCACCGCGTCGCGGAACGGACCGGTGCGGAGGCCTATGTGATGCCCGTACCGATGTTCGCCAACACGGTCGAGGATCGAACCGTGTTGCTCGGGCAGAAGGGCGTCAGCGATGTCTTCGACCTCGCCAAGTCCGCCGACTTGCTTATCGCCGGCATCGGCACCGCCGAACGTGAGGCCTCGCTTGTCGCCACCGGTATGATCGAGAAGGGCGAGATGGAGGAGATCCGCCGCAATGGCGGCGTCGGCGAACTGCTCGGGCATTTCTTCGACAACGCCGGAAAGGCCGTTGCGACGACGCTTTCCGACCGGGCGCTGGCGCTGGCGCGCGAAGACATCAGCAACCGCAGGATTGTCGCCGTTGCCGGCGGCAAGGTGAAGGTTCGCGCCATCAAGTCAGTGCTGGAGGGCCGCTATCTCAAAGGCTTGATAACCGACGAGCGGACGGCGCGATCGCTCGTGGAACAGACGCCGGTCGGGTAGCCGGCAACCATTTCGTTGAAACTACCCTGTGGAGGAGAAGAGAAATGCGTGAGAAAGAGAAAGACCTCATCGACGCGTTCCTGCGTGGACAAGTCGACCGCCGTGGGCTGATCAAGGGCCTCGGTACAATGGGCCTTGCCGCCAGCACCGCCGGCACACTGCTCAATTTCGGGCAGACCCGCGCCCTGGCGGCTGATTTCGACTGGCAGGCGCATAAGGGCAAGACCATCAAGCTGTTGCTCAACAAGCATCCTTACGCCGATGCGATGATCGCCAACCTCGACAATTTCAAGCAGTTGACCGGCATGAATGTCGTCTATGACGTGTTCCCCGAAGACGTCTATTTCGACAAGGTTACCGCCGCGCTGTCGGCCAGCTCGCCCGAATACGATGCTTTCATGACGGGCGCCTACATGACCTGGACCTACGGCCCGGCCGGCTGGATCACCGACCTCAACGAATGGATCAAGGATCCGGCCAAGACCAACCCGAAATATGCCTGGGACGACTTCCTGCCCGGCGTCAGGAAGTCCTGCGCCTGGAACGGCCAGCCTGGCGGAGTGCTCGGTTCCGACGACGCCAAGCAGTGGTGCATTCCGTGGGGTTTCGAACAGAACAACATCACCTACAACAAGGGCATGTTCGACAAGGTCGGCGTCAGCGTTCCCGGCAATATGGATGAGATGGTCGCTACGGCGGCGAAGCTCACCAAGGACGTCGGCGGTGGCGTCTACGGCATCGGCGTGCGCGGCTCGCGCTCCTGGGCGACGATCCACCCGGGCTTCCTGTCGGCCTACGCCAATTTCGACCAGAAGGACCTGAACGTCTCGGCTGACGGCAAGCTGTCGGCCGCGATGAGCACCGCCGAATCCAAGGCTTTCCACAAACAGTGGGTCCAGATGATTCAGGAGAGCGGCCCGAAGGACTGGTCGACCTACACCTGGTACCAGGTCGGCACCGATCTCGGTGCAGGCGCCTCGGCGATGATCTACGATGCCGACATTCTCGGCTACTTCATGAATGGCGGCGATAACAAGATGGCCGGCAAGCTCGCCTTCGCGGCGTTCAAGGCCAATCCCGCCGCCAAGGCACCGACGCCCAATATCTGGATCTGGTCGCTGTCGATGTCCAACTTCTCCAAAGACAAGGACGCCACCTGGTACTTCATGCAATGGGCATCCGGACCCGAGCATGCACTGTTCGGTGCGACCAAGATGGACTTCGTCAATCCGGTCCGCCAGTCGGTCTGGAACGACCAGATGTTCCGGGACAAGTTGAACAAGAGCTATCCCGGTTATGTCGAGATGTTCGACGTCTCGGCGCCGGGCGCCAGCATCAAGTTCACTCCGCAGCCGCTGTTCTTCGATCTCACCACCGAATGGGCGGCGACGCTGCAGAAGATGGTGGCCAAGGAAGTGCCGGTCGACGAGGGCCTCGACAAGCTGGCCGAGAGCATCAACGGCCAGCTCAAGGAAGCCGGGCTCGGCTAAGGGGCGGCAAAGGCTGGCCCGTCGCGGGCCAGCCTTTGAGATGTGATACGTTTGCGACGCGGTCCCGAAAGGTGCCGCCTGCTCGCCCGCCCGGCCGCCTTGCTCCCTTGGGCGGCCGGGACGGCGAAGCAACAGGATGACGGAGCAGCAGATGACTGCGGCGACAATACAAAGAAACACGCCGTCGGGCTTCAGGATCAGCAAGCGTGTGCTGCCTTACCTCCTCAGCCTGCCGGCCCTGCTGGTCTGCATCGGAATCCTGATCCCGTTCCTGACCTCGGTGGTCTATTCGTTCCAGCGCTACCGGTTGAGCCAACCCTGGGCGCGGCAGTTCAACTGGGGCGACAACTATATCTCCTTCTTCACCGACCCGAAGTTCTGGAACACGCTGGAGATTTCGCTGCTCTACGCCGGCATCACCGTCGTGCTCGAGCTGCTTCTCGGTCTCGGCATCGCCATGCTGCTGCAGAAGCGCTCGACGCTAAACAACTTCATCTCGATAATGCTGTTGATGCCGCTGATGACGGCGCCGGCGCTCGCCGCGCTGATGTGGAAGCTGATGACCAATCCCGGCTTCGGTGTGCTCAGCTATCTCGCTAGCCTGATCGGGCTGCAGGATTTCCGCTGGGCCTCGTCTCCGTCGACGGCATTGCTCACCGTCGTCCTTGTCGACATCTGGGTCTACACGCCTTTCATCATGATCCTGCTGCTTGCCGGACTGCGCAGCCTGCCGACGCAGCCCTTCGAGGCGGCAGCACTCGACGGCGTGCCGCGCAGCTTCGTCTTCTTCCGCATCACCCTGCCGATGCTGACCCCCTACATCCTGACAGCGACGCTGTTCCGCCTGCTCGATTCAATCCAGCAGTTCGACATCATCTACGCCATGACCCAAGGCGGGCCGGGCGATACGCTGACCGTCTTCCAGGTGGAGGCCTATCTCAACTTCTTCCAGTCGACCAATGTCGGCCGCTCGGCAGCACTGATGATCATCCTGTGGGCGATTACCTATTTCCTCTCGAACATTTTCATCAAGAACTGGCTGCGGCTGCGCGAACGCGCCCGCGGCCATGCATAGGAGGCTGGCATGGAACACACCTCCCTTCTCGAACGCATCCTGCGTGGCATAGCCCTGGCACTGGTCGTGATCTTCTTCATGTTCCCGATCGTCTGGATCCTGATGATGTCGTTCCAGACCAACGAGACAATCCTGCGGATCCCGCCGCAGCTTGTCTTCGAGCCGACGCTCGCCAACTACACCGCCTTGATCACAGGCAAGCTGATGACGGCAGCCGGCACGCTCGACATCGCCTTCATGCGCAATCTCTGGAATTCCGTCTTCCTGTCGGTCACCTCGGTTGCCGTCGCGCTGCTGCTCGGCGTTCCCGCAGCCTATGCCTTTGCCCGGCACAAATTCCGCGGCTCGGAGGACATCGCCTTCACGCTGCTGTCGTTCCGGTTCGCGCCGGCGCTGCTGGTGCTTTTGCCGCTCACCCTTTATTTCCAGAAGCTCGGGCTGGCCAACACCTATATCGGGCTGATCTGGGTCTACCAGCTGATCTGCCTGCCGCTGATCCTGTGGATCGTGCGCGGCTATTTCGAGGATATTCCGGCCGACATCGAATACGCCTACCGCATCGCCGGCCATTCCTGGTTTGCCACCTTCCGCAAGATCGCGCTGCCGCTCGCCGGGCCGGGCATTGCCGCTGCCGGCCTGCTCGCCTTCATCTTCGCCTGGAACAATTTCGTCTTTGCGCTGGTGCTCGCTTCGGCCGACAAGCAGCCGGTGACGGTCGGCGCGCTGGCGTTCATCACCTCCTCCGGCATCCAGTACGGCCAGATCTCAGCCGCGATCGTGCTGTCGATCACGCCGACGCTGGCGCTCGCGCTTTATGCGCAGCGCTATCTCGTCGAAGGCCTGTCGCTTGGCGCGGTGAAAGGATAGTCCGATGGCAAGCCTCGAACTGCGAAACATCGTCAAGCGCTACAAAAGCCAGACCGTTCTCGACAATCTGTCGCTGACCGTCGCCGACGGCGAAACGCTGGTCCTGTTCGGGCCGTCCGGCGCCGGCAAGACGGTGCTATTGCGGCTGGTCGCCGGCGTCATCGACCCCGACGAGGGAAAGATCCTCATCGGCGGCGAGGACATGACCGACGTCGACGCCGAGTTCCGCGGCGTCGGCATGGCGTTCCAGAACTTCGCGCTGTTCCCGCATATGACGGCGTTCGACAACATCGCCACGCCGCTGCAGGCGAAGCATTCGTCGCAGGGCGCGATCAAGGCCGGCGTCGAGAGCGTCGGCAAGCTGTTGAAGATCGGCCATGTGCTCAGCCACAAGCCGCGGGCGCTGTCCAACGGCCAGAAGCAGCGCACCGCGCTTGCCCGCGCCCTGGTCGGCTCGCCGCCGCTTCTGCTGCTCGACGATCCCTTGCGCAACGTCGATGCCAAATTGCGCTTCGAAATGCGGCTCGAACTGCCAAGGCTGCTCGCCGATCGTGGCGCAACCGTTGTCTACGTCACCCAGGACTACAAGGAAGCGATGGCGCTTGGCGATCGCATCGCAGTGATGTCGCAAGGCGTCGTGAAACAGCTCGGCACGCCCGAACAGATCTATCGCGAGCCGGCCAACGTCGAGATCGCCCGACTGTTCGGCGACCCGACCATCAACCTGCTCGACGTCAAGCCGTCCCGGGATGCCAAGGGCGTCTATGTCGGCCTGTCCAATGTCCAGGTCCATCTGGCCGGCGCGCATGAGGCGGCGGTCGGCCGTGACTGCGTGATAGGCTTGCGGCCGGAGGCGCTGGCCTTTGTTGACGAAGGCACGTCCGGCGCCATCCCGGTGACGGTCGAGGCCGAGACGCCGCTCAACGAGAAGATCGTCACCCTGGTGCGCACCGTGCGCGGCCGTGAAATCCTGGTTTCGCGTCCGTCCGGGATACCGGGTCAATCCGAGGGTAGGGCGCATATCGCTGTCGACAGCAAAAGCGCCCTGCTGTTCGATCGTGCAAGCGGCGAGCGCATCGGCTCGAAAAATGTCGTCAATTTGCGCAGTGGAGAAGCGGCATGAGCCCGAGCGCAATCACCATTTCGGGCGTCGACAAGTTCTACGGTCCGATCGACCGCGGCGTGCACGCCGTCAAGAACCTGACGATGGAAATCGCCAAGGGCGAGATCGTGGCACTGCTCGGCTCATCCGGCTGCGGCAAGACCTCGACATTGCGCATGATCGCAGGCTTCGAAGAGGTCTCGCGCGGCACAATCTCGGTTGCCGGCCGCAAGGTGCACACGTTGCCGCCGGTCAGGCGCAACGTCGCAATGGCCTTCGAGGGCTATTCGCTCTACCCGCCGCTGACCGTGCGCGAGAACATGGCCTTCGCCCTCAAGGCCGCCAGGCTGGCGAAGAGTGCGGTCGATGCAAAGGTTGCCAACATCGCCAAGCTGCTCGAGATCGAGGACATTCTCGAGCGCTATCCGAGCTCGATCTCCGGCGGCCAGCAGCAGCGCGCCAGCCTCGGCCGGGCGCTGATCCGCGAGGCCGACCTGCATCTGCTGGACGAGCCGATGGGCCAGCTCGAGCCGCAGCTTCGCGCCGTGCTGCGCGGCCGCATCAAGCATTTCATCAAGGAGCGTGGCCTGACCGCGATTCTGGTCACCCACGACCAGACCGAGGCCAATGCGCTGGCCGATCGCATCGCTGTCATGGAGGGCGGCGTGCTGCAGCAGTTCGATACGCCTGACAGGCTCAAGGAGCGGCCGGCAAACCTGTTCACCGGCACCTTCGTTGGCGAGCCGCCGATGAATGTCTTCGAGGCCTATGTCGGCACGGCTGCCGGCAAGATCAGTCTCAAGCTGCCCGACGGGCTTTCGCTCGACTACGACAAGGATGCGTTCAGCGGCCCGGTTCGCGACGAATTGCTCAACCGGCAGCGCGTCGTCATCGGCGTCAGGCCCTATGCGGTCCGCCGCTCGAAGGATGGTGTGCCGGCGACGGTTTCGGCCAATCAATGGCTCGGCGACCAGACCCATATCGCCGCCGATTTCGCCGGCGGTTCGCTGGTCCTGGTCGAACATGACCGAACCCGCTTGGAGCTTGGCGCGCCGATCAAGATCAGCATCGATCCGAAAAACCTTCACGTCTTCGATCAGGCGAGCGGCAATGCCATTTCGCACGGCACGGAGCTTGCTTGATGCAGGATGTGCTGATCGGCATCGACGCCGGCACGTCTGTCATAAAATCCGTCGCCTTTGACACGGCGGGCAGGCAGATCGCGTCCGCCGCGCTGCCCAATAAATACGAGACACTGCCGGGCGGCGGCGCCGAGCAGGACCTGACACGCACCTGGGCCGATACCGCGACGACCTTGCGCGAGCTTGCCGACAAGGTGCCGGATCTCGCCAGCCGGACCATTGCCATCGCCGTGACCGGGCAGGGCGACGGTACCTGGCTGATCGACAAGGATGGCGAGCCGGTTGCCAAGGGCTGGCTGTGGCTCGACGCGCGCGCTGCCGCGGTCGTCGAGGAGATCCGCGCGCGGCCGGAGGACCGGCTGCGCTTCGAAAAGACCGGCAGCGGACTCGCTGCCTGCCAGCAGGGATCGCAGTTCGTGTTCATGAAGCGCCACATGCCCGCGATGCTTGCCAATGCAGCGACGGCGTTCCACTGCAAGGACTGGCTCTATTTCAAGTTGACCGGCCATCGCGCCACCGACCCGTCCGAGGGCACCTTCACCTTCGGCGACTTCCGCACGCGCGGCTATTGCGATGATGTGCTCGAGGTACTCGGCGTCACCGATCTCCGGCATCTGTTGCCGCCCATCGTCGATGGCACCAGGCAAAGCACCTCGCTGTCGGTGGCAGCAGCCGATGCGACTGGCCTGCTCGCCGGCACACCGGTCGTTCTGGCCTATGTCGATGTCGCCTGCACGGCGCTCGGCGCCGGCCTGTTCGATCGCGAACGCAAGCCGGGATGCTCGATCATCGGCTCCACCGGAATGCATATGCGGCTTGCCGAAACGCCGGACGAGGTTCTGCTCAACGAGGCTGCAACCGGCTACACGATGACGATGCCGGCACCCGGCGTCTTTGCGCAGATGCAGTCGAACATGGCGGCAACGCTCAATATCGACTGGGTCCTTGGCCTCGCCTCCGGCATTCTCGCCTCGCAAGGTATTACGCGGACCAATGGCGAGATGATCGCGCTGGTCGACCAGTGGATATCGTCGTCCGAGCCAGGCTCGCTGCTCTACCAGCCCTATGTCTCGGAGGCCGGCGAGCGCGGCCCGTTCGTCGATGCCAATGCCAGGGCCGGCTTCATCGGCATTTCGTCCAGGCACGGCTATGCCGACATGGTCCGCGCGGTGTTCGAGGGGCTGGCTTTCGCGGCACGCGATTGCTACGCCGCCATGGGGCCACTGCCCAAGGAAATCCGCCTGACCGGCGGAGCGGCCAGGAGCCCGGCTCTGCGCAAGATCCTGGGTGCTGCGGTCGGCGCCGACATTCGCACCAGCGAGCGCGAGGAGGCCGGTGCTGCGGGCGCCGCAATGATTGCTGCGGTCTGCGTCGGCCAGTACGCATCGATGGACGATTGCGTCAGTGAATGGGTCACTCCTTTGCTCCGTGCGGCCGAGCCCAGCGACCGGAAACTTGCCGGTGCCTATGAGGCGATGGCTCCGTCCTACACATTGGCGCATGAGGCGCTGCGGCCGGTCTGGCGTTCGATGGCCGCGTCCAGGCAAACCGACTTGAATTGAGAAGAGCATGCCCAAGAAAATTGCGATCATCGGCGACCGCTTCATGCTTCCGGAAGTGTTTCGCGAGAAAATCGAGGCGGCCTGCGGCGACAACCTCGACATCCGCAGCATTGAGACCGCTTGGCCCGACGAGCCGATGCAATTCGGCAATGCCGCGCTTGGTCTGGGCAAGGTCAAGGAGTATTTCGGCGATCCCGACGAGGTGGTGGACTTCATCGGCGACGCCGAAATCTTCGTCACCCAGCTTGCGCCGCTCTCTGAAAGCATGATGCAGCGCCTGCCCACGCTCGAGCTGGTTGCGGTATCGCGCGGCGGGCCGATCAACATCGACATGGCGGCCGCCAAGGCCCATGGCATTACCGTTGTCAATGTGCCCGGCCGCAACGCCAGCGCCGTGGCCGAGTTCACCATCGGCGCCATTCTCGCTGAAACGCGGCTGATCCGCGTCGGCCACGAAGCCTTGCGCAAGGCCGAGTGGCGCGGCGATCTCTACCGCGCCGACCGCACCGGCCGCGAGCTCAACGAAATGACCGTGGGCGTCATCGGCTATGGCAATATCGGCACCAGGCTGGTTCGGCTGCTGCGTGCTTTCGGCTGTCGCATCCTGGTCTGCGATCCCTATGTGCAGTTGAGCGTCGAGGACCGCAATGCCGGCGTCGAGCTGGTAGCGCTGGACGATCTGCTGTCGCGCTCCGATGTGGTCACGCTGCATTCCCGGGTCACCGAAGAGACGCGCGGTCTCATCGGCAAGGACGCCATTGCCCGGATGAAGCCAGGCGTAATCTTCGTCAATACAGCGCGCGGACCGCTGGTCGACTACGATGCACTCTACGAGGCGCTCGTCTCGGGACAGATCGGCAGTGCCATGTTGGAGACGTTCGCCGTCGAGCCGGTGCCTGCCGACTGGCCCTTGCTGCAGCTGCCGAACGTGACACTGACGCCGCATATCGCCGGCGCGTCGGTGCGCACGGTGACTTATGCGGCCGAGCAGGCGGCCGAGGAAGTGCGCCGCTTCATCGCCGGTCTGCCTCCGGTCAATCCATGCTGACGACAGGGCATAGAGCGAGATGAACGGTGAAACCGAAATCGTCGACCTCTTCGTCATCGGCGGTGGCGTCAATGGCGCCGGAATCGCGCGCGATGCGGCGGGCCGGGGCCTGTCGGTCATTCTTTGCGAAAAAGACGATCTCGCCGAGGGCACCAGTTCGCGATCGGGAAAGCTCGTTCATGGCGGTTTGCGCTATCTCGAATATTACGAGTTCCGCCTGGTGCGGGAGGCGCTGATCGAGCGCGAGGTGCTGCTCGAATCCGCGCCGCACATCATCTGGCCTATGCGCTTCGTGCTGCCGCACAGCCCCGATGACAGGCCGGCTTGGCTGGTCCGGCTCGGCCTGTTCCTCTACGATCATCTTGGCGGCCGCAAGCGGCTGCCGGCCACCCGCACGCTCGACCTGCGCACCGCACCCGAAGGCGCGCCGATCAAGGACGCCTTCAAGCGCGGCTTCGAATATTCCGACTGCTGGGTCGACGACGCCCGCCTGGTCGTCATCAACGCGCTCGACGCCGCGGAGCGTGGGGCCAGGATATTCACCCGAACCGCCTGCATTGCCGCCCGTCGCGAAAGCGGCCTGTGGTCGGTGGAGATGCGCGACGGTCGAACCGGCGTCAGGACCACAGTCCGGGCACGGGCGCTGATCAACGCCGGCGGTCCCTGGGTCAACGACATCGTCAACCGCGTGGCCGGCCAGAACTCCAAGCGGAACGTGCGCCTGGTCAAGGGCAGCCACATTGTCGTGCCAAAATTCTGGGAAGGGCGACAGGCCTATCTCGTCCAAAACAGCGACAAGCGCGTGATCTTCATCAATCCCTACCAGAACGATCTGGCGCTGATCGGCACCACCGACATCCCCTATGACGGGCGGCCGGAAGACGTGACCGCGGATGCCGGCGAGATCGATTATCTGATCAAGGTGGTCAACCGCTACTTCAAGCGCCAGCTTGCGCGCGGCGACGTCGTTCATTCGTTTTCCGGCGTCAGGCCGCTCTATGACGACAATGCCGACAATCCGAGTGCGGTGACCCGCGATTATATTTTCGAACTCGACGCTTCGGCAGGGCAGGCGCCGCTGCTTTCCGTCTTCGGCGGCAAGATCACCACCTTCCGCAAATTGGCCGAGCACGCGCTGGACCGCATCGCCCCGTTCTTTCCGAAGATGGGCAAGCCGTGGACCTCGAAAGGGCATCTGCCGGGCGGCGATATCGCCAATGCCGATTTCGAGCAGTTCCTCGGTGACCTCGGCCACGAATATCCTTGGATGCCCGCCTCCCTGGTCAAGCATTATGGCCGGCTCTATGGCACAAGGACGCGTGATCTGGTCGGCGCGGCCGGTTCGCTCGCCGAACTGGGCCGGCGCTTCGGCAAGGATTTTTTCGAGCGCGAAGCTAACTACCTGCTCGAGCACGAATGGGCCGAGACCGCGGCCGATATTCTCGAACGACGCACCAAGCACGGCCTGCATCTGTCCAGCGCGGAAAGAGAAGCGTTCGAGGACTGGTGTTCGAATCGGCTGGCGAAGGCCGGCTGATGGCCTTTACGCTGTCCCTCAACACCAATCCGCTGGTCAACCGTTTTGCCGAACCGGACGACCTGATCGATACGATCGCCTACGACATCGGCATCCGCGACGTGCAGCTCACGCATGAGTTCATCAATCCCGGCTGGCCGGCGGCAACGATCGCTAAATTCACCCGCCTGTTCCGCTCCGCTCTCAACCGCACCGGGGTGCGCGTGACCTCGGCGATGACCGGCCCTTACGGCCGGCTCAATCATTTCGGCCATCCCGATGCCGACGTGCGACGCTACTACGTCGACTGGTTCAAGACCTTTGCCGAAATTTCGGCCGAGCTCGGCGCCGGCGGCATGGGTACGCAGTTCGCGATCTTCACCCATCGGGATTACGACGATCCTGAACGTCGCGCGCGGCTTTTCGACATCGCGCTGGCGTGCTGGCGTGAGGTTGCCGAGCATGCCCAGGCCGCCGGCTTGATCTACCTGTTCTGGGAGCCGATGTCGGTCGGCCGCGAGTTCGGCCATACGATCGAGAGCTGCCGGACGCTGCAGCGCGAGATCGATGCCGCCGGCATGGCGATCCCGCTCAAGATGATGGTCGACATCGACCATGGCGACGTGACGTCGAGCAATCCGGACGACATCGACCCTTATGCCTGGGCCGAAGCCTTTCCAAAGCAATCGCCGATCATCCACGTCAAGCAGTCGTCGATGAACAAGGGTGGCCATTGGCCGTTCATTGCCGCCCACAACAAGGACGGCCGCATCACACCGGAAAAGCTGCTGGAGACGATTCGCCGTGGCGGCGGCGTCGACAACGAGATCTGCCTCGAATTGTCGTTCCGCGAGCGCGAGCCCGTCGACCACCAGGTCATCGCCATGATCCGCGAGTCGGTCGGCTATTGGGCGCCCTTCATCGAGGCCGGCAGGGCCGATCTTTTGCCGCGAGCATGATGGATGAGCAGGAGCCGATGCGGCCCCTGCTCATCCAGAACACATCAGCCGAATTTAGGGTCGAGGCTGCCGGATTTATAGCGCCTGGCCATTTCCGATAGCGGCAGCGGCTTGATCTTCGGTGCGTTGCCGGCGGTGCCGAATTGCTCGAAACGCTCCTTGCAGAGCTTTCGCATGGCGGCCATCGCCGGCGTCAGATATTTGCGCGGGTCGAATTCGCTCGGGTTCTCGGTCAGCACCTTGCGAATGGCGCCGGTCAGCGCCATGCGGTTGTCGGTATCGATGTTGATCTTGCGCACGCCGTGCTTGATGCCGCGCTGGATCTCCTCGACCGGCACCCCCCATGTCGGCTTCATCTGGCCGCCATATTTGTTGATGATCTCCTGCAGCTCTTCCGGCACCGAGGACGAGCCGTGCATGACGAGATGCATGTTCGGCAGGCGGCGGTGAATTTCCTCGATGACGTTCATGGCGAGCACAGCGCCGTCCGGCTTGCGGCTGAACTTGTAGGCGCCGTGGCTGGTGCCCATGGCGACGGCCAGCGCATCGACACGGGTGTCGCGCACGAATTGTTCGGCCTGCACGGGATCGGTCAGCAGTTGGTCGTGGCTGATGACGCCCTCGACGCCATGGCCGTCCTCCTGCTCGCCGCCACCCATCTCCAGCGATCCGAGAACGCCGATCTCGCCTTCCACCGAGACGCCGCCCCAATGCGCCATGTCGACGACGCGGCGGGTGATGCCGGAATTATAGGCGTAGTCGGCCGGCGTCTTGCCGTCTTCCTTCAGCGATCCGTCCATCATCACCGAAGTGAAGCCGTGCTGGATCGCAGTGACGCAAGTGGCTTCGTTGTTGCCATGGTCGAGATGCATGCAGACCGGGATATCGGGATGGATTTCGACCAGCGCGTCGATCAGCTTGGCCAACACCACATCGTTGGCGTAGGCTCGCGCGCCGCGGCTCGCCTGCAGGATAACCGGCGATTTGGTCTCCTCGGCTGCCTCCATGATGGCGAGACCCTGTTCCATATTGTTCATGTTGAAGGCAGGCACGCCATAGCCGTATTCGGCGGCATGGTCGAGCAATTGTCTCAGTGTGATGCGAGCCACTCAGTAGTCTCCCGTATCCGGTTTCGGGCCAGTGTTTGCGGGCTGTTCGGTTGTCGTCGAGCCCCTGATGCTTCTGGCCGGATTTCCGCGGCACCGCAACCGCTGGGCGCTCGGCCGGCAGCAATTCTTGTTACAGCACGCGACCAGAAGCGTCATGATATCCCATAGAGATATAACATTATCACAAAAAATTTGGTGGCTTGTGCGACGTTTGCTGTTATATCTCGGACGCGGGGTGTACGAGGAAACCGCGGAAATGAAGAGCGACGGCCGTCGGCAAGGCATCATGGATTTTCTGATGGACATCGGCACCGCCAGTGTCGACGATCTTGCCTCACGTTTCGGCGTGTCGAAGATGACCGTCCACCGCGACCTCGACGAGCTCGAGGAAAGCGGTTTTCTGCGCAAGGTGCGCGGCGGCGCCTCGATCCAGCCGAGCAGCCTTTTCGAGAGCGATTTCCGTTACCGCCAGAGATTGGCTGGCGACGAGAAAAAGCGCATCGCCGTCGCCGCCGTGAGGATGATCGAGCCGGGCCAGACGGTGATTATCGACGACGGCTCGACTGCGGGCGGCGTTGCTCGGCACCTTGCCGATCTGCGTCCGCTGACGGTGATCTCGAACAACCTGGCTGTCATCCAGGATTTGGCGGGCGTTGCCGGCATCAACCTGATTGCGCTTGGCGGCCAATACAGCAAGAAGTTCCACGGCTTCTTCGGCCTGCTCGCCGAAGACACGCTGAAATCTTTGCGCGCAGATGTCGCCTTCCTGTCTTCATCGGCCATCCATGGTGCCTCAGCCTTTCACCAAGATCAGGAAGTGGTCCAGACCAAACGGCTGATGATGGCTGCAGCAGCGCGCAAATATCTGCTGGCCGATCACGGCAAGTTTGGCCGCACCGCCTTGCACTTCCTGACCGATCTTAAGGCCTTCGACATGGTCTTCACCGGCCGCGAGCCGCAGCCGCAGATGCGCGCCGCGCTGGATGGCGCTGGCGTTTCGCTGACCGTGATCGCAGAGTAGGAGGGCGCGTATGGTTTATTGGGTTGGCACCAGCTGGAAAATGAACAAGACGCTCGCCGAGGCGATGGCCTTCGCCGAGGCGCTGGCGAAGTTCGTCCCCGGTTTCGACGAGCGCATTCAGCCTTTCGTCATCCCGCCCTTCACGGCGGTCCGCGAGGTCAAGAAAGCGCTGTCGCCGACACGCATCAAGGTTGGCGCGCAGAACATGCATTGGGCCGACGCCGGTGCCTGGACCGGCGAGATCTCGCCGGTAATGCTGAAAGACTGCGAACTTGATATGGTAGAGTTGGGCCACAGCGAACGGCGCGAGCATTTCGGCGAGACCGACAAGGCTGTCGGGCTGAAGACTGCAGCGGCGGTGAAGCACGGTCTCGTGCCACTCATCTGCGTCGGCGAGACCTTGGCTCAACGCAACAGCGGGCAGGCCGCTGCGGTACTGGCCCTGCAGGTGCACGGCGCACTGCAGTTTCTCGAAGGGGCGGCGAAGGCGGCGACGATCCTGTTCGCCTATGAGCCGGTCTGGGCGATCGGCGACAAGGGCGTGCCGGCAAGTTCTGCTTATGCCGACAAGCAGCAGGCGCTGATCAAGAAAATCGCCCGCGACCTGCTGCCCGTGGTGCCGCCGGTGCTTTATGGCGGCAGCGTCAATCCGCAAAATGCCGCCGAATTGGTCGGCCAGCCCAATATAGACGGCTTGTTCATCGGCCGTTCCGCCTGGCAGGCGGAAGGCTATATCGACATCCTCAAACGCGCCTCGGCGGCGATCTGAAGCATCGACCAGGAAGGAAACCGAACATGAAAATAGCCATTGGAGCCGACAGCGCCGGCAAGCCGCTGCTCGACGTCATTGCCGCTCACCTTGCCACCAAGCCCGGCCTCACGGTCAACGATCTCAGCCAGGCGGGCTACTATGCCGACCTGTCGCAGAAGCTCGCCCAGACCATCCTGGACGGCGAGAACGATCGCGGCATCCTGTTTTGCGGCACCGGCATCGGCGTATCCATTTCCGCCAACAAGGTCCCCGGCATTCGCGCCGCACTCACCCACGACACCTATTCGGCCGAGCGCGCGGCGAAATCCAACAACGCCCAGATCATCACCATGGGCGCGCGCGTCATCGGCCCGGAACTGGCCAAGTCGATCGTCGACGCCTGGCTCGCATCGGAATTCGATGAGAAGGGACCATCGGCCGGCAATGTCCAGGCCATCGACAGGCTCGACGCGGCGAAGCGGGGCTAAGCCAGACTGTTCCGCATCGCCCTGACGATCGTCACGGCCGACGCGGCGCCAGGATCGACGTGGCCGAGCGAGCGCTCGCCGAGACGCGAAGAGCGGCCCTTGGTGGCGATCATGTCCTTGGTCGCCTCGGCGCCGCTTTCGGCCGCGGCAAGTGCCGCATCCAGGCTCTCGGACAGGCTCTTGCCGGCTTCCTGTGCGACACCCGCTGCCCGCGCTGCCGGCAGCCATGCGTCGACCATGGTCTTTTCGCCGAGCTCGGCCTTGCCGCGATCCTGGATGCCTTGTGCCATCGCCCGGAACATGGCGATGACGTCAGCGTCCTCCAGAATTGCCTTGCCTTTGACGGCGGCGGCACCGCGCATGAAGGCGGTCGCATAGAGCGGGCCCGACGAGGCGCCGACTGCGTTGAGAAACGACTTTGCCGCGGTGTTGAGCAATGCCGTCGGCTCGGTCGACGCATCGATCTGGTCCAGCGCGTCGCGCACAGCGCCGAAGCCTAGTGCCATGGCGATGCCATGGTCGGCGTCGCCTATGACGCCGTCGAGCCGGCAGAGCCTGTCCTTGTCGGCGTCGATCGCTGCGGCGATCGCATCGAACATTTTTTTCAATTTGGCCGTATCGGTGGATGTCATGATGCTCTCTCAGCCGGCGCGGAACATGGCGCAGTCGCAGGGATGGTCGAGCATCTCCTGCAATTCGCCATCGAGATGCATCAGCGTCACCGAGGCGCCGGCCATTTCGAGCGACGTGCAATAATTGCCGACCCAGGTCGCGTGGACGGAAACGCCGATGTCGTCGAGCCTCTGCTTGACGCGCCGATTCATGATGTAAAGCTCCATCAACGGCGTTGAGCCGAGTGAATTGACGAGCACGGCGACCTTATCGCCGCGCGCCGGTGCCATCTCGTCGAGCATCTTGTCCAGCATCTCGTCGGTGATCTCGTCGGCGGTTTTCAACTTTCCACGCGCGATGCCTGGTTCGCCATGAATGCCCATGCCGATCTCCATCTCGTCCGGGCCGATCTCGAAATTGGGCCGGCGGGTCTGCGGCAGCGAGCAGGGCGACAGCGCCACGCCCATGGTGAAGGTGTGATCGTTGGCCTTCCTGGCGATACGCTCGCATTCATCGAATGACAGCATCTGGTCGCATGCGGCACCGGCGGCCTTGAAAATGAAGAAATTGCCGGCGACGCCGCGCCGCTTCTGCCTCTGGTCGCGTGGCGCCGAGGCGACGTCGTCGGTGGTCAGCACGGTGCGCACTTCGATGTCGTCCATCGCCGCCATCTCTGCGGCCATGTCGAAGTTCATCACGTCGCCAGCATAGTTGCCGTACATGAACAGCACGCCGGCGCCGCCGCTGGCCGCCTTGGCGCATTCGAGGATCGGGTCCGGCGGCGGCGAGGCGAAGACATTGCCGATTGCGGCGGCGTCGGCCAGCCCCTTGCCGACGAAGCCGAGGAAGGTCGGCTCGTGGCCCGAGCCGCCACCGATGACGAGACCGACCTTGTCGGGGCGTGGGCCGTCGCGGGCGATGATGGAGCGCGGACTTCCCTCCGCACTTCTGAGATGGCGCGGATGCGCAGCCAGGATGCCCTCCAGCATCTCGTCGACGGAGCGGTTACCGTCATTGATGATCTTCTTGGTCTGCACCAGCATCCTCCCTGGTTTTCGTGAGATACTACAGCGCCTTACCGGGATTTCCACCCGCGACGGAGATTTCATGCCGCGATGCGTTCGCGTGCCGCCAGCAGTTGCACGCAGGCACTGGCCGCCTCTTTGCCCTTGACCTTGAAATGCTCGAAGAAGAAGCGGTGATGGTCCGCGCTGTCATGGTAGTTGTGCGGCGTCAGCACCGCCGAAAGCACGGGCACGCCAGTCGACAATTGCACGTTCATCATGCCGTCGATGACAGCGCCCGCCACGAATTCATGGCGGTAGATGCCGCCATTGATGACAAACGCCGCGCCGAGGATCGCCGCATAGCGACCGGTCTGGGCCAAGGTCTTTGCATGCAGGGGAATCTCATAGGCACCCGGCACGTCGAAGACATCGACGGCAAAGCGTTTCTCCCCGAGAACCGCCAGTTCCGCCTCGAACGCTTCAACGCATTGGTCGACGATGTCGGCGTGCCAGCGCGCCCGAATGACGGCAACGCGGATCGTTTCATAGTTTTTCCGGGAATGCTGATTCATGGGTCCATCCTTCCGTTTCGAACCAGAATCAGGACGCACGATACGGAATCCGAACCGCGAAAGCGGACCGTCTTCCATTCGTTCTCTTCCATCCGGACTTTGACCGTCGGCTCCGGAATCACACCGGATCTGCTGACCCTTCCGATCATCTGGAAGGCGCTCGCGGGCTTGGGCCGAAACCCTTCACCGCCGGTGGGAACTTTCACCCCGCCCTGAGAACATTGACGGCAGATGTATGGGAGGGCAGGATGACGCTGTCAATCGCGGCGCCGACGGCGGATCATCCGCGCTCGGGAAACATCGTCTTCAGGCCTTCGCGCGAGGCCGTAGCGACACCGCGTTCGGTGATCAAACCGGTGACCAGCCGCGCCGGCGTCACGTCGAAGGCCGGATTGGCCGCCGGCGTGGCTTCCGGCGACACGCGGACCTGGGCGATCTCGCCGGACGCGGTCTTGCCCCAGACCAGCGAGACCTCGTCGGGCGAGCGCTGTTCGATCGGGATTTCGGCCAGCCCGTCGCCCACGGTCCAGTCGATCGTCGGCGACGGCAGCGCGACATAGAACGGCACGTCGTTGTCGGCGGCGGCCAGTGCCTTGAGATAGGTACCGATCTTGTTGCACACATCGCCGTCGGCGGTGGTCCTGTCGGTGCCGACGACGACCATGTCGATCTGGCCACGCTGCATCAGATGGCCGCCGGCGTTGTCGACAATGAGCGTATGCGGCACGCCGTGGCCGGCCATCTCCCAGGCGGTCAATTGGGCACCCTGGTTGCGGGGTCGCGTTTCATCGACATAGACATGGACTGGAATGCCGGCTTCCGTCGCCAGATAGATCGGCGCGGTGGCGGTGCCGTAGTCGACGGTGGCCAGCCAGCCGGCATTGCAGTGGGTTAGGATGTTGACTGGTTCGCCCGGCTGCTTGCGCGCCGCGATCGCCTTGATGATTTCGAGCCCATGGGCGCCGATGGCGCGGTTGAGGCCGACATCCTCGTCGGCGATCTCGCCGGCACGCCGATACGCAGCCGCGGCACGTTCTGCCAGGGGAAGCGTCAGCAGGAAGCGCTGCATTTCGTTCAGCGCCCAGCGCAAATTGATCGCCGTCGGGCGCGTTTCGTGCAAGGTTGCCCAGACGGCGTCGAGTGCTGCATCCGACGGGTCGTCGGCCATCTGCATGGCGACGCCATAGGCCGCGGTGACGCCGATCAGCGGCGCCCCGCGCACCCACATGTCGCGGATTGCCGTGGCGATGCCGGCGACGGTATCGATCTTTTCGATGCGGAACTCATGCGGCAGCCAGCGCTGGTCGATGATCTCCACCGAACGCCCGTCGTCACTCGGCCAGATGGTGCGGTAGTGGCGGTCGCCGACGTTCAAATCCTGCTCTCCCGTTCGATCAGCGCGGCCAACCGGTTGACCTCGTCGATGCTGTGGATCTGGCGCCGGTTGACGGCGAGGTGACGGCCGAATTTCAGCGCCTTTGCCTCACATCTGGCGCGCAGATCAGGATCGGCAATGGTCTCGAAATCGGCATTATGGGCAAGGCCGAGAATGCGCCGGTGAACCTCGACGCCGGCAAAGCCGAGCAGATCGGTCCAGATCGACTGCAGCATGTGGTCTAGCGCCTGCTCGGCGCCAAGCCTGTCGCCCTGATCCTCGAACAGACTCTTGTGGTAGAGCATGCCGGTACGCTCGGTTCGCCACAGATGCGAGAACTCGACGCGGAATACCGACCATGTCTCGACCGTAACGCCGAGCAGATAGTCGCGCATGGCATCGCGGCTTCCGCCCTGTTCATGGCCGCGCTGCGAGAAGAACGCCATCCAGAAATTGGCGAGCAGCATGCCGACGTCGAAGGCGATCGGGCCGTAGAAGGCGAATTCGGGATCGATCATCCGCGTTTCGGTGTCGGTGACCATGATCGAGCCGGAATGCAGGTCGCCATGCAGCAGCGTCTCGGCATTGGCAGCGAAGATGTGCTTCATGTGCTGCGCCTCGACCTTGAGGTCGCGGTCGGCGCGCAGCTCGGCGACAATGCCGTCGAGCTGCGGGCTGGTGTGCCGGTTCATCTTGGCATCGAAATACGGATCCGAGAAAACCAGGTTCTCGGTGATGTCGCAGAGTTCGACATTGTCGGCGAACAGCGCCAGATCGGCCTTGCGATCCTTGGTCGCCATATGCAGGTCGGAGCCGCGAAACAACGTGCGGGCCATGAACAAGCCGATGTCTTTCGCGATGTTCGGCAATTGCCGGCCTTCGATCAGTGCCCGCCGCAGGATGATGTGCGGCGACAGGTACTCCATGATGATCAGCGCCTGGCCTTCATCGAAGTGGTAGATCTCAGGCACCGAACCCGGCGCCCGTGCCTGTTGCCGCGTCAGCGCATGGTATTCGAAAAAGGAGCGTTTTAACGGCAGCGGCCAGCTGTCGCCGACCAGCCGGACGTAGGGCAGGGCCTGCTTGACGACGGCCGCACCCTCAGCACCTTCGACGATGAACACAAGGTTCAGATTGCCGTCGCCGACTTCACGAACCTTCCACTGGCTCGTATCCTTGCCGATCTGCGAACACAGGGCCTCGTTGGCACCGAGACGGCCCGCCAGTGTCTCGACCGACAGTGCTTCGAACGGCGATTTCCCAGTCATCCTCACCTCCCGCTTATGTGCTCCGATGATAGCGGAGCCATGGCGGCCGGGCCAAGCTAGGAAGCCTTCTGGCAATTGTCAATCGTGTTGACAATTGCCGATATAGCCCATAGCGTCACGGTCAGGGAGGAACGAATGGGCAATGATGCCGTGTTCCGCGTCGACGGCCTGAGGAAATCCTTTGGCCATATCGAGGTGCTTGGCGGCGTCTCGCTCGAATTGCATGCCGGCGAAGTGACCGTGCTGATGGGCGCCAACGGCGCCGGCAAATCCACCCTCGTCAAGATCATCAGCGGCGTTTACGACCATGGCGGCGGCTCGATGTCGCTTGCCGGGCATGAGTTCGACCCGAAAACGCCGGCGGAGGCGATCCGCGCCGGCGTCGTTACTGTCCACCAGAACATCAATGACGGCGTCGTCGCCGACCTCGACGTCGCAACCAACCTTACCCTCGACAGGCTGAGCGGCAGCGGCGTGCCGACGCTGTTCAATCCGGGCCGAGTGCGTCGCGAGGCAAAGGCGGTGGCCGACCGTATGGGACTGGCCATCGACCTCAAGGCCCGGATCAGCGATCTCTCTCTGGCCGATCGCCAGATGGTGGCGATCGCCCGCGCCATGGCGCACCGGCCGAAAGTGCTGATCCTCGACGAGCCGACCTCCTCGCTGTCCAGCGCCGAAGCCGACCGGCTGTTCGCATTGCTCGACCGGCTCCGCCGGCAAGGCGTGGCGATCCTCTACATCTCGCACCGTATGTCGGATATCAGACGGCTTGCCGATCGCATCATTTCAATGCGCGATGGGGTTATCTCAGGTATCTTCGACAAGAAGCCGCTGGATTACGAAGGTGCGGTCAACGCCATGCTCGGCCGTAAGATCCAGCTCGAGCGGATCGTCGCCAGGAATTCGGCCAAAGCAATTTTCACTGCCGATGCGTTGCGGATTGCTGAAGGCGCCAGGCCGATTTGGCTGACCCTCGGCGACGGCGAGGTCGTCGCCATCACCGGCCTCGTCGGCGTCGGCAAGACCGCACTCGCCGAGACGCTGTTCGGTTTGCGCAAGCCGCTGTCCGGGACCATGGTGCTGAACGGGAAACCCTATGCGCCGGCGTCGACCGGCGAAGCGATTGCCGCCGGCGTGTTTCTCGTCGCCAAGGACCGGGGCGAAAACGGCATCGTCGGCGACTTCAACATCCAGGAAAACATCAGCCTGCCGTTCCACAGTCGCATGTCGCGTCTCGGTGTTCTCAAACGCGGTATCGAACGCGCTGTTGCCCGCCAGCAGATCCAGGAGTTGGGCATCGTCTGCCGCTCCGAGAGGGACGAGATGGCGTCGCTTTCCGGTGGCAATCAGCAGAAGGTGATGGTCGCCCGCTGGATGTCGCAGGCGGCAAGGCTTTTCATCCTCGACGAGCCGTTTCAAGGTGTGGACATCTCGGCCAGACGCGATATCGCCGCAAAGCTGCGGGCGAGCGCCCACGGCCGCGCGACGCTGCTGTTCGTCACCGAACTCGACGAAGCCCTGGAGACAGCCGATCGCATCCTGGTGATGTCGGAGCAGACGATCGTCGGCGAGCACCGCAATACCGATGTCGATCTCGAGCGTCTGCTGGCCGAAGTGGCGGGCGGGCCGTTGCACAGTGCAGCCTGACAGCGGGAAGACGATGAGAATTGGAATGGAGAGGGCATGAATTCGGGTCGGATAAAGACGGTGCCAGCGTGCGGGAGCGCTGAATGATCCTGCGCGACCATGCTATTCGCTACGGCTTCATCGTTCTGTTGTTCGGGCTGATCGCCTATTTCGCCGTCGCCGCCGATGGTTTCGTCTCGCCGCAAAGCGCCGTCTTCATCTTCCAGTCGGTCGCCATCACCGGCGTTCTGGCGCTCGGCGTCACCGCCACGCTGGTCGTCGGCGGCTTCGACCTGTCGATCGGCTCGGTCGCCACCAGCGCCATGATGGCGGCTGCCTATGTCATGGTGGTGCTGGAACAGAACGCCGTCGTGGCGGTCGTCGTCTGTCTTGTGATCGGCGCCGTCGTCGGCCTCATCAATGGCTGGCTGATCGTCTATATGCGGGTGCCGGACCTTTTGGCGACGCTCGGCATGATGTTCCTGCTTATCGGCCTGCAGCGCATACCTACCGAGGGCCGTTCGATCGCCACCGGCATGACCATGCCCGACGGCTCGGTCGCCAACGGCAGCTTCGGCGCCGCGTTCCTGGCGCTTGGCCGCCATCGCTTCGACTTCTTCATCCCGAACCTCATCCCGGTGTCGGTCGTCGTCCTGCTCGTGCTGGCCGTACTGATCTGGTTCTTTCTAGAATACACGCGTTTCGGGCGCATGATGTATGCGGTCGGCAGCAACGAACGCGCTGCCGAACTCGCCGGCGCGCCTGTCAAGGCATACAAAATCTGGGCCTACGTTATTTCTGGGGTTTTTGCCTCGATCGGCGGCATTTTGCTCGCCGCCCGGCTTGGACGTGGCGACATCGCCTCGGGTAATAATCTGTTGCTCGACGCGGTGGCTGCGGCACTCATCGGTTACGCGGTTCTCGGCGCCGCCAAGCCGAACGCCTTCGGCACGGCTGTCGGCGCGGTGTTTGTCGGCGTGCTGCTGCAGGGCCTGACGATGATGAACGCGCCTTACTACACGCAGGATTTCGTCAAGGGCGTGGTTCTCGTGGTCGCCCTTGTCTTCACCTTCGCCCTGTCCGGCAGGGGCAGGAGATAGGTTTCGACCGGTTACATTTTGGGTTCAACAAGTGGAGGAAGCGACGTGAACATCACAAGAAGACTTTTGGGGAAGGCAGCGCTCGGGCTTGCCGGCGCAACATTGCTGATGCAGTTGCCAGCGATGGCGCAGGATCGGCCAGCGCCGTTCGACAAACCGGGCGCCGTCAAGATAGCGCTGGTCCGCTATCTCTCGACCGGCGACTTCTTCCAGGCGTATTTGTCCGGCGTCGAGGCGCAGGCCAAGGCGCTCGGCGTCGACCTGCGCGTGCTCGACAGTCGCCAGGACGCAGCGCTTCAGGCCGACATGGTCGACCAGGCCATCGCGCTCGGCGTCCAGGGCATCATCATCCAGCACGGACTGACGGAATCGATGAAGGACGCCGCCCAGCGCGCGGTCGATGCCGGCATCAAGGTCGTCGCCTTCGACGTCAATGTCGAAAACCCCAAGATCCCGCAGATCGAGCAATCCGACCGCGACCTCGCGCGCCTCGCACTCGAACAGGCGGTCAAAGACAATGGCGAGAGCTGGAAGGCCGGCTATGTCTATGTCGCCGGCATCGCGCCGCTCGACCGCCGCAACGAGACCTGGGTCGAATTCAAGAAGAAATATTCGGGCATCAACGAAGTCGCCATGTTCGGCACGCTCGACAATCCGATCGCCAATTCGGTCGCCAACCAGGCTCGCTCGGTGTTGTCGGCTCATCCCGACATCAAGGTGATGTTCGCGCCCTATGACGAATTCGCCAAAGGCGTGAAGATCGCCGTCGACGAGGCCGGGTTGAACAAGGACATCAAGATCTATTCGGCCGACATCTCTACCTCGGACATCGCCGCGATGCGCGAGCCGGACAGCGCCTGGGCGGCAACCGCCGCCACCAACCCGGCCGTCGTCGGCCAGGTCTCGGTGCGTGCGCTGGCGCAACTCTTGGCCGGCGAAGACCCGGGCCACAACGTCATCGTGCCGCCGACGCTGATCACCCAGAAGGATCTGATCGACAAGGACATCAAGAACATGGAGGACCTCTCGGCCAAGCTGCCGCAATTCGCCCATGCCGATGTCGCGATGCCGGCCTGGATGCCGAACCCGAACGCGAAGTGACTTTCGGCACGAGCAAAACAATAGCCGTCTGCCGCAGCTTGTTGCAGGCGGCCTTTTTGTCGAAGATGTCTGGCGTGCCGGACCACCGAATTCAATTGTCGCAGCCACCGGCTTTGCGGGCCGATTGGACAACCGAAATCCAGGATTGACGGGTACATGGAGGTGCGGGCGGTAGAGGAAAGTCTTACCGGCGCTGTCGCCGGAACATGTTTTCGATGCTTGACGGCCACCACGGGCGTTGTGGTGTTGGGTGGATCGAGTGGCCGTGTTGATGTTGGGCGCGCGCGGCTCTTTGCAAATGCGGGTACGTCGGCCTTGGCGCTGCAGTGGTTTGGCGGTGAAGGCCAGGTTCCCGGAATATGTCTTTGCGGCAACCGATTATCTCATTGAAACAGGATGCCGTCGTATCGTCTATGTGGACACGTCTAAGGGTGCCGAGGCGTCATTGCTTGCCGCGGTCCATGACCAGCGAATTGATGCGGTGGTCGCGATTAGCCCGTCATCCGTAGTTTGGGGAAATATCGGTGCGGGCCGCGATGGTGTCAGCTGGCCTGAACGATCCTCATGGTCGCTCGACGGCATCGCGCTGCCGTTTGTGCCGACAGATCCAGATTGGACACCAGAGTACGTCGATGGCCAGGTGTCCTACAGGGGGCTTTTCGAAAGTTGTTTGAAAACGCTCAAGCGGGAAGCGAATGCGGCGACCATCCCTGTTGAGACCGCATCGGCCGAGATTCTGCTCGTCGCCGGCGGCGACGATGCGCTGTGGCCTTCCCTATCGTTCGCCCGAGATATTGTTAGGCGGTGCGGCGAAGCAGGTAAGGTCATTCATCTCATTTCGTCGCCGGACGCGGGACACCGCATTCTCTTGCCAGGCGAGAACACACCACGCTCCGCATTGCACGCACACGGAGGCAATGACGAGACCGATCGAAAGCTGGGCAGCAAGGCTTGGGAAGACATCCGAGGCCTGCTGTAGCAGCCGTTCGAGAATGTCTTCCATGGCCGTGTCGCAAAATTCCGAGTTGCGTGCCTGTCTCGGCCGGTTCCGCCTACCTCAATGCCGCCGCGATGTTGCCGCCATCGACCGTCGTCACATCGGCGGTTGTCCGCTCGGCCAGCGCTTGATGCAGAAAGGCCTGGGCGACGTCTTCGGCCGTCACTTCCTGCCCGAGCAGGTTGCCGGACATGTACTCCTTCTCCGACACGCCGCGTGCGCCCGAGCGGCTGGCGATCATGGCATCGGTCAACAGCCCCGAACGGATGCGGTCGGCGTTGACGGCATTGGAGCGGATGCCATGCGCGCCGTAGTCGAGGGCATATTGCCTGGACAAAAACAGCGTTGCCGCCTTGGGAATGCCGTAAGCGCCGAACTTCGGCCCCGGATTGACCGCCTGCTTGGAGGTATTGAACAACAGCACGCCGCCGGTGCCCTGTTCGAGCATGATGCGCACGGCATTCTGCGCCGCCGACTGGTGGGCGAAGAAATTGAGTTCGAAACTCCTGCGCAAGGTGGCGTCGTCGAGCTCGCCGATCCGGCCCTCCCAGGCGGCACCGGCATTCGAGACGAGAATGTCGAGGCCGCCGTAGACGTCGACCGCCTTGTCGAACGCAGCGCGCATCTGCGCCGGATCGGTGATGTCGGCGCCAATGCCGATCGAATTGTTGCCGGCTTTTTTTGCCGCCTCGGCAGCCCTTGACGCATCGAGATCGACGACGACGACATGGGCACCGTTGTCGGCGAACAGCTTTGCCGTGGCAGCACCGATCGCGCCGGCGCCGCCAGTGACCAGCATCACCTGGCCGGTCAGCGGCTTCGGCTTGTTGGAGGCGAGTTTGGCCTGTTCCAGCGACCAGTATTCGAGCGGGAACAGGTCGGCTTTAGAGAGCGGGCGGAAGTCACCGACGGCTTCGGCGCCGCGCACCGCCTCGATCCACATTTCGCCGACGTCGGAGGCGATCTTCGCGTCCTTGAGCGTGCGGCCGTGGCCGAACATGCCGAGGCCGGGCACCAGCGTCAGCCGCGGCATCGGATCGAGCATGGTGCGCTTCACGTCGTCGAGCGCATCATTGGTTTCGAAATAGGCGCGATAGTCCTTGGCGAATTTCTCGACATGCTGGCGGATGACGGATTTGTAGTCGCCTACCTTGTCAGCGTCGGGCGCCGGCAGTGCCATCGGTCCGGTCTTGATGCGGATCGACAGGTCGGGTGTCGACACGCCGCGCCCGGCATAGTCGGCAATTTTTGCCGAATTGATGAAATCCACGATCGCATCCGAGGTGCGGAAATCGCTGATCATGCGGTCGAAGCGGCCTTCACCGCGCGCCACCGCCACCGCGCCGCGCAGCATCGGAGCAATCTCCGCGGGCTT
The DNA here is from genome assembly GCF_040323405.1 of Mesorhizobium sp. M0048. NCBI lineage: Bacteria > Pseudomonadati > Pseudomonadota > Alphaproteobacteria > Hyphomicrobiales > Phyllobacteriaceae > Mesorhizobium > Mesorhizobium sp. M0048. Next base: position 246,464 of record NZ_JAMYUV010000002.1, on the reverse strand, counting down.
GGCCAGCCCGGCTGGCAGTGCCAGCTTTTCGGTGCGCGGCTTGCCGTGGCTGGCGATGAAATCCTCGGCGACGTTCACGTAATGGATCATCCGGTCATAGGCCTGTTTGGCATCGTCGCCGAAGGTGAAAATCCCATGCTTGTCGAGGATCAGGCCTTCGACCATCGGATCGGCGTCGAAAACATCGGCGGCCGCCTTCGCCAAATCGAAGCCCGGCATGATGTAAGGCACAAAGCCCATCTTTTCGCCGAACACCTTGCGGCTCAGCGCCTCGCTGTCCTCCTGGTCGACGATGGCGAGGATTGCGGTCGAATGCGTGTGGTCGACGAATTTGTGCGGCAGAAAGGCGTGCAGCAGCGTCTCGACCGATGGATTTGGCGAGGACGGATCGATGAGGTTCGCCCGCTGCAGCGCGACCATGTCCTCGTCGGAGAGCTTCTTCAGCGACCGCGCCTTCAACAGCGCGCCGAGCTTGACCGCCGGCAGCCCCTGCGGCTCGATGACGCCCATGTCCCAGCCGCTGCCCTTGACGCAGAGCACGTCCCACTCGTCACCGACAAGATCGGTGGCCTTGGTCTTGCACGAGGTGTTGCCGCCGCCATGTAGGACGAGCCGCGGCTCGCCGCCCAGCAGCCTGGTCGTGTAGACGCGCAACGCCAGGTCGCGGGCCACACCCTTCTTTGCATAGTCGGCGACCAGCTTCTCCGCCTCGCCGTCATTCCATAGGTTCTTCATGTCAGCTTCGTCCGATTTCTCTTTGTTGTGAACAGGAATGCCGCGACGCCTTGATGACAACGCACCGGCGGCTATCAGGCTACCTTTTCTGCTGCCGCTCCGGCATGGTCGAGCAGCCGTCGTGCCATGCGCGCGCCGACGACGAGATGGGTGCAGAGCCCGCCGGCGATCGCCGCGACGAGCGGTTCGAACTTGCTCTCCTCCTGCACCACCACAAGGCGCTTTTCGATCTGGCGCAGCGATGACAGCTCCGCCGAAATCAGCCGGCGGTTGTAGCTGCAGTCGAGCGCCTGGCCCTGGGCGTCGATGATTTGCCCGGCAATGACGCCGGCCGCACCCGCCTTGCGCAATGTAGCCATTTCGCTTGGCGTCAGCGCGCCGCATTTGACCAGATGGCTGTCGGTGTCCACCGAGCCGACCGAGTATAGCGCCAGGTTGCAGTCACCGATGCCCGACAATTGCTCGCGGATCACCGGCTCGGCGCGCAGGCCGCGTGCCAGTTCTTCCGTCGTCAGCACCAGCGGCGCGTAAAAATTCAGTCCCTTGGCGTTGAGCCGGCGCGCGATTTCCATGGTGCATTGGTCCGGCCGGTACGAATAGGGGGCGCCCAGATTGCCGCAGAGCTGCACCACGGTGACGTCCTGCAGATCGGCATAGGACATGATATCGGCGATGGTGTAGATGGTCCGCCCCCAAGCGACGCCGATGCGGTCGCCCTTCCTGACCAGCTCGAGAAAGACGCTTGCCGCAAGTACCGCGATGTCGGTGGACGGGTCGGCGACATAGCCGTTTTCCGGCGCGATCCAGACGGCCTCGAGCTTCAGCGCGTCTTCCAGCTCGCGCGCCAGGACGTCGTCGGTGAAAAGCTGGGTCGAGGTCGAGATGTTGACGATGCCGGTCTCGCGCGCCTTGCGCAGATACATCGCCACCGAGGCACGCGAAATCTTGAGCTGGCTGGCCACCTGATCCTGGCGCAAGCCGTGTGCGTAGTAAAGCCACGCGGCCTTGTGGATAAGCTGTTCTGCCGGTCGGATCGCCATGCCATCTCCTCGCTGACATTATTCACGGCTCTCGACAAAAGTCAAACTACGCGCGGGCAGGTAATGCTCTCGCGCCGGTCGAATCTAGACCGTCATTGTGCCAAATGCGGTCTGTCGCGGCATCGTTGGTGGTGACGGACCGCAAACCTGTAGCTAAAGTTCTGGACGAACATCGGGGAGGACGGGATGGGCAATCCCTACGAACAGGATCTCGACAGGAACCCGGCCAACCATCAGCCGCTGACGCCGCTCACCTATTTCGAGCGGGCGGCAAAAACCTTTCCCGACCAGGTCGCCATCATTCATGGCCGCCGGCGCTCGACTTATCGCGATTTCTGGAAACGCTCGCTGAGGCTTGCCTCGGCCCTTTCTAAGCGCGGCATCGGCAAGGGCGACACCGTCACCGTCATGCTGTCCAACACACCGCCGATGCTGGAAGCGCATTTCGGCGTGCCGATGACCAAGGCGGTGCTGCACTCGCTCAACACCCGCCTCGATGCCGCCGTCATTGCCTTCCAGCTCGATCACGCCGAAAGCAAGGTGCTGATCGTCGACCGCGAATTCGCCGGCGTGGTCCGGCAAGCGCTGACGCTGGCCAAGGTCAGGCCGTTGCTGATCGATTACGACGATCCCGACTATGCCGCCGATGCGCCCTATCCCAAGGGGGAACGGATCGGCACGCTGGACTATGAGGCGTTTGTCGCCGACGGCGACGAGGATTTCGCCTGGTCGATGCCGGACGACGAATGGGATGCCATCTCGCTCAACTACACCTCCGGCACGACAGGCAATCCGAAGGGCGTCGTCTGTCACCATCGCGGCGCGGCACTGATGGCCTATGCCAACACCATCCATGCCGGCATGGGCAAGCACCCGGTCTATCTGTGGACGCTGCCGATGTTCCATTGCAACGGCTGGTGCTTTCCCTGGACGCTTGCCGTGCAGGCTGGCACCCATGTCTGCCTGCGCTGGGTGCGGGCGAAGCCGATCTACGACGCCATCGCCGATCACGGCGTCACCCATCTGTGTGGCGCGCCGGTGGTGATGTCGGTGCTGATCAACGCCAGGGACGAGGACAAGCGGCAGTTTCCGCAGACCGTCACCTTCAACACCGCCGCGGCGCCGCCGCCTGAGGCGGTGCTGTCGGGCATGGCCGATGCGGGCTTTGCCGTCACCCATCTCTACGGCCTGACCGAGACCTACGGCCCGGCCGTCGTCAACGAATGGCATGGCGAGTGGGATCGGCTGGAGAAGGGGGCGAGGGCGGCGAAGAAGGCGAGGCAGGGCGTGCGCTACGCCGCGCTCGAAGGCCTGACGGTGATGGACCCGCAGACGATGCAAGAGACGCCGGCCGACGGCGAGACCATCGGCGAGGTGATGTTCCGCGGCAACATCGTCATGAAAGGCTATCTCAAGAACCGCAAGGCGAGCGACGAGGCCTTCGCAGGCGGCTGGTTCCATTCGGGCGACCTCGGCGTCATGCATCCGGACGGCTACATCCAGCTCAAGGACCGTTCCAAGGACATCATCATCTCCGGCGGCGAGAACATCTCCTCGATCGAGGTCGAGGAGGCACTCTACAAGCATCCCGCCGTTGCCTCCTGCGGCGTTGTCGCCCGATCCGACGACAAATGGGGCGAGGTGCCCGTCGCCTATGTCGAGCTGAAGCCGGGCAAGGCGGCGACTGAGGCCGAAATCATCGAGCACTGCCGCGCGCTGCTCGCCCGCTTCAAAGTGCCGAAAGCGGTGATCTTCGCGGAGATCCCGAAGACTTCGACAGGCAAGATCCAGAAGTTCCGGCTGCGGGAGATGACAAAGCAGCCTTAACGCCCGATCCGAAACGGAACCGTTTTTCGGAAAGCATCATTTCAAATTCCTTTGCGTCAAAAAACACGGGGCGGCGTTGCAGGCGCACCCGGCGTGAACCACATGCGCTTCATGGGCCAACTCCGTCCAGAGATGTCACCCTCTGTCGTCAGCGCCCAAAATCGTGCCTTGACAGGTGACGGTTTTCAATTTACGAGTGACGAAATTCTAAATTCGTCAGTCGTAAATTTTGGCCAACGAGATGCTTGAAACCCTAGACGCCACCGCCGATTCCGCCCGCCAGGAAAATGTCACGCGCATCCTGGATTGCGCGGAGCGATTGTTCCGCCACTACGGCTACGGCAAGACCAACGTCGCCGACATAGCGCGCGAACTCGGCATGTCGACCGCCAACATCTATCGCTTCTTCGCCTCCAAGGTGGAAATCCACCAGGCGGTTTGCGGCCGTATGCTCGAGACCTGCTACCGGTTGACCTACGAAGCCTGCCATAGCCCCGGCACCGCCAGCGAAAAGCTCCGCCGCTACGTGCGTACGCACTATCAGTGGACGCTCGAGACCATGATCGACCAGGAGAAGGTCCACGAGATGGTCATCGTCGCCATCGAGCGCGACTGGCACGTCATCGAAAAGCACATCGACAGCATCCATGAACTGGTCGCGGAAGTGATCCGCGAGGGCATCGCTACCGGCGAGTTCGTCGATCAGGATCCGGTGATCGCTTCCCGGTGTTTCGGCGCTGCCATTATCAGCCTCTGTCATCCGCAGATGGTGGCCCAGTGCCTCGCCAAGAAGAACCGGGCAACGCCGGACGAGCTTGCCGACTTTGCCATCAGAGCCTTGAAGAAATGACCGTTGCCGCCCGTCCGGCGGCGATGCCGAGAATTCATCTCCACAGTTCGGGAGTACGAAAAGTGTCTTTGTCCAAGTCCATCACCAACGGGCGACCGGCCGCCGGCCTGGCATTGATTGTCGTTGCCGCCCTCGGCCTCGCCGGCTGCTCGCAGGAGAAAGCCGAGGTCACCGAGATCATCCGCCCGGTCAAGGTGGTCGAGATCGCCAAGGCGAGTGATACCCGTCAGCTTTCCTATTCCGGATCGGTGCGTGCCCGCACCGAGATGAATCTCGGCTTTCGCATCAACGGCAAGATCACCGAGCGCCTTGTCGACATCGGTGACCGCGTCAAGCCCGGCGACGTTCTCGCCCGCATCGATCCCACCGACTACGAGCTTTCGGTGAGAAGCGCTCAGGCCAGCCTCGATGCCGCCGACCGTCAGGTCGAGACAGTCGAGCTTACGCGCAAGCGCGCCGAACAGCTCTACGCCAAGAATTTCGCGCCGAAGTCGCAGCTCGAGCAGGCGACGCTCGCCTATAATCAGGCGGTCGCCACGCGAGACTCCGCCCGCTCGCAGCTTGCCCAGGCGCAGAACCAGGTCCGCTATACCGATCTCAAGGCGGACAAGAACGGCATCGTCACCGCCGTTGCCGCCGATGTCGGCCAGGTGGTCGGCTCCGGCACGCCGGTGGTGACCGTTGCCATCGACGGCGAGAAGGAAGTCCTGATCGCTGTTCCGGAAACCGATATCGCCGAATTCAAGCCGGGCAAGACTGTCAAGGCTGGCTTCTGGTCCGACGAGGCGCTGACGCTCGACGGCAAGGTCCGCGAAGTCGCCGGCAGCGCCGATCCGCAGTCGCGCACCTTTGCCGTTCGCGTCAGCCTGCCCAACGATCCTCGCGTGCTGCTAGGCATGACCGCCTCCATCGAAGCCGCGGCGGACAACCGGCAGCAGCTGGTGTCGATCCCGCTGGCCGCGTTGGCGCAAAAGGACAGCCAATCGATCGTCTGGACCGTCGACCGCAATGGCGGGACCGTCCACGCGCATCCGGTCAAGGTCGCCGCCTTCACCCCCGACGGCGTCAGTGTCGCCGATGGGCTGAAGCCGGGTGACGTGGTCGTCGCCGCCGGCACGCAGTTCATGACCGAGAATCTGAAAGTCAAGCTGACCGGTGATGCAGCGCAACAGTCGGCGTCGGCCGATGACGCTGCAAGACGCTTGCGCTGACGGCCAGGCAATTCACGGTTTCCGGGCGGCAGGCGCCCCCGATTTTCGAGATCTCAGGTCGATGTAACCCCCACGTCGATCCTCGTGTCCCACCGCGATGTAGATCTCTCACTCGGAAAGCCACGCCGCCCGGAAGCCCACATCGGAAGTTCCTTGGGCATGCGAAAGCGCGTGCTCTGTTGATCAAATTGAAACGGACTGACGCCGATGACCATCGACACCAACGAAAAGCGGTCTTTCAATCTGTCGCGCTGGGCAATCGGCCATCCGAGCATTGCCCGCTTCCTGTTCGGGCTGATCATCGTCGCCGGTGCGCTCGGCCTGATGCGCATGGGCCAGAAGGAAGACCCCGATTTCACCTTCCGCGTCATGGTCGTCCAGGCGATCTGGCCAGGCTCCTCGATCAAGGAGATGGAGGACCAGGTCGTCAACAAGATCGAGCGCAAGCTGCAGGAGACGCCGCACCTCGATTTTGTCCGCTCCTACACCCGCGCCGGCAGCGCCATCATCACCTTGCAGGTCAAGGGCGACACCAATCCGGCGCAGGTCGCCGATGCTTTCTATCAGGTGCGCAAGAAGGTCGGCGATATCGCCAACGAACTGCCGCAGGGGCTGCTCGGGCCTTACTTCAACGACGAATTCGGCGACACGTTCATCACCCTGCATTCGATCAGCGGCGACGGCTACAGCTATCCCGAGCTGAAGAAATTCGCCATCCAAGCGCGTGACATGCTGCTGACGACGCCCGGTGTCGAGAAGGCCGTGATCATCGGCGACCAGCCGGAAAAACTCTACATCGACGTTTCATCCAAGGCGCTTGCCGAACGCGGCCTGACGTTGACCGACCTGCAGAATGCGATCCGAGGCCAGAACAATGTCGACCCGGCAGGTTCTGTCGACACCGGCCAGCGTTCGGTGCGCATTTCGGTCGAGGGCGATGTCACCAGGGCGGCCGACATCCGAGAGCTTCGCCTGCGCGCCGGCAACCAGGTGACGCGCCTCGGCGACATCGCCACCGTGACCTCCGGCCTCGAGGATCCGTACCAGCGCAAGTACCGTTTCAACGGACACGACAGCGTCCAGCTCGGCGTCGTCATGGCCAAGGGCTTCAACGTCACCGACGTCGGCAAGGACGTCGAAGCGACCTATAAGCGCTTCGAAGAGGCACTGCCCTATGGCGTTTCGGTCGATCAGATTTCCGACCAGCCGCATGTCGTGAAGGAGGCGGTGAGCGAGTTCATGGAAGCGCTGGGCGAAGCGCTGCTGATCGTGCTTTTCGTATCGTTCCTGTCGATCGGCTGGCGCTCGGGGCTGGTGATCGCGATCGTCATTCCGCTGGTCCTGGCGGCCACCTTCGCGATCATGTACGAGCTCGGCATCGACCTGCAGCGCATTTCGCTCGGCGCGCTGATCATCGCCCTTGGCCTCTTGGTCGACGACGCGATGATCGTCGTCGAAATGATGGAGCGAAAGCTCGAGGAAGGCTTGGTCAAGGTCGAAGCGGCGAGCTTCGCCTACTCCTCGACCGCTTTCCCGATGCTGACCGGCACGCTGATCACGACGGCCGGCTTCATTCCCGTCGGGTTCGCTGCCTCGACCGCCGGCGAATATGTGCGCACCCTTTTTTACGTCGTCGGCATCGCGCTGGTCGTGTCCTGGTTTGCGGCGGTCTATTTCACGCCGTGGCTCGGCCACATGATCCTGAAGCAGCGCAAGCACGCCGGCAACCATCACGATGTCTTCGACACGCGCTTCTACCGCCGTCTTCGCTCGACCGTGGCATGGGCAGTGCGCCATCGCATCATCGTCCTGGTGATGACGCTGATGACCTTTGCCACCAGCCTGTGGGCGTTCCAGTTCATCCCGCAGAATTTCTTCCCGCAATCGTCGCGTCCGGAAATCCTCGTCGATCTCTGGCTGCCGGAAGGCACCAGCATCAAGGAAGTCGAGACCCAGGCCAAGGCGCTCGAAGCCAGGATGATGGGCGACAAGGACAAGCGCTTCATAGCCACCTATATCGGCGAAGGCGCGCCGCGCTTCTTCCTGCCGCTCGACCAGCAGCTTCGCAACCCTAACTTCGCCCAACTTCTGGTGATGGCCAATGACGAACCGGCCCGCGAGCGGCTGATCGTCAAGCTGCGCACCATCCTCGCCGAAGATTTCCCGTCCATCCGCGCTAAGGTCGACCGCCTGTTCCTCGGTCCGCCGACCGGCTGGCCGGTGCAGATGCGCGTCATGGGTCCGGATCGCCAGGAGGTGCGACGCATCGCCGACGAGGTGAAGGCGAAGTTCCAGGCAAATCCGCTGCTCGGCGCCATCCACGACGACTGGCTCGAGCCGGTGCCGGCGATGAAGCTGGTGATCGACCAGGATCGTGCCCGTGCGCTCGGCGTCACCTCGCAGCGCATCCGCCAGATGCTGCAGGCAAGCATGTCGGGAGCGCCGCTCGATGACTTCCGCGACGGCGAGGAGACGGTTTCGATCGTCGCTCGTGAGCCGGAGGCAAGCCGTCACCTGCTGTCGGCGGTCGACTCCGTCTATATCCCGACCGATTTCGGTGGCTCCGTGCCGCTGTCGCAGGTCGCCAAGATCGTCCCGGTGCTGGAGCAAGGCGTCGAATGGCGGCGCGACCGCTTGCCGACCATCAGTGTACGCGCCACGCTTCCGGATGGCGTGCAGCCGAACGATGTCGCCATGAAAATGTACAGCGAGATGCAGGGCCTGCGCGCCAGCCTCGCCCCCGGCTACAAGATCGAGATCCAGGGCGGCGCCGAGGATGCGGCCGAAAGCCAGGCCTCGATTGCGGCGAAAGCGCCGATCATGCTGGCCGTCATCGTCGTGCTGCTGATGATCCAGCTGCAGCATTTCGGCAAGGCGATGCTGGTGCTGGCGACCGGTCCGCTCGGCATTATCGGCGCGGCCGCGGCACTTTTGATCAGCGGCGCGCCGTTCGGCTTCGTCGCCATCCTCGGTGTCATCGCCCTGCTCGGCATCATCATGCGCAACTCGATCATCCTGGTCGATCAGATCGACCAGGACATCGCCGCCGGCGTGGAGCGTTCCGAGGCCATCATCGGCTCGGCGGTGCGCCGGTTCCGGCCGATCGTGCTGACGGCGCTGACGGCGGTGCTGGCGCTGATCCCGATCTCGCGCGGCGTCTTCTGGGGGCCGCTCGCCTACGCCATGATGGGCGGCATTCTCGTCGCCACGGTGCTGACCATCCTTGTCCTGCCGGCAGCCTATGCGCTGTTCTTCGGCAGGGAGCCCAAGAAGGTGGTGGAGCAGCCGGCCGAGACGGAAGAAAAGAACGAAAGGCCGCAACTGGCCCTGGCGGCCGAATAGCGCTGTTGGCAAATGTGACCTCCGGCGGTTTAATCCGCCCACCAGGCGTAGGCGCCGGAGGAGGACGTTATGACCATGCCTCAGACAGCGGCGGCGCTGCGGCTGCCGATCGACGGGCGCCATCGCCGGATGTTCATCGGCGGTGGCTGGGTTGATGCCCGCTCCGGTCGGACCATGGAGAGCCGCAACCCCGCCACCGGCGCGGTCATCGCCACAGTGCCGCGCGCCGACCGCCAGGACATCGATTTGGCGGTGACTGCCGCCCGCAAGGCGTTCGAGGGGCCATGGAGCCGGTTCAAGCCTTATGAGCGGCAGGTGCTGCTGCTGAGGATCGCCGACCTCTTCGAAAAGCACTGGGAAGAGATCAGCCGCTCCGACACCACCGACATGGGCATGCCAATCGTGCGCACCCGTGCCAATCGCAACCGCGTCATCGGCATGCTGCGCTACTATGCCGGCATGGCGACGGCGCTGCACGGCGAGACCATCGACAACTCGCTGCCCGGCGAAATCGTCTCTTTCACCCGCAAGGAGCCGGTCGGCGTCGTCGGCGCCATCATTCCCTGGAACGCGCCAACGGCGGCGTCGATCTGGAAGATCGGCCCGGCGCTGGCGACCGGCTGCACCATCGTGCTGAAACCATCGGAAGAGGCGCCGCTGACGCCGCTTTTGATCGCTGACATCATGAACGAAGCCGGCGTTCCGGAAGGCGTCGTCAACATCGTCACCGGCACCGGCGACGAGGCAGGCGCGGCACTCGCCGAGCACATGGGCGTCGACAAGATCGTCTTCACCGGCTCGACGGCAACCGGCCAGTCGATCGTGCGCGCCTCGGCCGGCAACCTCAAGCGCGTCTCGCTGGAGCTCGGCGGCAAGTCCCCGGTCATCGTCTGCGCAGATGCCGATCTCGACAAAGCGGTGCCGGTGGCGGCGATGTCGGTGTTCGCCAATTCCGGCCAGATCTGCATCGCCGGCTCGCGCCTTTTCGTCGAACGCGCCGTCCATGACGAGTTCGTCGAGCGGCTGGCGGCATATGCCAAGGGTCTCAGGGTCGGCGACGGCATCAACCCGGCGACCGAGATCGGTCCGCTCGTCTCCGAAAAGCAGTTGCAACGGGTCACTGGTTACCTCGAGGCTGGCACCGCGGAAGGGGCGAAACTCGTCACCGGAGGCACCCGGCTTGTGGAAGGCGCGCTTGCCGCCGGCAATTTCGTCGCGCCGACTGTCTTTGCCGGAGTCTCGGACGACATGAAGATCGCCCGCGAGGAGATCTTCGGGCCGGTGATTTCGGCATTGCCGTTCGATGCTCTGGACGAGGCGGTCGAGCGGGCCAACAACACGCCTTACGGCCTTGCTGCAGGGGTCTTCACCCAAAATCTCGCTACCGCCCACCAGCTGTCGCGCAAGATCCGCGCTGGCTCGGTCTGGGTCAACACCTATCACGCCATCGATCCGGCCGTGCCCTTCGGCGGCTACAAAATGAGCGGCTACGGCCGCGAGGGCGGCGCCGAACACCTTGACGAATATCTCAACACCAAGGGCGTGTTCATCAAGATCGATTGAGCCTGGCGCCGGGCCTAAAACGAAAAACCCGCCTCAGCGGCGGGTCTCGGGGCGAATCAGCACCATAGTCAGTTTAGTAGCATAGCTGCCGGCACAAAGCAAGAACAAAAGCAGGGACCGGGCGCATCGCGCGCCCGATCCCTCAGATGACGAACAGCCAGTTGGCGAGCAGCATCACCGCGACGCCGGCGATCAGCGTCAGATAGGGCAGCATCCCGGCCTTTCGCACTGTAAGGTCGGACGAGTTCATGCCGAGATCGGCCAGCATGTGGTCGGGGAATTTGCCCTTGTCCTGGATGTAATGCCGGAAACAGAACACCGGGATGATCAAGGCTGCCGTGATCAGCCCGGCCCACAATGCCATCGGGTTCCAGACCTTGGCTCCGGCGCCCATGAAGACAGCGTTGACGTAGGCAAAGATCGCGCCGAGGCCGAGCAGCCAGCTCGGGGCCTTCCAGGGCCGCGCGATGTGGCCATTGTCGATGCGGTGGATCCAGCCGGCATTGAGATTGAGGAAGTTGAAGATGATATAGCCGCAATTCGACACCGCGAGGATGAAGAAGAAGCTTGTCGCGTCGGCCGAGGCGATGGCCAGCACGATCAGGTTGAAGACCAGGTCGGTCCACATCGCCCGCGTCGGTGCGCCATGCTCGTTGACATGGCTGAGGTAGCGCGGCAGCCAGCCGTCGACCGAACCTTGGTAGAGCGTGCGCGAAGAGCCGGCCATCGCCGTCATGATGCAGAGCACCAGCGCCAGGATCATCAGCATGACCAGCAGGCTGTGGATCAGCTGTCCGCCGCCGACCATGCCGGCCAGCGCATCGGCAACGCCGGAGCCGTCGACGATCGGCGTCGCCAGCATGCCGTTCAAGCCGAGCACGCCCTGAAAGGTGAATGGCACCAGGATGAACAGCAGCATGCACAACAGGCCGGAGTAGAAGATCGCCTTGAAGGTATCGGTGCCGGGGTTCTTGAATTCGGAGGTGTAGCAGACGGCGGTCTCGAAACCGTAGGTCGACCATGCCGCGATGAACATGCCGCCGAGCACCAGCGTCCAGCCGGCGATGTTCCATGCGCCGGGCTCCGGCGCATAGGCTGCCGCGAGCGGCACCAGCGGCGAGAAATTTGCCCAATCGATCTGGCCGGTGACGATCGGCACCACGCCGACGATCAGCATCGGGATGATGACCAGCAGGCCGATATATTTCTGCACGTTGGCCGTGCCCAGGATGCCGCGGTGCTGGATCGAGAAGATGATCAGCATCAGTACCGCGCCGATGAAAAAGGTGGCGTTGAAAGTAAAGGAAACCGGACCAAGCGTGTGACCGTAGAGCGTCCAGCTGCGGATCGCCGGCGTCGCCGCCGCGGTGACCGCGGTGATGGCGTCAGCGGCGCTGGTTCCGGCATGGGCCGCAATATAGGCGGCGACTTCCGGCGAAGTGTCGGTGAACAGCGGCACCGGCGCCAGTGCGTTGAGGATGTAGGCTGCGGCGATCGAGCAGCCGAGCGACAGCACCGGCGACCAGGCGAACCAGTTGCACCACACCGAAAGCGGCGCGATGAATTTCGAATAGCGCAGCCATGCGGTGGCGCCATAGATCGAGGCGCCGCCGGATTTATTCGGGAACAGCCCGGCGATTTCCGCATAGGTGAAGGACTGCAGGAAGCCCATGACCATGGATACGGTCCAGATCAGGAAGGCCAGCGTTCCGGTAGTGCCGGCGATGCCGCCGATCGAAAACAGGACAAGGGCCGGAACGCCGCTCGCGACCCAGAAGGCGCCGCGCCAATCGATGTTCCGGTGCAGCTGCCCTTCGGCAGGCGGCACCAAGGTGGTGACTATCGTGCTCATTTACGTGGATTCCCCATTTTTGATGTTCCCATCGGCAACAGCCACAGTCTCGCGAGGCGTCATCGACGCTCACGTTGAACGGCCCCAGGCGTTTTCCGCTCAGTAGTATTTTTTTCTTAGCAGTGAAGATTGACCCAACGCGCTTTCACGTCAAGCGCTTTGTGACGCTGTGCACATTGCGTTTGTGGAACAGTCGAGCTTCGTTGGCGCTGCCAACGGGTGCGGTCTTCCTTCTCCCACGACAGCAACGGGAGAAGGGAAGAACCAGACAGCATCGATCAGGAGCGCGGCCTGGTCTTTTGCGGGTCATAATGGGCAAAGGCGACGACGCGCGCCGGCAGCCGCTTGCTGTGGCCGTCGAGCTTGCCGATCTCGACCTCGGTGCCGACCGCCGAATGCGCGACGTCGAGCCTGGCCAGCGCGATGGTCTTGCTTAGCAGCGGCGAGCGCATGCCGGAGGTGACCACGCCGATCTGGGCGCGGCCGACATGCACGCAATCGCCGTGGCCGACGGCGACATTGGCGTCGATGTCGAGGCCGACCAGCTTCCTCTGCGGATTTTCCTTGCGCCGGATCAGCGCCTCGCGGCCGATGAAATCGTCGCTCTTGGTCTTCAGCGGTACGGTGAAGCCGATGCCGGCCTCGAACGGATCTGTCTGGTCGGAAAATTCGTAACCGGCAAAGATCAGCCCGGCCTCGATGCGCACCATATCGAGCGCCTGCAGCCCCATCGGCTTCAGGCCGTGCGGCTGGCCGGCCTGCCAGATCGCGTCGAAGACCTTGTCGGCGTCGCGCGGGTGGCACCAGATCTCGTAGCCGAGCTCGCCGGTGTAGCCGGTGCGCGAGACAATGACGGGAATGCCATTGCCGCCGCCGATGCGGGCGACCGCGAAACGGAACCATTCAAGCTCGTCGATCGACGGCTGCAGCGGCGAGGTCCAGACGATCTGCCGCAGGATGTCGCGGCTTTTCGGTCCCTGCACGGCGACATTGTGCATCTGGTCGGTCGACGAGCGCACCAGCACGGTGAGGCCGAGTTTTTGCGCTGTTTCCCGCAGCCATTCGCCGGATAGATCGTCGCCGCCAACCCAGCGGAAATTATCCTTGCCAAGCCGAAGCAGCGTGCCGTCGTCGATCATGCCGCCGTGCTCGTAGCACATGGCGGAGTAGACCACCTGACCGACGCCGAGCTTCTTGATGTCGCGGGTCAGGGTATATTGCAGCAGCGCTTCGGAATCCGGCCCGGTGACCTCGAACTTGCGCAGCGGCGACAGGTCCATGATCACGGCGTCCTGCCGGCAGGCCCAGTATTCGTCGATCGCGCCTTGCCTGGCGAAGGAATTGGCCAGCCAATAACCCTTGTACTCGACGAAGTTGCGGGTGTGCTTGGCAAAGCTCGAATGAAAGGCGGTCTCGCGGGTCATTTTCGGTTCCGAATCGGGCGTCATGCGTCTGGCGATTGCTCGCGAGAATTTGTGCTGGCCGGAATAGGTTCGCACATGGATGTCGGTCAGGTTCCAGCCATTGGCCGGCGTGGTGTCGTCGGGGCAGGCGGACGAGACACAGACGATGTCGGTCAAGGCGCGCAGCAGCACATAGTCGCCCGGCCGCGACCACGGCTCGTCCGAAACCACGACGCCCTGCGCGTCGATCGCCGTGTTGAAGAAGAAGTTGATCGCCATCCAGCCGGCGCGGGGCGTGACGCCCTTGTCGGCCAGCGCGCGGTTGAAATTCTCCGAGCAGTTGGGATGGCCGGGATAGCCGATGTCGTCGTAATATTTGGCGGCGCAGGCGAGCGCGAACGCATCGTGCCGGCCGCAAGTGTCCTGCACCACCTCGACCAGCGGCTCCATGTCCTGGTCGTAGTATTTCGAATGCAGGCCGGGCATCGGATAGCTCGAACCCATCAGCGTGCGCGTCGTCGTCACGTCGAGCGGATGATCGCGGCCCTTGTCCAGCTTGCGCGCCGAAAAGCACTGGAAATCCGTGCATTGGCGCCCGTCGACATCGATGATCTGCAGATAGTCGCCCGCCTTGACGAAGTAGGCCTCCGCCGTCGCCGAATGGACGCGCAGGTCGAGCACGGGATCGGCCAGCGGGTCGGCAAGCCTGGATTTCGCCGCCGGGCGGATGGTGGCGCGCCGGACGATGACGCTAAGCGGCGTCGCGGTATCGTGGCCGTCGACCAGCATCGGCCCGCCGGGCGCGGCAATCAGCATCGAACCGTCGCGGGCGACCGTAAAAGCCTGTTCGGTACCGGCAGGGGTGGCGCCGCCGAAAACGCGAACCCCCTTTGCCTGATCGAGCTGCACCTCGCGCCGCTCGAGGCCTCGGCGCAAGGAAGCGAGGCTATCGTCGCCCTCGGCCAGCATCGCCTTGATGCCGGCGGCATTGCTGTTCGATTGCTCTCCGAGAATGCCGGGATCGGTCGCGCCGCTGCTGTCCCATGCCAGCAGCTCGCAAGCCTGCCCGCCCTCGACATTGCGCACGCTGATCGTATCGCCGGCCTCGACCTCGATTAGCACCGCGCCGTTGCCGTGGACGGTGTAGCGCTCCATCCCGGCCGGCAGCGCGATCTGGCCTGGCCGCAGGATCAGGCTCGGCCGCGGCGGTCCGGCGACGACGGCGGGGTAGGGCGACTGGCTCATCTCAACCCTGGTTTCGAGAAACAAGTTTGCCTGTGTGTGAAATTATTTTAGCGGGAAGAATAGGGCAGAAGAGCCGGAGTTGGCAAGGTGAAGGTGGAGCGCGCGCCTCTTCCTTCTCCCCTTGTGGGAGAAGGTGTCGCCGAAGGCGACGGATGAGGGGTGTTCCAGGGAACGCCAGCCTCTCACTCCGCTGGAACGCCCCTCATCCGTCTCGGCGCTGCGCGCCGATCCACCTTCTCCCACAAGGGGAAAAGGAAGGCCCGCCAAGGCTATGCCAACCCCTCGCTGTGGCTGATCTCGACGCCATGCTCGGCGGCAGCGTCGAGCATCGTGTGCCACAGGCTTTCCGCGAATGTCGCGAACACCAGAAGATTGAACACCGCCTGCCCATCCGGCCGGTCATTGCCACGCCAGAGATTGATACTGGTGTGATCGACCGCGGTCGCCGCAGCGGTGCCGGCCGGGAACGCCGCCGGGTGCAGGTCTAGTGACAACAATTTCGCCAACATCGAGCGCGCCTTGGCTCCCGAGACGCTGATCAAGGCGCGCTCATGCGACTGATCGGAAAGCGAGGCGGACTGCGAGAACGCCTGGCTCAGCTTCTCCATCGCGTGAATGCCGCCCTTCGACAAGACGAGGAACTGATCCGGTCCCGACCAGATCAGCGTGGCGTCGGGAACTCGGACCGTGTTGGGCGCATTCGGGGCGGCAACGCCGAAGCGGGTTTCGGCAGCCTTCGCCAGTTCTGCCGCCTTGCCGCGCCGCGCCATCACCTGGATCAGGTCGAAATTGCGGATCTCGGTGAGCGATACGCCGGCCGCCGTGCCGCGCGCGCCGTAGCCGCCGACAACAAGCGCTTTCTCCAGCGGACTGCGGGCAATCCAGGAAAACTCAGCCACGCTGGCGCCCTCCATCCGGATCGTAGAAGACAGGACTGCAGAGCTCGACATCGTAATCTTCGCCACGCAGCGGATCGTGCGCATGGACGATCTCGCCGATGCGCTCGCGGCCGCGCTCGACCAGCCCAAGCCCGATCCACTGGTCGAGCATCGGCGAAAAGCAGACCGAGGTGACATAGCCCTGGTCATTGTCGGGACCGGGCGTCTCGCCCTTCGGGATAATATGCGCGCCGGAACGCAGGCGGCGCGTCTTGTCGACCGGCTTGATGCCGACGACGACCTGGCGGTCCGGCGCGACCAGCGCCTCGCGCCCGGCCATGACGCGGCCGATGAAGTCTTTCTTGGTCGACATCATCTTGCCGAGGCCGAGGTCGGCGGCGGTCGTCGTGCCGTTCAACTCCGGTCCGGCGACATGGCCCTTTTCGATGCGCATGACGCCGAGCGCCTCGGTGCCGTAGGGCGTAACCCCGAATGGCTTGCCGGCCAGCATCAAATTGCGCACCAGCGCGTCGCCATAGCGGGCGGGAACCGAAATCTCGAACGCCATTTCGCCGGAGAAGGAGATGCGGAACAGCCGCGCTCTGATGCCACCGCGCAACGCGACTTCGCGCGCCCCCATGAACGGGAAACCTTCGTTCGACAAATCCTCGGATTCATCAACGACCTGTTTCAGCAACTCCCGCGCGCTCGGCCCGGCGATCGAGAATTGCGCCCACTGGTCGGAGACCGAGGTCAACTGCACGTCGAATTCCGGGAATAGCACCTGCCGGCAGAATTCGAGATGCTGCATCACCAGCCCGGCCTTGGCGGTGGTGGTGGTCAGGAAATAGTGGTCCTCGGCGAGCCGCGACGTCGTGCCGTCGTCATAGACGATGCCGTCCTCGCGCAGCATCAGCCCGTAGCGGGCTTTGCCGACGGCGAGACTGGAGAAGGTGTTGATGTAGACGCGGTCGAGAAAGGCGCCGGCATCCGGGCCGTGCACGTCGATCTTGCCGAGCGTCGAGACGTCGCAGAAGCCGACGCCTGAGCGCACCGCCTTGACCTCGCGCGTCACCGATTCCAGCCAGTCCTTTTCGCCGGCGCGCGGATACCATTGCGCCCGCTTCCACAGGCCGGTGTCGACGAACACCGCGCCCTGTTCGGCTGCCCAGTGATGCGACGGCGTCAGTCGTGTCGCGTGGAAGTTTTCGTCGCGATGATGGCCGGCGAAGGCGCCGATGGCGACCGGCACATAGGGCGGGCGGTAGATCGTCGTGCCGGTCTCGGGAATGGACTTGCCTGACAACGCAGCCATGATGGCGAGGCCGGCGACATTCGAGGTCTTGCCCTGGTCGGTGGCCATGCCGAGCGTCGTGTAGCGCTTGAGATGCTCGACCGATTCAAAACCTTCGCGCTGCGCCAGTTCGATGTCGGACGCGGTGACATCGTGCTGGTAGTCGACAAAGGCCTTGCCCTTGCCGGCGACGTGCCAGAGCGGGGTCAGCGAAAAGGCTTCTTCGTCGGCGACCGGCGGCGTGCCGGCATTGCCGCCGCGGCCGGCGCTTTGTGCTGCTGCGGATCCGGCGGCAAAGCCCTGGCGCAGGCAGTCGCCTAGGCCGAAGGCGCCGTTGGCGGCGCCGGCGGCCACCATGCCGGGCGGCGCGCCGTCCGGCACGAAGGCTGCGATATCGTCCTGCCATTTCGGCCGGCCGCGATGATAGGAGGTCAGCCCGACCGCCGGATTCCAGCCGCCCGAGACGGCTAGCCCGTCGGCCTCGACCTCGGCGCGCGCCCCACCGGTGAGCGATACCGCGATTTTCCGGACCCCGTCCTTGCCGCCCTCGACCCCACTGACGAAACCGTTGAGCACGGCAAAGCCGCCTTTGGCGGCAAGCGCGCGACGTTCGGCGGATACGTCCGGGCGTGCATCGACGACCGCTGCGATCTGCAATCCGGCGCCAAGCGCGGTCTCGACCGTGCGCCAGCCATCCTCATTATTGGTGAACAGCGCGATCCTCTTTGCAGGGGTAACCGCGTAGCGCGCGACATAGGTCCGCATTGCCGAAGCCATCATCACGCCGGGCGTGTCGTTGCCGGCAAAGACGATCGGCCGCTCGATGGCGCCGGCGGCGACGACGCAGCGCTTGGCCACGATCCGCCACAGCCGCTGGCGCACCTGGTGCTCGGGCGGCGAGTGCAGGTGGTCGTTGACCCGCTCGATGGCGCCATAGGTGCCGCCATCATAGACGCCGAACAATGTCGTGCGGGTCATGATGCGGACATCGGGCAGTGCGGCGAGTTCGGCCAGCGTGCGCGTAATCCATTCGGCCGCCGGCGTGCCGTCGATCGTGCCGCCGTCGGCAAGCAGGCGGCCGCCAAGCGCGAAATCTTCCTCGCACAGGATGACGCGGGCGCCGCCGCGCCCGGCCGCCAGTGCCGCAGCCAGCCCGGCCGGGCCGGACCCGGCGATCAGCACGTCGCAATGCGCCCACGCCTTGTCGTAATGGTCGGGATCGGCGACGCCTGCAGCGCGACCGAGGCCGGCGGCGCGGCGGATCGCCGGCTCGTAGACCGCTTCCCAGAATTTCGCCGGCCACATGAAGGTCTTGTAGTAAAAGCCGGCGACGAAGATCGGCGCAAACAGCTGGTTGACCGCCATCAGATCATGGCGCAGCGACGGCCAGCGGTTCTGGCTGGCCGCTTCCAGACCGTCATAAAGCTCGGCCGTGGTCGCCCTAGTGTTGGGCTCGCGTCGCGCTCCGCTGCGCAGTTCGACCAGCGCGTTGGGCTCCTCCGAACCAGCGGTCAGGATGCCGCGCGGCCGATGGTATTTGAACGAGCGGCCGACCAGCTTGACGCCATTGGCGATCAGCGCCGAGGCCAGCGTGTCGCCTTGGAAGCCGGCAAAGCTCTTGCCGTCGAAGCGGAAGCCCAGTGGCGCGGCGCGATCGATGAGACCGCCTGATACGAGACGATAGGGCTGGCTGGAGGTCACGATCGCCCGCCTTCCGTCGCTGTGGCCTGATGAGCGCTGACCTGGACAGAATTCATCTTGCAGCCTGCTTCGCACCAACGCCGGCCGCCGGCTCGACGGAGGAAATCTCATGCGTAAGCGTGTTGCGGGCGACCTTGAGCCAGGCCCGGCAGCCGCCGCCATGGTACCAGTATTCGCTCATCGGCCCGGCGATGTTGTCGCGCAGATAGACGTAGTCGAACACCTCGTCTTCGGAGGCGCCGGCTGCCGGGCGCGCCGGCTTGGCGTCGCCGAGATAGGTGAACTCGCCGAGTTCGCGTTCGCCGCAGAAGGGACAGACAATGCGCATGCTTCTTCAGCCAGCCTTCAATGCAGGTTCGGTTGGGCGCCCTGGCCCTTTTCGTCGATCATGGCACCTCGCCGAAAGCGGTCGAGGCGGAAGCGGGCAGCCTCCTTGTGCGGCTCGTCGCGCGCCAGCAGATGGGCAAAAACCAGGCCGGAGCCGGGCGTCGCCTTGAATCCGCCATAGCACCAGCCGGCGTTGAGATAGAGCCCGTCGACCGGTGTCTTGTCGATGATCGGCGAGCCATCCATCGACATGTCCATGATGCCGCCCCACTGACGCAGAAGCCGTATCCGGCCGATCATCGGCATCAGCGCCATGCCGCCTTCGCAGACATCTTCCATGACAGGCAGATTGCCGCGCTGGGCGTAGGAATTGTAGCCGTCTATATCGCCGCCGAAGACCAGCCCGCCCTTGTCGGATTGGCTGACGTAGAAATGGCCGGCGCCGAAGGTCATGACATTGGGGATCAGCGGCTTGATCGCCTCGGAGACGAAGGCCTGCAGCACATGGCTTTCGATCGGCAGCCGCATGCCGGCCATCGCCGCGACGCGCGACGAGGAGCCGGCGACCGCCATGCCGACCTTGGCGGCACCGATCCTGCCGCGCGATGTCTCGACGCCGGTCACCTTGCCGCTGCCGTCGCGAACAAAGCCGATCACCTCGCAATTCTGGATGATGTCGACGCCGAGCGCGCTCGCCGCATGCGCATAGCCCCAGACCACGGCGTCGTGCCGTGCCGTGCCGCCGCGTCGCTGCAAAAGCCCGCCCTGCACCGGAAAGCGCGCATTGTCGAAGTTCAGGAACGGCATCATCTTCCTGACCGCGGCGAGGTCGAGCAGTTCGGCATCGATGCCGTTGATGCGCATGGTGTTGCCGCGCCGCGCATAGGCGTCGCGCTGCGCGTCGGAGTGGTAGAGGTTGATGACGCCGCGCTGGCTGACCATGGTGTTGTAATTGAGGTCCTGCTCCATGCGCTCCCAGAGCTTCATCGAAAGCTCGTAGAAGCCTGTATTGCCGGGCAGCCCGTAGTTGGAGCGGATGATGGTGGTGTTGCGGCCGGCATTGCCGGAGCCGATCCAGCCTTTTTCCAGCACGGCGACATTTCTGATGCCGTATTCGCTGGCGAGGAACCATGCCGTCGCCAGGCCATGGCCGCCGCCGCCGATGACCACCACGTCGTAGTGGCTCTTCGGGGTGGCGTCGCGCCAGGTGCGCTGCCAGTTCTTATGGCCGGAAAATGCCGCCCGGGCGAGGGAGAAGATCGAGTATTTCATGAACCTGTTTCGCGCCGGGCGTGCAACAATCCGGATCAGATGTCGAGCGTGTGGTCGCGCTCCCACTGGGTGAAGTGGGAAGCATAGGAATTCCATTCCTGCTGCTTGAGCTTTAGATAGGCCGACGAGAATTCCTCACCCAGCGCCGCCTTGAGCGATTTGTCGTTGTCGAACTCGCGCAACGCGTCGAGCAGGTTGAGCGGCAGCTTCGGCGCGCCCTCCACCGTATGGCCGAACTGGTACATGTCGATATCGTAGCGCCTGCCGGGGTCGGCCTTCGAGCGGACACCGTCAAGGCCGGCGGCGATGATGACGGCCTGCAGCAGATAGGGGTTTGCCGCGCCGTCCGGCAGGCGCAGCTCGAACCGGCCTGGCCCAGGCACGCGCACCATGTGGGTGCGGTTGTTGCCGGTCCAGGTCACGGTGTTCGGCGCCCAGGTGGCGCCGGAGATGGTGCGCGGTGCGTTGATGCGCTTGTAGGAATTGACCGTCGGGTTGGTGATCGCGGCAAGGGCGGAAGCATGTTTCATGATGCCGCCGAGGAAGTTCCGGCCCTTTGCCGACAGGCCGAGCTCCATCGCATTGTCGGCAAAGACATTGGTCTTGCCGTCCCTGTCCCACACCGAGATATGGGCATGGCAGCCATTGCCGGTCAGGCCCTGGAAGGGTTTAGGCATGAAGGTTGCGCGCAGGCCGTGCTTTTCGGCGACCGATTTCACCATGAATTTGAAGAAGGAATGCTTGTCGGCGGTCGCCAGCGCATCGTCGAAGGCCCAGTTCATCTCGAACTGGCCGTTGGCGTCCTCGTGGTCGTTCTGGTAGGCGCCCCAGCCGAGCGCCAGCATGTGGTCGCAGATCTCGGCGATCACGTCGTAGCGGCGCATCACCGCCTGCTGGTCGTAGCAGGGCTTCGACGCCGTGTCATATTCGTCGGAAATCGTCTTGCCATCCGGCGAGATCAGGAAGAATTCGGCCTCGACGCCGGTCTTGATGTGCATGCCGTCGCCAGCGGCCTCGGCGATCAACCGCTTCAGCGTGTTGCGCGGCGCCTGCTCGACCGATTTGTCGTCCATGATGCAGTTGGCGGCGACCCAGGCGACCTCCGGCTTCCAAGGCAACTGGATCACCGAGGCCGGATCTGGCACCGCCAGCATGTCGGGATGCGCCGGCGTCAGGTCGAGCCAGGTGGCAAAGCCGGCAAAGCCGGCACCGTCCCGCTGCATGTCGGCGATCGCCTGCGCCGGCACCAGCTTGGCGCGTTGCCCACCGAACAGGTCGGTGTAGGATATCATGAAATATTTGACGCCCTTTTCCTTGGCGAAGGCGGCGAGATCGTTCCCCATTATAGTTCCTCGCTTACTGGCATTTGGTTGTTTTAGAAGCCGTTCTTGCCCGGTATCCAATTGGTGCCGGCCAGCGGCACGCCGGCCATGGCTGCGGCTTCGATCGTCAAGGCCACAAGATCCTCGGGCTCGAGATTGTGCAGGCTGTTCTTGCCGCAGGCGCGGGCGATCGTCTGAGCCTCAAGTGTCATCACCTTAAGATAATTCGCCAGCCGTCGTCCGGCCGCAATCGGATCGACCCGTTTCATTAGCTCGGGATCCTGCGTGGTGATGCCGGCCGGGTCGCGTCCCTCATGCCAGTCGTCATAGGCGCCGGCGGTGGTGCCGAGCTCGTTGTATTCCGCCTCCCAGCGCGGATCATTGTCACCGAGCGCGACAAGCGCTGCCGTGCCGATCGACACCGCGTCGACGCCGAGCGCCAGCGCCTTGGCGACGTCGGCGCCGTTGCGTATGCCGCCCGAGACGATCAGCTGCACCTTGCGGTGCATGCCGAGGTCCTGCAGCGCCTGCACCGCCGGCCTGATGCAGGCAAGCGTCGGCTGGCCGACGTTCTCGATGAACACTTCCTGGGTTGCCGCGGTGCCGCCCTGCATGCCGTCGACGACGACGACGTCGGCGCCTGCCTTCACCGCAAGCGCGGTGTCGTAATAGGGCCGGGCGCCGCCGACCTTGACGTAGATCGGCTTTTCCCAGTCGGTGATTTCGCGCAGTTCCAGGATCTTGATCTCGAGATCGTCCGGCCCGGTCCAGTCGGGGTGGCGCGAGGCCGAGCGCTGGTCGATGCCTATCGGCAGCGTGCGCATTTCCGCGACGCGGTCGGAGATCTTCTGGCCGAGCAGCATGCCGCCGCCGCCTGGCTTGGCGCCCTGGCCGACGACAACCTCGATCGCGTCGGCACGGCGCAGATCGCGCGGGTTCATGCCGTAGCGCGACGGCAGATACTGGTAGACCAGCGTCTTCGAATGGCCGCGCTCTTCCTCGGTCATGCCGCCGTCGCCGGTGGTCGTCGAGGTGCCGGACAGCGTCGCGCCACGGCCGAGCGCTTCCTTGGCCGGGCCGGACAGCGAGCCGAAGCTCATGCCGGCAATAGTGATCGGGATTTTCAATTCGATCGGTTTTTTCGCGTAGCGCGAGCCGAGCACGACGCTGGTGTCGCAGCGCTCGCGATAGCCTTCGAGCGGATAGCGCGAGATCGAAGCACCGAGGAACAGAAGGTCGTCGAAATGCGGCAGCTTGCGCTTGGCGCCGGCGCCGCGGATGTCATAGATGCCGGTCGCCGCGGCGCGGCGGATCTCGGAAAGCGTGTAGTCGTCGAAGGTCGCGGATTTGCGCGGCGTCGTCGGCGGGTTGCGATAGGTCATTGAGCCTCAATACGCGTCGGCGTTGTCGATATTGAAATTGTAGAGGGTACGAGCCGAGCCATAACGCTTGAACTCCGCCGCCTTGACGCCGGTCACGCCGGCGCGGTCGAGTAAGCCTTGCAGCAATTCGAGATGCTCGGGCCGCATCTCCTTGGCGATACAGTCGGCGCCGAGGCTTTCGACCTTGCCGCGCACGAAAAGCCGCGCCTCGTAGATGGAATCGCCGAGCGCATCGCCGGCATCGCCCAGCACCACCAGATTGCCGGACTGCGCCATGAAGGCCGACATGTGGCCGATATTGCCATGGACGACGATGTCGATGCCTTTCATCGAAATGCCGCAACGCGATGACGCGTTGCCTTCGATGACCAGCAGCCCGCCGCGGCCGGTGGCGCCGGCATACTGGCTGGCATCGCCTTTGACGACGATCTGGCCGGACATCATGTTTTCGCCGACGCCGGGCCCGGCCGAGCCATGCACGGTGATGGTGCCGCCGTCGTTCATGCCGCCGCAATAATAGCCGACGCTGCCGCGCACATCGATGGCGACCGGCTGGTCGAGGCCGACGGCGACCGAATGGCTGCCTCGCGGGTGGAGCACCTCCCAGGCGGTCTCGTTCGAACCGGGCGCCAGATCGTGCAGCGCCTGGTTGAGCTCGCGCAGCGACATTTCGGCCAGGTCGAAGACCCGCGATGCCTGGCCCGGCTCACGCGCCGCCTTGGAGAGGTTGATTGCCGGCATCAGCTCAATGCTCCCAGAAATAGACGGTTGCGGGCTCGGGTTCCCAGACTTTCGCACTGTCTATGCCGGGCAGTTTGGTGAGCGCACGATATTCCGAGCCGAAGGCGACATACTGGTCGGTTTCGGCCATCACGGCGGGCTTGCAGGCGATGGGGTCGCGCACCACGCCGAAACCGTTCTTGGTGCCGACGACGAAGGTGAAAAAGCCGTCGAGATCGCTCAGCGTGCCTTCCAGCGCCTCGCCGAGGTTCTTGCCATGCGCCATCTGCGAGGAGAGATAGGCGGCGGCGACCTCGGTGTCGTTCTCGGTCTCGAATGTCATGCCTTCACGGATCAGCTCGCGGCGGACATTGTTGTGGTTGGACAGTGAGCCATTATGCACCAGGCACTGGTCGGCGCCGGTCGAGAACGGATGCGCGCCCATCGTCGTCACCGCCGATTCGGTCGCCATGCGGGTATGGCCGATGCCGTGCGTGCCGGTCATCTCGCGGACGCCGAAACGGTCGACGACCGCTTCCGGCAAGCCGACTTCCTTGTAGATCTCGACGACGTCGCCGGCGCCCATGATGCGGATGTCGGGGCGCAGCGTCTGGATCGCCTCGCGGGCTTCTTCGATCTTGGCAGGCATCGTCCGGACCACGGCATGCGTCGACTTCGCAGCAATGCTCACCGGCGCGCCGATTGCCTTGGCGAGTTCGGCGTCGAGGCCGCGGAAATCGCGCTCCGGCTTGGCCGACTGGATGGTGATCTTGGCTTCACTGGAGGGCGCGCCATAGATGGCGATGCCGGCGCTGTCGGGACCGCGATCGCTGAGCGAGATCAGCATCTCCGACAGCATCGCGCCAAGCTGGGGCTCGAGCGACTTGTCCTTCAAAAACAGTCCGACGATTCCGCACATGTCAGGCTCCGCGAGTTTGTTCCTCCGAGATGTATCGAATGAGTCCCGGGAATTCAATTGGTATGAAAAAAATTTTCCTGTCGTTATATATCGGTTGAGGCGCCGTCGGCCGCACTATCGCTACGCTGGCCGCCATTGTGAAGCCATTTGGCATAGCGGATGCGGGCGATCTTGTAGGCATCCAGCATCGACAGGGCATAGATCAGGACGCCGCCGGCATGGCGGCCGATGAAGCTGGCATCGGGCGGCGCGATCTTGGCGGTGACCCAGGCCAGGACCACCATGAAGAACAGGAATTGCAGGCCGCGCACCGGCACGCCGAGCACGACATGCCCGCTCGCCGGCAAGACGATCGCAGCGCCGAGAACCAGATAGGGGCTCGGTGGTGCGGGGGAGGTGCTGATCTGGCTGGTCATGCCGCCTGCCGTTCGCTTTGATTGATGGCATCGCGCAGCGCCGAAGCCGACGACAGCAGCCTCTCGATCAGCCCCGGATCGAGCCTGACCGTGCCGAATTCGGCTTGCCGGAATACGCCGTAGCGCGCCCGCTCGGCCTCGGCCAGCAGCCAGACGATGCGCACGCCGTTTGGTGTGATCAGCAGTTCCTTGGCGCGCTCCTCGGCAAAGATATCGAGGTGGTCGGCGATGACGGCTTCGGGGAAGCGCACGCCCTTGCGGTCGCTCCGCAGCACCGCCTCGGCTGGAAATCCGGCGGCCTTCGGCAGTGTATGGACGAGATGATCGAAATTGGAAAAAGTCGTCGGCGATCCCGGCCGCATCATCATGTCGAAAGTGCCTGGTATCACGACCTTTTCGGTGATCGAAACGCTCAGCCAGCGCGCCGGCAGCTTCCTTATCGCCAGCGTGTCGACGATGGTCCGCACCTGCACCCGCCGGCCGTTCCACGAGCCGGCGAAGGTGACGACGCCGGTGGTGCCGTCCGAGACGTTGGCCGCGTCGGGGATGACGGCGCGGACGTCGGCTTCGTCGGCGGCAAGCCCGGTCGAAGCCTTGGCGCGGCTGGCCCGCGCAAGCCAGGTTATGTGGAGGACGAGAGCCAGGGCAACCGCCCCGGCGAGCAATGCTGAGATCACCTAACGCACCTCGTCACGCAAATGCCTGCCCAGACCGGGCGCGCCGTCAGTACCCCTGTGGTTTCGGCCACGGCATGGTGAACTGGGCACCGCGGCGCACGAATTTGTAGCGGTAGAAGTGGAACCACAGCGAAATCAGGAAGTAGAAGGCGACCATGGCGATCAGCTGCGAGCCGAAGCCGAGGAAGATCGCAAAGAAGGTGACCACGCAAAGGCAGAACAAGACGATCGCCGGCAGCGGATGGAAGGGATGGGTGTAGCCGCGGCGGATCGAGCCGAGCGGCCACTTCTTCCTGAACATGATGATGTTGATGCTCATGAAGGTGTATTGCAGCACGCCCGACAGGATCGAGAAGGTGATCGCCTGGTTGAGGTCGGCGATGAAGGCGAAGGCGAGCGCGATCGGCAGCAGGAACAGGATCGAGCGGTAGGGTGTGCGGTATTTCGGATGCACCGCCGAGAACCAGGTCGGCAGATAGCGGTCGCGGCCGAGCGAAAACCAGGCGCGCGCGGCGTCGTTGATGCAGCCATTGGCGGAAGCAAGTGCAGCAAGCAGCGTCGCGATGAACAACAGGTTCTCCAGCAGCGCACTGCCGGTCAGTTTGCCTGCGTCCCACAGCGGATAATAGGTGATGCCGAGATATTCCCAGGGCATCAGCGAGGCGCAGACATACCAGGTCATGGCGGCCGCGATCAGAAGCGTGATCATGCCGGCCATCGTGCCGTAAGGCAGCGAGCGCGCCGGCGAGCGTACTTCCTCGGCCGCCTGCGTGGTGCCCTCGATGCCGAGATAGTACCAGATGCCGAACTGGAAGGCGGCGATGACGCCGATCCAGCCATAGGGCAGGGCGTTGCCGGGGGTGACCAGCTCGTTCAGCTTCAGCACGGCGCCTTGCGTCCACGGGCTGACCGAGAAGAACAGGATGACGATCGAGACATAGGCGATGGCGGTGATGACGAAGTTTACGTTGAGCGTCATCAGCACGCCGCGATAGTTCAGCCATGCCAGCACCACGATGGTCACGGCGATGAAGGAATTGTGGTTGAGTCCCTCGACGCCGGCCTTGGCGACAATGGTGTCGCCGAGCAGGATCGCGTCCGACACTTCGAGCATGGTATAGGCAAAGACCAGGAAAAGCGCGACGTTGAAGGCCATCAGCGGCCCGACAATGTGCTTGGCCTGCGCATATTGGCCGCCGGCGGCGGCAACCGTCGAGGTGACTTCGGAATCGATCATCGCGACCGATGTGTAGAGCAGTCCGACGATCCAGCAGACGATCAGCGCCGCCAGCGCGCCGCCCTTGTCCGCCGCGAAATTCCAGCCGGTGAATTCGCCGACCAGAACGATGCCGACACCGAGCGCCCAGACATGGGCGGGGCCGAGCACCCTGAGCAGTGAAACCCTGTCGCCTTGCACTTGCACCGCTGGTTCAGCCGCGATCGTCATCGTTCAATCCCCCACTCAGATCCGGTGTTTTTCGGACACGGCTTCAAGTTCGCCTTCCCTGGACGAGGTCAGCATCTCTTCGGAATAGGTCGTGTCGATCTTGAACCAGTCGTAGAGCATCCACAGCGCGAGCACGATCGAGATGCCCCAGCATGCGTAAGAGAGTGCCACCCACATGACGATGCTTCCCTATCTATTTGTCGCCGAACTTTTCGTCGATGACGTCGCGGTATTCGCGGTCCGATGCGCGGAACAGAAAGATGAAATAGCCGATCAGTACCGCGGCCATGATGATCAGCGTCGGCCAGTCGATGATGTAGTGGAACCGGTTCTGGATGATGTCGTGCGCGGTTTCCGGCGTGTAGCCGAGCTTTTCCCAGATCGAGGCCATGGTCGGGTTCTGGCCGAGCGCTTCCCACGTCTTGGCGTCGAGCGCGTCGATGGATTTTGCCGCCCCTGCCAGGCCTAGTTTCAGCGGCAGCCACAGCGCGACGAAAATTGCGACCACGACGACGGCGATATCGAAAACCTGTCCGGCCTTGCTCTGTTCGGGCGGTGTATAGCGGGCCATGCGTCTCCCCCCTCAGGACTTGCGGTTGCGGTAGGCGTCGGCATTCTTGATGTCGAGGCCGTAGATGAAGTCCTTGTCTTCCTTGTAGTGATTGACCATCGCCAGGATGGCGGCCGTGTTGAAGATCAGCACGGCGGCCGCGGCGACCGCGACGACGAGCTTGATGCCGGCATCGGGGATGTATGGCCATGTCATGAACAGGACAAAGAGGATCGTCGCCCACAGGCAGACGATCAGGAGCATCGATCCACGCACGTCGGAACGGTACAACGCTTCCACGCGCTGTTGCAGGTCGGACATCGGCTTTCCCCTTTTTCAACGCCGGTCCGGACTGGCCGGTCATTGCTCTCTTTCAAGAGAGTGAAATTTTTTTCATAAAATCCGGCCGAATTCTGGAATTGTCAAGACGATTTTACGCGACGTTAACTGTTTGTTTGATCCGCCGAATTTTGCCTGACAATGAAATTATTTGCTTGCGGGTATTGCAGGCTCCCGGCGTTTGCGATCAATATTCGGGCAACGCTCCCGCCGCTGTGCAGGGAGCAGGGGAAGCAAACGTTTTTCGAAACGGAGGACAAGCGGATGACGGCATCCTGGAGATTTTCGGCGCTTGCGGACCGCCATCGCGCGCTCGGCTCGAAGCTCGAGGACTGGAGCGGCATGGGCACCGCCTGGACCTACGACAAGGACGCCGACGAAGAGTACATCGCCATCCGCACCAAGGCCGGGCTGATGGACGTGTCCGGCTTGAAGAAAGTCCACATCACCGGGCCGCACGCCTCGCACCTGATCGACCTGGCGACGACGCGCGACGTCGAAAAGATCTATCCCGGCAAGTCGGCCTATGCCTGCATGCTCAACGAGGCCGGCAAGTTCACCGACGACTGCATCCTCTACCGCACCGGCCCGAATTCCTGGATGGTCGTGCATGGCTCGGGCACCGGCCATGAAGAGCTGCAGCGCGCTTCCGTCGGTCGCGACGTGTCGCTGCGCTTCGACGACAATCTGCACGACCTTTCGCTGCAGGGGCCGCTAGCCGTGGATTATCTGGCAAAGCATGTGCCCGGCATTCGCGACCTCAACTATTTCCACCACATGCAGACGCAGTTGTTCGGCTTTCCGGTGATGATCTCGCGCACCGGCTACACCGGCGAGCGCGGCTACGAGATCTTCTGCCGTGGCCAGGACGCCGGAACGATCTGGGACAGGATCCTCGACGAGGGCAAGAGCGCCGGCATCATCCCGTGCCGCTTCACCACGCTCGACATGCTGCGCGTCGAGAGCTACCTGTTGTTTTACCCCTACGACAATTCGCAGAAATATCCGTTCGAGAATGAGGGGCCCGGCGACACGCTGTGGGAGCTTGGTCTCGACTTCACCGTCAGCCCGGGCAAGACGGGCTTTCGCGGTGCCGAGGAGCACTACCGCCTGAAGGGCAAGGAGCGCTTCAAGATATTCGGTGTGCTGCTCGAAGGCAGGGAGCCGGCCGACGAGGGCGCACCGGTCTATCGCGACGGCAAGAAGGTCGGCGTGGTGACCTGCGCCATGTATTCGCCGCTGGTCAGGAAATCGATGGCCATCGCCCGGCTCGACGTTGACTGCGCGGTCCAGGGCACCCGGCTCGAGATCCGCAACAGGAGCGGCGCCATCGGCGCAACCGCCGAGCCGCTTCCGTTCGACGACCCGAAGAAGACCAAGCGCACGGCGAAAGGCTGAGGCATACTGCGGGTATGGCAGCAAAAAGCATCATCAGCCGCCCGGTCTATGGGACCCTGTCTCCACAGCCCGGCAAGCACCATCTTTTCGTAGCGGACGCAGAGGGAGCGCTGGCGATTACCGATCTGGCTGCCAAGGCACCGGCGGATTTCTTCGGCGGCGCCCACATCATCTTCATTCCCGGCCGCGACGGTAAATACGCCGAGGCGGTCGAAGCACTGAAGCCGGCGCAGCTCTACCTCGGCCATTCCTTCGCCAGTGCCCTGCCGCGGCTGAAGCAGACGCTGGCCAACGCCCATATGGGCCTCAGGCTCTACCTTGCCGGCACCGAAGGGCTGATCGGCCAGGCCATGCAGGCGGCGCTCGAAGCCGGCATCGACCACACCTCGATCCAGACCGAGCATCGCGGCTCGCTGGCGCGCCGCGTGCAGTGCGTCCATTGCAAGGGCATCACCGAGAACGTCACGACGCAGCCGGCAACCTGTTCGCATTGCGGCCTGCTGCTTCTGGTGCGCGACCACTATTCGCGGCGCCTCGCCGCCTTCCAGGGCGTCTGCATCAACGCCGAGGACCGCAGCGAAATTCCTCCGATCGAGGAGGTCTTTCGATGAGCACCGGCACCACCAAACTCGATGTCGTCGTCAGCGATGTCGTCCCGGTCAACGAGTTGGTGACGCGCTTTCATTTCCGCAGGCGCGACGGCCAGCTTTTGCCGACCTTTTCCGGCGGCGCCCATGTCGTCGTCGAGATGCGCGATGGCGAACGTACCAGGCTCAATCCCTATTCGCTGATGGGCTCACCGCTCGACACCCGCGAATACACCATCTCGGTGCGCCGCGACGATGCTGGTCGCGGCGGCTCGCTGTTCATGCACAGGCAGGTCAGGCCGGGCACGGAGATGGTGGTGAGCTACCCCGTCAATCTGTTCTCGCTCGATCTTCGGGCCAGGAAGCATCTGATGCTGGCCGGTGGCATCGGCATCACCCCGTTTATGGCGCAGACCGCGCAGCTGGCGGCGCAAGGCGGCAATTTCGAATTGCATTACACCTGCCGCACCGCCTCGCTCGGCACCTATGCGGACCTGCTGAGAGAGCGCTACGATCGCCGGGTCAGGCTCTATCACGACGACCGCGACGAGCGCGTCGATCTCGACCGGCTGTTGTCGTCGCAGCCGCTCGGCACGCATCTCTATGTCTGCGGGCCGTCCGGCATGATCGGCTGGGTGCGCGAACGCGCCGCTGCCCTCGGCTGGCCGCCAGAGACCGTGCATTTCGAGCATTTCGCCGCACCCCAGCCCGGCGCGCCCTTCGACGTGACGCTGGCGCTCAGCGGCAAGACGATCCGTGTCGACGAGCAGCAGAGCCTGCTGGAGGCGATCGAGGCGGCCGGCGTCGATCCGCCCTATCTGTGCCGCGGCGGCGTCTGCGGCCAATGCGAGACCAACGTGATTTCGCATGACGGCAAATTCATCCACAACGACCACTGGCTGAGCGAGGAAGACCACCGTTCGGGTTGCAAGATCATGCCTTGCGTCTCGCGCTTCGAGGGCAGGTCGCTGGTGCTGGAAAGATAGGAGGCGAGCTTGGGCATCACCTTTCGCAAGGAAACGTTCCGCGACGACTTCACCTTCAGGAACAGCCCCGAACACATCAGGCGGTTCCCGTTCCCGTTCCATGAAGACAGCTACATGTATGCGGTCAACATCGAGCCGCATGTCGTCGGGCCGAGGGGCAGCGTGCTGGAGAATTTGATCGACGTCGACGAGCACTATGTCGCCGAGATGCAGGACCGCGCTTTGGTGCTGACCGAGGATCCGCTGCGCTGCCAGTCGCTGCCGCACATGACGCTGGCCGGCTGGGATCTGCTCGAACTCCTGATGGAGCAGCAGGCGCTGGGCTATCCCGAGCATTTCACGCTGATCCGCGACGGCGATCGCTGGCGCTGGATCAACCGGCCGCTCGGCATCGACGACAGCTTCACCTTCGGCGACGTCTCGACGCTGCCCTATGGACCGATGGAATATATCACCCGCCAGAGCCAGGGCGATTTCTGCATTCTCGACCAGCGCGACGGCAATCTGTGGATGGATGCCGGCATGGTCACCACCCAGGCCGACTGGTCGCTCGATTTCGACATCGGCATGAACTTCTTCGAATGGCACGCGCCGGTGCCGCTGGCGCATGAGAAGGGGATCTTCGTCCGGGCGCTGAAATTCCTCACCAACATACAGCAGGGTAAGCCGGCGCGCCGGCTGAACTGGACGATGACCATCAATCCGCGCCTCGACACCAGCCCGGAAAATTACCACAAATGGGGTCCGGACCGCGCCACGGTGACGCCGGAAAACGTTGGCGAAAAAGTGCATCTGCGCGTCGAACTGCAGAGTTTCTGGCGGCTGCCGCGCTCGAATGCGATCGTCTTCCCGATCCGCTGTTACCTCATCAAGATGGACGAACTGGTGACGCAGCCGAAATGGGCACGCCGCCTGCACCGCGTCATCCGCGACCTGCCAGACGAACTCGCCAATTACAAGGGCCTGACGCGCTATCGGCCGACGCTGGTCGAATGGCTGTCGAAATTGGATGATGGCAGCTCGACAAGCCCAGGCTTTGGGCCGGATTAAAGCTGCCCGCGAAGCTGCTAATCTCCCCCACGAGGGGGGAGATTGGCCAACTCACCCCGCGCTCTGCGGGTAGCAGATGATCGACAGATAGCGCATCGGCAGAACGCTCAGCACTTCCGGTCCGTGCGGCGCATCGGCGTCGAAGAACAGGCTGTCGCCGGGCTTCATCGGATAGAGATTGCTGCCGTGCCGGTAAACCACTTCGCCTTCGAGCATATAGAGGAATTCCATGCCCTCGTGCTGGAAGGTCGGGAACACGTCGGAATCCTCGGTCAGCGTGATCAGATAGGGTTCGACGACGACGCCGCTGGTGTTGGAGCCGATATGGCCGAGCAAATTGTACTGGTGGCCGGCGCGCGTGC
Organism: Mesorhizobium sp. M0048; assembly: GCF_040323405.1. Lineage (NCBI taxonomy): Bacteria > Pseudomonadati > Pseudomonadota > Alphaproteobacteria > Hyphomicrobiales > Phyllobacteriaceae > Mesorhizobium > Mesorhizobium sp. M0048. Next base: position 213,769 of record NZ_JAMYUV010000002.1, on the reverse strand, counting down.
CGCGGCGTTCGACGTCGAGGCCTTCGCCGGCCTTGACGAAGACGGCACTGCGCTCCTCCTCGAAACGGCGGAAGAAGGCGGTGACCGGAACGCCGAGCGCCCGCGACAGCGCCTGCAACGTGGTCAGCGATGGCGAGGTGATGCCGTTCTCGATCTTCGACAGCATGCCGAGCGAAATGTCGGTGGCGGCAGCCAGATCGGCGACGGTGATGCCGAGCTTTTTGCGGAATGCCCGCACCTCGCGGCCGATCGCGACCTCAAGCACTTTTTCGCGGGTGTCGCGAATGGCGTGAGGGTTCTGGGTGAGCGGCACGCGTATCTTGCGCGGCTCGATCGCGGCGGGTTTGGCTTTGCCCGCCACGGCGCCGGCATCATGCTTCAGACTGGATGCTTTTTTCGCCATTTCGCCACCCCGGACCTTGCCGATTCATTTCACTCACGGTGAACATATTCGGTGCCGATACAGAAGCGCAACTCTCACGACAAGCCGAATTGCGCAATGACCGGATTTCGCCCGAGCTTCCACGTCGTTTAGAAATCCAGCTCGGCGAAGCGCGGTTTCGCGACAAGCCCTGTTGACAGCATCGAAGGGGCAATTACTGTCCTGTCAGTGAAATTTGTTTCGTTAGAGAAATGAGATTGGGAGGCCCGCATGAAAGATCGTGTTGCCGTCATCGGAGCCGGGCCGTCCGGCATGGCCCAGCTCCGGGCCTTCAAGTCGGCCGCCGACAAGGGCGCCGATATTCCCGAGATCGTCTGCTTCGAAAAGCAGTCCGACTGGGGCGGCCTGTGGAATTACACCTGGCGCACCGGCCTCGACGAGCACGGCGACCCGGTGCATGGCTCGATGTACCGTTACCTCTGGTCGAACGGGCCGAAGGAATGCCTCGAATTCGCCGACTACACGTTCGAGGAGCATTTCGGCCGGCCGATCGGCTCCTATCCGCCCCGTGCCGTGCTGTGGGACTACATCAAGGGCCGCGTCGAAAAATCGGGTGTGCGTCAATGGGTGCGCTTCAACAGCCCGGTGCGCATGGTCACCTTCTCCGACACGACGAAAAAATTCACCGTCACCGCGCATGACCGCACCAACGACGTCACCTATTCGGAAGAGTTCGACAATGTCGTCGTCGCTTCGGGGCATTTCTCCGTGCCCAACGTTCCCTATTTCGAGGGCTTCTCGACCTTCAATGGTCGCATCCTGCACAGCCACGATTTCCGCGACGCGATGGAATTCAAGGGCAAGGATATCTTGATCATCGGCCGCTCCTATTCGGCCGAGGACATCGGCTCGCAATGCTACAAATACGGCGCCAAATCGATAACCTCGAGCTACCGCTCGAAGCCGATGGGCTTCAAATGGCCGGAGAACTGGAAGGAAGTGCCGCTGCTGCAGAAGGTCGTCGGCAAGACCGCGCATTTCAAGGATGGCAGCACCAAAGACGTCGACGCCATCATCCTGTGCACCGGCTACCTCCATTCCTTCCCGTTCCTCACCGAGGATTTGAAGCTGAAGACCGCCAACCGTATGTGGCCGGACGGGCTCTACGAGGGCGTCGTCTGGGAGAAAAACCCGAAGCTGTCCTATATCGGCATGCAGGACCAGTTCTACACCTTCAACATGTTCGACGCGCAGGCCTGGTTCGCCCGCGACGTCATCATGGGCCGTATCGAGCTGCCCTCGGCCGAAGCGATGGCGGAGCACGGCCGGAAATGGCGGGCACGCGAGGAGACGCTGGAAGACGCCGAGCAGATGATCTGGTTCCAGGGCGACTACACCAGGGAGCTGATGGAGCAGACCGACTATCCGGGCTTCGACGTCGAGGCCGTCAATCGGACCTTCATGGAGTGGGAGCACCACAAGGCGGAAGACATTATGGGCTTCCGCGACCATGCCTATCGCTCGCTGATGACCGGAACGATGGCGCCTTTGCACCATACGCCGTGGCTGCAGGCGATGGACGATTCGATGGAGAGCTATCTCGAGGTGAAGGGCGTGGCGGCGGAGTAGCAGTCAGAACGGCGATGACTTGCCTCAGACAACCTCCCGCGCCGGATCGGCTGCCAGCGCCAGGGAATTTGCGGCGTGCTCGAGGTACTCCTCGCTCAGGATGCTGGTCGCGACGCGCACGGCGCTGGTCTTTCCGGTCGAAAACTTCGCCCCGGCATGGGCCGCGATGCCGTGGGCGGCCAGCGTGACCATCGCGTAAGGTTCCGAAGCAACCGGAATGAGGACGCTGAGACCGTGTCCGGCGTCGATATCGACATTGCGTTTGGCCAGTTCGCCGGCGAGCCGTTCGCGACGGCCGCGGTATACCTCCTTCGCCTGCTCCACCAGGGCGGCCGTGGCCGGGTCTTGCAGCAGCCAGGCGGTGGCTGCCTGCAGGATGCGGCTGGTCCATCCCGAGCTGAAGCTGCGGTAGGACTGGATCTGCTCGACGATCGTCGCCGATCCGGACAGCACGGCGAGCCGCAGATCCGGGCCATGGGTCTTGGAATAGGACAGGATATGGATGACGCGATCGGGAAAACGCCGGCCAAGCGAAATGCGCGACGCCGAGGCAATATCGCCGACGCCGTCATCTTCGACAATCAGCACGTCGGTGCCGGCGAGCAGGTCGCCGATGACTTCCAGCCGCGCCGACGACATGCAGGCGCCGGTAACCGAATGGACGCGCGGCTGGAACAGGAACGCGACGGGCCGCTGCCGCAGAGCGTTGGCAAGTGCATCCGGCAAGGGACCGTCGCTGTCGCAATCCACGGGGATGATCGGCACGTCGAGATCCTCGAGAATGTCGAGCAGGCGAAGCGCCGTCGGGTTCTCGATGGCCACCGGCGCCCCCGGCGGGACCAGCGCATGCAGCAAGGTGTAGATGGCGTTGTAACCGCCATTGGTGGCCAGGAACGCGCCGGGATCGTACGGCCATGACGGGCGCACTGCGGCCTCCAGCTCGGGCAGGATGCGCACCCGCTCGTAGCTGTTGAGCTTTTCGGCGCGCGCACCATGCGCCAGCGCGATGTCGAGCGGCGGCAAGAGCCTCACATCGGGCTCCGCGATCGCCAGGTTCAGAATATCCTGTCCGTAATTGCCGCCGCTCATGTGGCGCTCGGGCCGGGCGGCAAAGCGGTTGCCCATGATCCAGGTGCCGTTGCGTCCGCGGCCGCCGATGATCTTGTAGCGCCGCAACTCGCTCCACGCCTGCGAGACCGTCGCCGGGCTGACGCCAAGCAAATAGGCCAGATCGCGCACCGGCGGAAGCTTTGCGCCGACAGGCAGCGCGCCGCTTCTGATCAGCGCACTGGTCTCGCGCGCGATGCCGCGCATCGTGCGGTCGCCAAGGCGATCAGCGAACCATCCTGCATCGAAATCCATCGGCACCCGCGACCATTAAAGCTAATGTTCAATAACATAATAACATTTGATCGGCCAAAATTAAACATTTACCAATCGCCGGTCAAACATAGCGTTGAAGTTCATGCCGATGCCCGTTTCCATCACTGTAGCCACCCGCGATTGGGACTATCTCACCCCTTTGGTGCTGGGTGACGTCACTTCGAGCCGCTTGTCGGTGAAGGTTGATCGCGTCGCCACGCTCATTCCGGACCTCGGTACCGATCCGAACTACGATGCGGCGGAGGTCTCATTCAGCCGTTATGTGTCGGCCATGGCTTCGGGCGTCGATACGGTGGTTGGATTACCGTGCTTCATCATGCGCGGCTTTCGCCATCGCTGCATCATAACGGTCGAGACCAGCCCGCTGGAACGGCTTTCCGACCTTGCCGGCAAACGCATCGGCGTGACCGGCTGGCGCGATTCCGGTAACACATGGACGCGCGCGGCGCTTCGCCGGGTAGGCGTCGGCGTCGAGGATGCCTATTGGTTCGCCGGCAGGCTGACATCGGGGCACCCGATCGCCGACCGCCTCGACGGATTCGGCAGGCCGGGGCGCATCGAAGCAGCACCGGGCGAGCGCCCGATGATGGAGTTGCTGGCGCAAGGCGAGCTCGATGCCGTTTTCACGCCCTTCATGCCGGACGGCTTTTTCGGCCCGGCTTCCGGCTTCCGGCAAGTGCTGCGCGATTTTCGCGCGGCCGAACGCGCCTATTTCGCCGACGTCGGTTATATCCCGGGCATGCATCTGGTCGCCGTCAAGGCCGCCCTGGTCAGGGAGCACCCCTGGCTGCCGCAGGAACTCGCCAGGCTGATCGACGAAAGCCAGCGCGTCTGGACGGCAAAGCGCCGAAAATATGCCGATACCTCGCCCTGGATCCTCGAGGAGCTGCTTCATGCGGGGCGCGACCTGCCTGCCTCCTGGAACGCCAGCGGCCTGCCGGCCAACCGGCGCATGATCGAGGATTTCGTCACCGAGCTCCATGCCCAGGGCATTCTGGCGGAACCGATTTCCGCCGAAGCCTTGTTTCCTTTCGAGGCCAGATCGCGGGCCACCGCAGCCTGACAACGCACAACGAAGAACACGAAGGAGAATGCCATGAGGACAATCAGCTTCATATTCGCCTCGCTCGTCACCATGCTGGCGCAGGCCAGCTTTGCCCAGGATATCCAGAAGCAATCGGTGAACGAGGATTTGCAGGCCCGGCTGCCGGAAGAGATCCGCACGGCGGGAAAGATCACAGCCGTCAACAACGGCTCGTTCCCGCCCTATGAGATCGTCACCGGCACCGAACTGTCGGGGGCGACCAGGGACATTTCCGACGCCATCGGCCAGCTGCTCGGTGTCGAGATCGATCATGCCTCGGTCGCCGGCCTGCCGGCTTTGCTGAGCGGCATCAATGCCGGCCGTTATCAGTTCGCGATGGGGCCTGTCGGCGACTATCCCGACCGGCAGAAATCCAACGACTTCATCGATTGGGTGCGCGAATACGTCGTCTTCGCCGTCGAGAAGGGCAACCCGCAAGGCATCACCTCGCTCGACACCGCGTGCGGCAAGCGCATCGCCGTCATGTCGGGTGGCTCGGCCGAAAAGGTCATCAAGCAGCAGGCGCAGAAATGCACCGAGGGGGGCAAGCCGGCCGTCGAGGTGCAATCCTTCACCGACCAGCCGAGCTCGATACTGGCCGTCCGGTCGAAACGCTCCGACGCATTCTTCTCCTCGCAGGCGCCGCTGACCTATTTCGTCGAGCAGGCGAAGGGCCAGCTGGAACTCGCCGGGGTCGGCCAGGCCAACGGCTTCAAGGACATCTACCAAGGCGCCGTCGTCAAGAAGGGTTCGCCGCTGGGCGGCGTGCTGCTCGACGCCTTCAAGATCCTGATGAAGAACGGCACCTACGCCGCGGTGATGAAGAAGTGGGGCCTCGAGAAGAACATGATCGACGCGCCCGGCATCAACCAGGGCCAGTAGAGGCTGCCATGACCGACGCGACCGCTGCCTACGCGGCCGGGCTGCCGCGACGTCCCGACGACGCGCTGCGCGACGTCAAACGAGCCCACCGGCCATTCCCGCTCGTCCGGCTGGCGCTCTGGGCATTCACCGTCGCCGTCGCCGCCGGCTTCGCCTATATCGTCGCGGTCAACCCGAATTTCGGCTGGCCCGTGGTCGCCCAGTATTTCTTCGATCCGACGGTCATGCAGGGGCTTTCCGTAACGCTCGGCCTGACGGTCGTGGCGATGATCCTGGGCATCGTGCTCGGCCTGCTGCTCGCCATCGCGCGCATGTCGAACGACAGGCTGGCATCCTTTCTCTCCGGCCTGTTCATCTGGTTCTTCCGCGGAACGCCGCTGCTGGTGCAATTGATCCTGTGGTACAACCTTTCGACGCTGTTTCCGCGCATTTCCCTCGGCTTCGCCAGCTGGAATACCAACGACCTGATCACGCCTTTGACGGCCGCCGTTCTTGGTCTGGCGCTGAACGAGGCCGCCTACATGGCCGAGATCATTCGTGGCGGGCTGCTGTCGGTGGACAAGGGACAGGCCGAAACGGCTGAAGCCTTCGGCATGACGCGCGCGCGGGCCTTGCGGCGAATCATCATCCCGCAAGCCATGCGGTCGATCGTGCCGCCGACCGGCAATCAGCTAATCAGCATGATCAAGGCGACGTCGCTTGTCAGCGTCATCGCCATGGCCGACCTGCTCTACTCGGTGCAGTCGATCTACAACCGCACCTTCGAAATCATTCCGCTGCTGATGGTTGCAGTGCTGTGGTACCTACTGATCACCTCGGTCCTCAATGTCGCGCAAGGCGCGATCGAACGCCACTACAGCCGCGGCGACCGCGGCGCGCGTGAGAAGACGGCGACCGCCACACTGGAGGCCGCCAATGAGCGCGCATGACACGCCCCTGGTCAGGGCGCGCAACGTTCACAAGGCGTTCGGCCCGCTCGAGGTGCTGAAGGGCATCGACCTGGACGTCGCGCCTGGCGAGGTGGTGGTCATTCTCGGACCGTCCGGCTCCGGCAAATCGACCTTCCTGCGATGCATCAATCATCTGGAGGCGATCGATCAAGGGTCGATTGAGGTGGACGGCGAGCAGATCGGCTACCGGCTGCACAACGGCCGGCTCGACAAACTCTCCGACCGGGCGATCGCCGCGCAGCGGCGCAAGATCGGCATGGTGTTCCAGCAGTTCAATCTCTATCCACACATGACGACCCTGCAGAACGTCATCGAGGCTCCGGTCGGCGTCCACCGGGAGAACCGCAAGGAGGCGATCGGCTACGCCCGCGAACTGCTGACCCGTGTCGGTCTCGCCGACAAGATCGACGCCTATCCGCGCCAGCTTTCAGGCGGCCAGCAGCAGCGCGTCGCCATCGCCCGCGCGCTCGCCATCCGCCCGAAATTGATGCTCTTCGACGAGCCGACGTCGGCGCTCGATCCGGAACTGGTCGGCGAGGTCCTCGCCACCATGCGCGATCTCGCCAGGCAGGGCTTGACCATGATCGTGGTCACGCATGAGATCGGCTTCGCGCGCGAAGCCGCGGATCGGGTGGTGTTCATGGACGACGGCAATGTGATCGAGGCCGGGCCTCCGGACGAGGTTCTGGCTAACCCCAGGCACCCGCGCACGCGGGCCTTTTTAAGCCGTTTCATCTGACAGCAAAGCCGGCACGATTACGTGCTCGGCAAAGGACCTTCGATGCCAAAGACCTCCAACCAGTTCGCCGACATTTCCGACTTCGCCGACAAGGCCGCCGAGCTTGCGGCGGTTCGCCAGCACCTGCACGCGCATCCCGAGCTTTCATTCCAGGAGCACGAAACGGCTGCATACGTTGCCGAACGGCTCGAAGGCTGGGGCTACGAGGTGACGCGCAATGTCGGCGGGCTCGGCGTCGTCGGCCGCTTGCGCCAGGGCAGCGGCCGCAGCATCGCCATCCGCGCCGACATGGACGCCTTGCCGATTACCGAAGCGACCAATCTCCCTTATGCCAGCCAGGCCAGCGGCAAGATGCACGCCTGCGGCCATGACGGCCACACCACGATGCTGCTCGGCGCCGCCGAATACCTGGCGCGCACGCGGCATTTTAACGGCACCGTGAACCTCATCTTCCAGCCGGCCGAGGAAGCCGGCAAGGGAAGCGGGGCGCAGGCGATGATCGCCGACGGCCTGTTCGAGCGCTTTCCCTGCGATGCGATATTCGGGCTGCATAACCATCCGGGCGCGCCGACGGGTTCGTTCCTGATGCGCGCCGGGCCGCTGATGGCGGCGAGCGATACCGTCACGATCAAGATAACCGGGCGTGGCGGCCACGCCTCGCGTCCGCACCTGACGGTCGACCCGATCGTCGCTGCCGCCAACACCGTCATGACCCTGCAGACGGTGGTGTCGCGCAACGTCAACCCCATCGAGACGGCTGTCGTTACCGTCGGCACGATTCACGGCGGCACGGCCTCCAACGTCATCCCGGAACACGCCGAAATCACGCTGAGCGTCCGCTCTTTCTCGGCCGAGATTCGCGACACGCTCGAGCAGCGTATTCGCAATATCGCAGCACTTGTGGCGCAGGCGCATGGCGCAACGGTCGAGATCGATTACGAGCGCGGCTACCCGGTGGTGATCAATTCCGAGGGCGAGACGTCCTTCGCGACAGACGTCGCTGTCGAGCTCGTCGGTCAGGACAAGGTGTCTGTCTGCCCGTTGATCCCCGGCAGCGAAGATTTTTCTTATTTCCTCGAACACAAACCCGGTTGCTTCCTGCGCCTCGGAAACGGCGAGGATTCAGCCATCCTGCACAGCCCGAAATACGATTTCAACGACGGCAATCTGACCGTCGGCGCAGCGCTCTGGGCTCGACTGACCGAGAGATTCCTGGCCGTGTGATCCATACCTGCGGCTTGGATTGTCGATCGGCCGGTCTAGCATAATTGGGCGACCGGCCGCGCGACTATCGTGCACGAACTCTCACCGCATTCCAGCTCCTTCGAAAAGGGTAGGTGTTCATTCTCTCAGACGAACAAAAAGTCACTTGTTGTCAGCGTGTTCGTAAAGTTTGCGAGAGTAACTTGATCGACTCCCGCGGTAATGATGGTGTCGGTTCCAGTTTGCGCAATAGTGAGATCATCGAACGATTGCACGCCCTCCACGCCACTAAACACGATAGTGTCGCCTTGGGTCTGGCTGAAATCGTAGATGGTGTTTTGGGTTCCGACCGTCATGGAACCATCGTCCTTGAATATGAATTGGTCTCTGCCGCCCTGAGCGAACTCGCTCAGTTGCCCGTCGCCCCACATGTCATTGATGACCGTGCAGCCGGGTGCCGCGCTCCCGGCGTACAGGGTATCGTTTCCGCCCTTGGCCGAACCGGACATTTGCACAGCGTCGCCGCACAGGAAGTTACGGACCTGGCCGCTTTCGCTGTTGTGGCCCCCGGTAAGAATGTCGTTGCCCCCCTGGGCGGAACCGGACATAGAGCGCGCGTCGCCGTATAACTCGTTTAGAACATCAGGAAAGGCGCTTTTGTCCCCGCCAGTCAGGGTATCATTGCCGCCCACAGCGCTGCCGAGCATCGTGACCGCATCGCCATACCCCAAATTATGAGTGCCTTGCAGCACGGCCACGTCGTCGCCCCCCAGCGCGTGGTCGAACATACTGCCGCCCGCGTCCCCGTAGAAAGTTATCTCCGAGCCACCCGCGCTCGTGAAAGTGTCGTTGCCGCCCGCGGCGAAACCGGAAAGATCACCGCCCGCATCGCCATAAAGAGTTTTGCTCCCGATCTCCCCACCCAGGTCCGTATAGTGGTCGTCGCCGCCCTGAGCATGGTCAGACATGTTGCCGCCGGCGTCGCCGAAGAAAGTGTTGGTGGAAAAGAAGCCACCCGTGAAGGTATCGTTGCCACCCTTGCTGTAGGCCGACATATCGCCGCCGGCATCGCCGTAGAAAGTGTTGAAGGAGTCGGTCCTGCTCGTGAAATTGTCGTCGCCGCCTTGCGCATTGCCGGACATGTTGCTGCCCGCGTCACCGTAGAAAAATGTTATTGGCTTCTATCGAGCCCTGGAAGGTGTCGTTGCCGCCCTTGCCATGGTCGGACATCTCGCCGCCCGCGTCACCGTAAAAGGTGTGATCGGCTCCTTGTCGAGTGCTGGTCACGAAAATGTCGTCGCCGCCTTGAGCAAAGCCGAACATGTTGCCGCCGGCGTCACCGTAGAACGTGTTGTCTACCCGTCTACCCACTTCACTGCTCAACGTATCGTTGCCGCCCTTGCTGTGGTCCGACATATCGCCGCCGGCATCGCCGTAAAAAGTGTTGAAGGAGTCGCCCTCGGCTCTAAAACTGTCGTCTCCGCCCAGAGCATGAACGAACATGTTGCCGCCGACGTCACCGTAGAAGACGTAGGTGCCCAGCGAGGCGCCTGTGAAACTGTCGTCGCCGCCCTTGCTGTGGTCCGAGCTATCCTCGCCGGCATCTCCGTAAGCAGTGGTGGTGGAGGATGGCGATCCCGTGAAGATGTCGTTGCCGCCCCTCGAGAAATCTAGCAGGCTGCCGCCAGCATCGCCGATTAAGGTGTTTGTATTTAGATCGCCTGCGAGGACGTCATCGGTGCCCCGTTGACGATCTACTAGATCACCGGGAGTAAAGGGAACGCGTATAGCCATTGTTCGCTCTCCTGTTAAGCCTGCCCGTCCGATGACAGCCGTACGATGTGAGGTAACAGCGAGCAATCATCCCGAATGGCTATATCTTTAGGCGTAGGGATCGGTGCCTCGTTAACGGCGCGCTTGGCGGCAGCTTCCTGAGGCCGTCCTATTCCGGACTATCCCAGCCTTGCGCGAGCCTTCGCCGTCCAGGCGTTGAACAGCCGGTCGGCGACGATGCCGATGAAGGCAATGGCCAGGCCGGCGACGATGCCGCGGCCGGAATCGGCCTTGGACAGGGCGATGAACACCTCCTGGCCGAGATCGCGGGTGCCGACCATGGCGCAGATGATGATCATCGCCAGTGCCATCAGGATCGTCTGGTTGACGCCAAGCATGATCTCTGGAAGCGCCAGCGGCAGCTGCACGCGAAAGAAGGTCTGGCGCCTGGTGCAGCCCGAAACCTTCGCCGCCTCGATCAGCGCCGGTGGCACCTGCCGGATGCCGTGATTGGTGTAGCGGATCGCCGGCACCACGGCGAAGGCGACGGTGGCGATCATCGCGGTGACGTCGCCGACCCTGAACAGCATCACCACCGGAATGATGAAGCAGAACGACGGCAGCACCTGCAGTGTGTCGATGACCGGCGTGACGGTCTTTTCGAAGCGGTCGCTGCGCGATGCCATCAGCCCGATCGGAATGCCGATGAGGCAAGCGATAAAGGCCGAGATGCCGCACAAATAGACCGTCGCCATGGTCTTTTCCCAAAGGCCGGTGACGGCGCAGAACGCTGTCAATGCCGCGACCAGGGCGGCGAGGCGGAAGCCGCCGAGCTGGTATCCGGCAAGGCCAAGGAGACAAACCGCGCCCAGCCACGGAAAGCCCTCGCAGAAGGCGCGCACCGGGTTCAGCACGTTGAGGATAAGCGCCACGCGGAACGCTTCGATCGTGTCGAAGAAGTTGATGGTGATCCAGTTCACCGCCGCCTTCCACAAAGGCGCGGTGGTGAAGGTGATCGCTTTCGGCACCGCGGCGAAGGCCGGCACGAACAGGCCGAGCAGCGTGGTGACGGCGAGAATGGCGACGGCCAGCGTCAGGTTGGGATAACGCCGCCAGAAGCTGGTGCCGGCCTGATGGCGGACATTGCCCTTGGCGTGATTGTGCGCGATCGCCTGGCTCAGCCGGTCGAGTGCAATCGCCAGTGCGACGATGGCGAGGCCAGCTTCCAGCGCCTCGCCGACCTTGAGCGCGCGCAACGCCAAAAGCACATCATAGCCGAGCCCACCGGCGCCGATCATCGAAGCGATGATCACCATATTGAGCGCCAGCATGATGACCTGGTTGACGCCGACCATCAATGTCGGCCGCGCCGACGGCAACAGCACCCGCCACAGCTTCTGCCGTGCCGTGCAGCCGGCCATCTCGCTGAAATCGTCGATCTCCGACGGCACCCGCGACAGGCCGAGCATCGTCGCCCGCACCATTGGCGGCGTCGCGAAAATTGCCGTCGCGATCATTGCCGAGACCGGGCTGTTGCCGAACAGAAGCAGCATCGGGATGAGATAGGCGAAGGTCGGGATCGTCTGCATCAGATCGAGGGCAGGGGAGATCAACAGCCTCTCCGCCCAGGGCTTGCGCCATGCCCAGATGCCGGCGAACAGCCCGGTGACAATGCAAAACGGCACAGCGATCGAGATTAAGCCCAGCGTCAGCATGGCGCTGGTCCACTGCCCGAACAGCGCGATGTAGAGAAAACAGCCGCCGGCCAGCGCACCCAGCTTCCAGCCGCCGGCGGCGCGTCCGGCAAGGTAGGCGGCAGCGCAGACGCCGACCCAGGACAGGCGCGGCAACACGACCATATCGGCGCCATGGCCGATCTTGAAATTCTTGGCCAGAAGAGCGAGCGCGAAATCGAGCGGCACGCCGAGCACCGCGGTGATCGAACGGGTCAGCCAGGAGAAATTCGACTTCACCCAGTTCATCAGTGCACCGACCCAGTCTGCGACAGGAACGATCGCGCCGGCCGGGTAATCGACCGCCCAGGGCAGGCTTTCCTGCAGCAGGAAGACGACAAGCACGGCGGCGAGCGCACAGGCCCAGATCGCCAGCCAGGTTTGAACCGGCCGGGGCCTCGCTGCGCTGGCGCTTGCCGTGACGGTCATGCGCCGGCCCCACGACGTTCTATGCCGGCCAGAAGATCGATCACCGCCTGCGGTGTGACTAAGCCGATCGGCTTGCCGGTGCCGTTGACCACCGCGAAGGGCTTGCCGGCAGAGACGATATCAGCCGAAAAACTTGATATCTTGGCATCGGGCGCGACCGTGCCGCCGTACTCGGCGCCGTCGCAGGCGCGCATCAGGCTGCGCGCCGATATCACCTTGGCGCGATCGACATCGCGGGTGAATTCGGCGACATAGTCGGTCGCCGGATTGACCACCAGCTCTTCCGGCGTGCCGATCTGGATGACCTCGCCGTCCTTCATGATGGCGATCCGGTCGGCCAGCCGGATGGCCTCGTCGAAATCATGGGTAATGAAGACGATCGTCTTGTGCAGCATGGTCTGCAGCCGCATCAACTCGTCCTGCATCTCACGGCGGATCAGCGGATCGAGGGCCGAGAACGGCTCGTCCAGGAACCAGATTTCCGGCTTCGTGGCGAGGCTGCGGGCGATACCGACACGCTGCTGCTGTCCGCCGGAAAGCTCGCGCGGATAGAAATGCTCGCGGCCGCGCAAGCCAACCAGCTCGATGACTTCACGGGCTCGCTTCTCGCGCGTCGGCCGGTCCTGCCCCTGGATGCCCAAGGGAAAGGCGATGTTCTCCAGTACGTTGAGATGCGGCAGCAAGGCAAAATTCTGGAACACCATACCCATGCGATGGCGTCGCAGCTCGATCAGCGCGGCATCGGAAATCTTGAGCAGGTCCTTGCCTTCAAACTCGACCTTGCCGTGGGTCGGCTCGATCAGCCGCGACATGCAGCGCACCAGCGTCGACTTGCCTGACCCCGAAAGTCCCATGATGATGAAGATCCCGCCCTGGCGGATTTCGAGATCGACGGCGCGCACCGCCCCAACCAGTCCGGCCGCGGCGATGTCCGTCATGCTGGCCTTGCCGTCGCGCCGGCGGATGAAATTGGCCGCGTCCGCGCCAAACAGCTTCCAGACATTGCGGCAGGCAAGCTTTATCGGGCGTGCATCGTTGCCCGCTTTCGCCGCCTGTTCAATCGTATCGCTCATTCAATCGTCCTTCTGGAATAGGGGACCGAGACCCGGCCCTGAATGGCCGGGTCGTCGCGTTTCCAGTCAGACGGTCACTCGGCCCAGGCTTTCCAGTCGGCTTCGTGGGCGGCGATCCAGGCGGCGGCGACATCTTCCGGCGTCTTGCCTTCGAGATCGATCTCGCCGCTCATCTTGTTGAGCTCGTCGGTATCGACCGTGTAGTTTTTCGCGACCTTGTAGGCGACCGGCCATTTGTCCTTCATGCCGGCCCAGGAATATTTCCAGATCTCGCCATGCGGCTTGCCGCAGTCATATTTGGCGTCGGGGTTCACGCCCCATTTCGGGTCGTTGTAGCATTCCGGCGTATAGTCGGGGAATTCGACCCATTCGCCCTTGTATTTAGCCGGCGCCCAATGCGGCGAATAGATCCACAGCATGATCGGCGCCTTGCGCTGATAGGCCGAGTCCAGTTCGGCGAACATCGCCGCATCGGTACCGGCATGGATGACGGTGAAGGGCAGTTTCAGCGCCTCGACGCGTTCGTCGTCAAAACCTTCCCATGTTACGGGGCCGCCGAGATAACGCCCCTTCGGCGCGGTTTCGGCGGTCGAGAATGCTTCGGCGCATTTCGGGTCTTTCAGCGCTTCCCAGTTCGGCAGGACGGGGCATTTCTCTTTCATATATTCGGGAAACCACCATTCTTCCTTGGCCTTGGGTCCGAGCTTGCCGAGGCGTTCGGTCTGGCCGGTCGCGTCCGAGGCCTTCATCGCCTCGCCGGCCGTCGTGTCCCAGAATTCCAGGCCGACATCGATGTCGCCATTGGTCAGGCCGGTGGTCAGGCTGGAGAGATAGTCGGCGGTCGGATACTCGACGGTGTAGCCGAGCTTTTCGAGGATGCCGCCGAGGATCTTGGCGTTCAGATTGACGCTGGTCCAGTCGAACAGCGCGATCTTGATCGGGTCGTTGGATTCCGGCGCTGCCGCATGGGCCGAAGACGTCAGCGCGCTCGCCGCGGTAAGTATTAAGGCTCCCATTGAGAAACTCGAAATCATGTTCCGAAGTGACATGCTTGTTCTCCTGTCAAGCTCTGGTGAAGTTATCGTTCGTTCCCTTCTTGCGTCTTTTTTTGATTGTGTTGGAAAAGCTGGTCGTTGCGCAAGGGCGTTGGCGCCAGATTGCTGCCGGCGCTGAAGCGGCGCAGAGCGGATGATGCCCAATTTTGTGAAGATGTGCCGGAGGGGACCGTGTCATGGCTGCTGATGGATTGCTGCCAAGGCAGTCCGCGGATCGATCGCCGGTCTGGCGGCGCTCTGAAAGGTGCGAGCCATCAAGGTCCCATGATCTCAGCTGTCGGCCTGGCGAACCCATCTCGCCAGAGCCGTTTCATGGGATGAAATTATATATACCAACATTCATGTCTCGCAACGCGTAATGCCGTCACGGTCATGCAATTCGGACAGGGCACTGGCGCCCGAGTATCCTCACGACATGATCAGGCCGCCATCGACATTGATGGTCTGCCCGGTGATGTAGGCTGCATCGTCGCTGGCGAGAAAGCTGACCAGGCCGGAGACATCCTCGCCGCTGCCGGCGCGGCCCATCGGGATGTTCTTCACCCATTCGGCCATCAGTTCGCCGGGCTTGTAATCGCCCATCAGCTTGCCCCACGCCGCGTCGTTATAGGCCCACATGTCGGTGTCGATGATGCCGGGGCAGATCGCGTTGACGGTGATCTTCTCCTTTGCCACTTCCTTGGCCAGGCTCTGGGTGATGCCGACGACGCCGAATTTCGAGGCCGCATAATGCGGCGTGTAGATAAAGCCCTGCCGCGCCTGGCCGGATGCGGTGTTGATCAGCCGGCCGCCGTCGCCGTGCTTGCGGATGCGCGCGATCGCCTCCTGGCAGCACAGGAACACGCCCTTGGTGTTGACCGCCATCACCTTGTCCCATTCGGCCTCTGTCATCGCCTCGATCCTGGCGATGGTGATGACGCCGGCATTCTGCACGGAGATGTCGACGCGGCCGAACTCTTGCTCGGCCAGGTCATAGAGGGCGACGACCTCGTCCTTCCTGGTCACGTCCATGCGCAGCGATGCGACCCTGGCGCCCGCAGCCTTCAGGTCGGCGGCAACCTCATCGACGCGCGCGTCGATGGCGCTGACGACGACCGCCGCACCTTCCGCGGCGAAGCGCCTGGCCATTGCCGCCCCAATGCCGCCGCTGGCGCCGGTGATGACCGCCGTTTTTCCCTGGAATCGCTTCTGCATCTTTTCTCCTACCAGCAGACGAAGCCGCCATCGACGATCAGGTCGATGCCGGTGACGAAACTCGAGGCGCGGCTGGCCAGGAACACGGTCGGGCCGACCATTTCTTCCGGCGCCGCCATGCGGCCCATCGGCGTGTCGCGCTCGAAGATTTTGACCTGGTCGGCGACCTCAGGTCGCTTGTTCATCGGCGTCAGCGTGTAGCCGGGGCTGACGACATTGACGCGCAGGCCGCGATCGGCCCATTCCATGGCCAGGCTCTTCGACATGTGGATGACCGCGGCCTTCGACGAATTGTAATGCGCCTGGGTCAGGCCGCGATTGACGATCGAGCCCGACATCGAGGCGATGTTGATGATCGAGCCTTTGCGCCGCGTCAGCATGGCGCGGGCCTCGGCCTGGCAGGACAGGAACACGCCGCTGACATTGACGTCGTAGAGCTTCTGCCATTTCTCCAGCGACAGCGTCTCGGCCGGCTCAGCTCCGGCGACGCCGGCATTGTTGACGGCGACCGTCAGCGCGCCGAGTTCCTTCTCCGTACGCTCGATCGCGGCCGCAAGATCGGCCTCTGAAGTCACCGTGCCGTTCAGCACCAGCGCCTTGCGGCCAAGTGCCGTGATCCGGTGCGCGGTCTCCTCCAGCCCGCCTTTGGAGGCGTGGCCGAAGCAGGCTATGTCGGCGCCGGCCCCGGCCAAGCCGATGGCGATTGCTTGGCCGATGCCGCTGCCGGCGCCCGTAACAAGTGCCACGTCACCATGAAGTTCGAATAGTTTCATCGTCGGTCCCTCTGTTCCAACCGCCGTCCTCCGGAAATAAAGGGGCGCCAACTCTGTTGCTGGCGCCCCGCGCGGTCTGGTGCCCGGGAGGATACCACCTGCTGCGCTTTGTTTCGATGGGCCGTCCTAGCTCGTGGCGAGTTCCATCACGGCGACATTGCTCGCTTCGCTGCGGTCGAGAATGCCGCGTTGCCGGCCGCGGCTCAGCACCAGCACGCGATGCGACAGGCCGAGCACTTCCTCGAGATCGGAACTCACCACCACCACCGCCATGCCGGAACGGGCAAGGTCGGCGATGACATCATAGATCGCGGCGCGTGCACCGACGTCTATGCCGCGCGTCGGCTCGTCCAGGATGAACACCTTGGGCGGGCGCGACACCCATTTGGCGATGATCACCTTCTGCTGGTTGCCGCCGGAGAGCTTGCTGACCGCCTGGTTCGGCCGGCCCTTGACGCCGAGCCGGCGAATGCCGGCCTCGGCGAATTTCTGCACCGCCTTCGGGAACACCCAGCCATTCGGCGCGACATGGTCGAAATTGCCGATCGCCAGGTTCTCGCCGATCGTCTGATCGAGCACCACGCCTTGCGCCTTGCGGTCTTCCGGTACGAGAACGACGCCGGCCTTGATCCCCGCCGCCGGGCCATTGAGGTGCACCGGCTTGCCGGCGACGCGCACCGAACCCGATGAGATCGGATCGGCACCGGCGATCGCCCGCACCAGCTCCGTGCGTCCGGCGCCGATCAGCCCGGCAATGCCGAGGATTTCGCCGGCCCGCACTGAAAAGCTGACATTTTGAAAGCTGCGTTCCGGCGAGGACAGGTTCTCGACTTCGAGCAGCGTGTCGTTGCCCGGCGCCGATACCGTAGGGAACATCCGCTCGACGCTGCGGCCGACCATCTGCTCGACCACGGTGCGCACCGGAATGTCGGCGCGCTCGTGCCGGGCGACGATGCGCCCGTCGCGCATCACCACCACGCGGTCGGCGATTTGGGCGATCTCGTCCAGCCGGTGGCTAATATAGATGAAGGACATGCCTTCCGCCTTGAGCTTGCGGATTTGCTGGAACAGGAGCTCCGTTTCGTCGCCGCCAAGGGCGGCCGTCGGTTCGTCGAAGATCAGCAGCTCGGCATTGAGCGTCAGCGCCTTGGCGATTTCGACCTGCTGCTGGGCGGCGATACGCAGCGTGCGCACTTTGCGCTCGGGCGGGACATCGAGGCCGAGGCGCTTCAACTGGGCCGATGCCCGTGCATTCATTGCCGCGCGGTCGATGCGGCCGCCGCGCATCGGCAGGCGCCCCACATAGACGTTTTCGGCGACCGACAGATCGGGCAAGAGCTTCAGCTCCTGGTGGATCATGCCGATGCCGGCGTCGATCGCCGCGGCAGGATTGGCGGGGGAATAAGGGTTCCCCCGCCAGGTGATGGTGCCGGCATCGGGTTTCGTCGACCCGGCGATGATGTTCGAGACGGTCGACTTGCCGGCGCCGTTTTCGCCAAGCAGCGCCACGACCTCGCCCGGCCGCACCTCGAAGCTCGCATCGGCCAGGACCTGCACCGGCCCGTAGCTCTTGCAGAGGCCGCTGACGACGAGCCCGTTATGGGGGCTGTGCGTATGGCGAGGATCGGTGGACATCGTTGCGCTCGTTGACTGCCGGACTGGTCTCAATCAGGGATGCTTGGCGATGAACTGCTCGACATTGTCCTTGGTGGTCAAAGTCGCATCCTGCAGCTGTTCGGCGGGAATGGTCTCGCCGGCCACCAGCTTGATTGCCGCGTCGACGGCAAGCCGGCCCATGCCTTGCGTCTGCTGCGTTGCCGTCACGTCGAAGACGCCGTCCTTCAGTGCCTTGAGCGCCGCCACGTCGCCGTCGAAGCCGGCAACCCAGACCTTGTGGCCAGGATTGGCGACCTTTACCGCCTGCGCCGCACCGAGCGCCAGCGCGTCGGCCTGGCCGATGACGATCGACACATCCGGATGCGACTGCAACAGATCCTGCGTCAGCTTGAAGCCTTCGTCCTGGTGCCAGCCTTCGCTCCACAATTCGCCGACCACCTTGATGTCGGGATAGCCCTTCAACGCTTCGCCGCAGCCCTTCGAGCGATCGACCTCGGGCGTCGTACCCTTCTGGCCGTGGATGATGATCAACTCGCCCTTGCCGCCGGCCTGCTTGGCGATGTAGTCGCAAACCGCCTTGGCCGATGCCACGCTGTTGGTGGCGATGAATGTGTCGCCGGGTGCGCCGTCGGCGTTGCGATCGACATTGATCACTGGGATGCCGGCCGCCTTGGCCGTCTTGGTCGGCACGGTGGCGGCGGTGGCGCCGGCCGGAATGTAGATCAGCGCGTCGATGTTTTGCGTGATCAGGTCCTGCACTTGGCTGACCTGGGTCGCCGAATCGCCCTTGGCATCGACGGTAACGACCTCTATGCCCTTTTCCTTGCCGTAGGCTTCGACGGACTGCTTGATCTGGTTGAAGAAGTCGGCCTGCAGATTGGCGACGGCGAGGCCGAGCTTCTTGGCCTCCTTGGCCGAGGCCATATCGGACAGGCCAAGCAGCGGGATGACGGCCGCGGCGGCAAGCAGCAATGAACGTTTGGTCAGCATGTTTATTCCTCCGTTGATGTTCAATCTGTCCTGCCCGCGCATCGCGGCGCCCCTTGGCCGAACAACTCCCAGTTTCGGATCACCGATCCGTTTTCGCCCGAATATCAGGGCGAATCTCATTGAGCCCAATTCTTCATTGTGCCCATTCTTCATTGTGCCCATTCTTCATTGTGCTCGGCGCCGCCAGGTGTCGGTGGCCACCGCCAGCGCGATCACCACGCCGATAACCACTTGCTGGATGAAGGGCGAGACACCGAGCAGGTTCAGCCCGTTGCGCAGCACGCCGATGATGAGGACGCCGATGGCGGTGCCGCCGATCGAGCCGACGCCGCCCGACAGGCTGGCGCCGCCGATCACTACCGCCGCGATGGTGTCGAGTTCGTAGCCGAGGCCGGAGCTCGGCTGGACGGAATCGAGCCGCGCGGCAAGCACGATGCCGGCGAGGCCGGCCAGCACGGCGCAGATCGCATAGACCCAGTTCGTCAGCGACTTGACCGGTATGCCGGACAGCCGGGCGACTTCGGCACTGCCGCCGATTGCGTACAGGCTACGGCCGGTGGCGCGGTAGTTCAGGAAGATTGCGAAAATGACGGCAAGCACGATCATCAGCCCGACGGTGATCGAGAGGAAGCCAAAATGGCGGATGATCGACAGGCTGGTGAACCAGTCGGGAAAGCCGACGATCTGCGAGCCGTCGGTGATCATGTTGGCGAGACCGCGCGCCACCGACATCATCGCCAACGTGGCGATGAAGGGTGGCAGCTTGGTGATCGTGACCAGCAGGCCCGAAACCAGGCCGCAAAGACCGGCGACGACGAGGGCCGCGGCGATGCCGGCGGGCAGGCCGAGATTGAGATAGTCCGGATGGGCGACGAAGCCCATCACCATGGAAGCCAGTGCCAGCACCGAGCCGACGGACAGGTCGATACCGCCGATCAGAATGACCAGCGTCATGCCGATCGCCATGATGCCGAGCACGGTGACCTGGTCGAGCACGTTGAGGATGTTGCGGATGGTCAGGAACGTGTCGGTAGTCAGCGAGAGCGCCAGGCACAGCAGAACCAGCCCGATCAGCGGACCCATGGTTCCGGCAAAGACAGCTGAAAACCTTGCGCCCGCCGTAGCCTGCGCGCCAGAGCCTGCCTTCAACTCGCCTGCCTTCAAATTGCTTGTGTCGTTGCTCACAGCCACTTTGTCTCCTCCACAGCAATCCGGCGCTGCATCACCGCGCCACTTTGCTCACCAGGCTCCTCCCTGTGAACAATTTATCTTTAACATGCAATTTTGTTCAGCTAAACTGTTCGTGGGAAAATTGTCAAGGCCTGCCGCTTCATTCGAGGACGGGTTTGCGCTGTCCGCCGGTTTGGCTTACGCAAGGTCTCCGAAATCTTGGGCATTTCGAAGTCGCCGCATTGGAATTTCATGAGCAGAGCCGGCGGCTGCGGCAAGGCAAACAGATGACGATCGTAGAGAACGAAAGAGCCTCGCGCTTCCCCGACGCCGAACTCAAGGCCCGCGCCGCTTGGCACTATTACGTCGAGGGTCTTACACAGGAACGGATTTCCGAAATTCTCGGCGTCGGCCGCATCAAGGTGCATCGCATTCTCTCCGCCGCCCGCGAAGAGGGGGTCGTCCAGTTTCGCATCCGTGACAGCGTCGTCGAATGCGTGATTTTGGAGGAAAGCCTGAAGCAGCGGTTCGGGCTCAGCCAGGCCGTGGTCGTGCCGTCGGCAGCCGACCGAAGCAATGCGCCGCTGATGATCGGCCACGCCGCTGCCGCCTACCTGGCCGACCATGTGAATGCCGGCGATGTCATCGCGCTGGGCTGGGGGCGGACACTGAAATTCGCCATCAATGAATTGCCACGGCGGCCCATCGCCAGGACGACGGTGGTTTCGATGCTTGGCGGCCTCACCCATGCCCAGCCGCTCAACCCGACAGAAAGCGCCTGGGATTTCGCCGAAAAGATCGGTGCGGAATGCTTCCTGCTGCCGGTGCCGGTCTATGCCGACAGGCCGGAGCAGCGCGACGCCTTCATGAGCCAGCGCAGCGTTCAGGACGTCGTCTTCCGCGCACGCCGGGCAAACATCGCCGTGCTCAGCGTCGGCTCGTTTTCCAACGACAGCCCGATCGCCAATTATGGCTTCATCAAGCCAAGCGAACTGGAGGAATTGCAGGCGGCCGGTGCCGTCGGCGATATTCTGTGTCATTTCATCGACGCCAAGGGCCGCCCGGTCGACCACGAGGTCAACCGCCGCGTCTGCGCCTATCCGCTGCAGGATCTGTCGGATATCCCGAGCATCATCCTGGTGTCGGGAGGCAGCGAGAAGGTTGCGGTGATGCGGGCTGCGCTCGCCAACACCAAGGTATCGGTTCTGATTACCGACGAAGACGCGGCAAAGGGGCTGCTCAACCGCTAGATTTCGCGGAGAGCGCCGAGGCGGGCGTGGATATCGCGCGTCGCCTGGTAAAGGTCGCGGTAGATTGCCTTGCGGTCGCGATAGGCGGCGACAAGCCCGTCGACAGGATCGACATGCCTGGCGGGAGCGGCAGCCATTGCCTGCGCGGCGGCTTCCGGCGAGGCAAACCAGCCGACAGCCGCTGCCGCCAGCATGGCAGCGCCGAGCGCGGCGGCTTCGTTGACCGGCGAGACCGAGAGCGGCCGCTCGAGCACGCTTGCCATGATCTGCATGAGCAGCGCGCAATTGGTGCCGCCGCCCGCGGCAATCATCGCCGCCGGTCCGCCCGCCCGGGCTTCCATGGCCTCGGTGGCGACGGCCTGCTCGAACGCGATGCCTTCCAGGACAGCGCGGAAGAGATGCTCCGGCCGGTGGTCGAGCGACAGGCCGACAATGGCGCCGCGCGCCGCACCGTCCCAATAGGGGCTCATGACGCCGGCCCAATAGGGCATGATGAGCAGGCCCTCGCTGCCCGCGGCAACATCCAGCGCAGCCTTCTCCAGCGCTGCCACCGACGGCGAACCGGTCGTGCGAACGATCCAGTCGACCAGCTGCATGCCCGAGCGCAGCACGGTCTCGAGCATGAAACCGGAGCCGGTCGGCGAGACCAGCGTTCGAAAAGCGTCCGAGGTTTTCACCTTGCCGGAATAGCAGCCGCTGACCACGCCGGAGCCGAGCGAGAGATAGCTCTTGCCCTCGCCGTAGACGCCCATGCCAAGGCCCATAGCTTGGCCGTCACCGGCGCCGGCAACAACCGGCGTGCCGGCCTTCAGGCCGGTCAGCTGCGCTATGCTTGCGGAAAGATTGCCGCAGACCACGCCCGGCGCGACCAGCTCGGGCAATTGCTCCAGTTGCAGCCCCGCCGCCGCAACGAGCTCTGGACGCCAAGTGCCCTTCTCGACGTCGAGCAGCCCGAGCGGATCCGCACTTGCGGTGCTGGTGACCAATCGCCCGGTCAGCCGCTGGACGAAGAATCCATGCACGTCGACCAGCGCCGCTGCTTGGCGAAGCACTTGAGGCTGGTGCTCGGTAAGCCAGGCGACG
The DNA here is from genome assembly GCF_040323405.1 of Mesorhizobium sp. M0048. Taxonomy (NCBI): domain Bacteria; kingdom Pseudomonadati; phylum Pseudomonadota; class Alphaproteobacteria; order Hyphomicrobiales; family Phyllobacteriaceae; genus Mesorhizobium; species Mesorhizobium sp. M0048. The sequence goes on along the minus strand of NZ_JAMYUV010000002.1, from coordinate 191,377 downwards.
GCGTAGAGTGCCGGCGTCGGGTCCGGCGGCTTGCCGCTCCAGTCGCGGATCGCCTCGCGGCCGAGTTCGGCCGAAAGCCTGATAACCTGCGGACGGGCGCGTTCGTCCAGCCACAGGATCGCCGGGATGAGTGCTTTGCCGGCGCTGTCCACCAGCGTGAAGGTCTCGCGCTGATGAGCGATGCAGATCGCCGCCACCCGCGCAGCGCCGACCGCCTCGGTGACCTGCTTCAATGCGCCAAGCAGCGCCGTCCACCAATGTTCGGCGTCCTGCTCGAAATGGCCGGGCTTCGGATTTGAAAGCGGGTACGGCTCGCGCGCCTGGAACAGCTCCTCGCCGTCGCGCGAGAAGGCAATTGCCTTCACGGCCGTGGTCGAGGCGTCGATCCCGATTACGACATCTTCCATCAGGCGGAGATCCGGCGGGGTCAGGCCGCGTTGGTGGCGAACCGTCCGTCTGACTGGTCGAGACGGCGGCGGATCTGGGTTATCACCATCGAATCGTCGGGTACACAATTTTCATAGGTCAGGAAGTCGCCGGTCTTGAGCGGCTTGACCACCTTGGCGCGTTCAGCAAGGCCGAGCGGCAGGGCGCCGCGGGCGCGCGCATCCTCCCAGGTCATGGCGAAGCCACGATAGTCGTTCTCGCCGATCATGCCGAGAGATTGGCCAACGCCGAGATCGCTCTTGGCAACCGCCACCGCCTCGGCGACCGGATGGTCGAGCGGCTCCATGTCGGCACGCTTGTAGACGACCGCGCGCGCCGCCGACAGCGGCACTTCCAGGCTGGTCAGATGATAGGGCCGGAAGATCGTGAAATAGGGGCCTTGGCCGACCTTGAGGTCGATCATGCGCTCCAGCACACGCGGATGCCGGGTCTCGATGATGCAGAACACGCCGGGCGCCACACCCTTGCCGATCGAGTAATCGACAACGCCCTTGCGGTGCAGCACGCCGCCATCCTCGCGCGGGCAAAGCACGCTTGCCAGCTCCTCCAGCGTCGCGGTCGGGCCGTGCATGCCCGGCACATCGGGCACCAGGCCGGTCGCATTGGCGATTGCCACCATTTCGATCGCCGTCTTCGAGCCGTCGACGAATTCGACCAGCATGCGCGCATTCATGTTGCGCTCGGCCGCCTCCTTCTCGTAGTCGGCCGGCATGGCGTCGATCTTCAGCGGATTGTTCTTGCCCTTGCCGGCGGCGATGATGTTGAAGCCGAGGCTTTTAGCAAAGCCGATGATCTCCAGCGTGCAGGCGGGCTCGTCGCCGGCGGCACCGGTATAGACGACGCCGGCCTTGCGTGCCTCCTCCTTCAGGAAGCGGCCGATGGTGATGTCGGCCTCGACATTGAGCATTACGATATGCTTGCCGTTCTTCATTACTTCGAGCGCAAACAGCGTGCCGATATTGGGATTGCCCGTTGCGTCGATGATGACGTCGATCCGGCCGGCCGCCGCCAGCGCATGCAAATCTTCGGTCACCGCGATCTTGCCCGCCTCGATGGCGCGGTCGATCGCCGCGGCATTGCCGGCCTGAACGATGTCGGAATGGTCATGGCCAGCGAGCAGCGCCGCGTCGATCGCTGCCTGCGGCCTGACTTCAGAAATGGCGCCGATCCGCATGCCCGGCATCAGCGCGACCTGGACGACGATGTCGGTGCCCATCTGCCCGGCGCCGGCAAGCCCGATGGTGATCGGCCCCTGCTGTTCAGCGCGCTGCAGAAGTTCCGCTGCAAATTGCGGATGGGACATGTCGCTTCCTCCAGTTCCTGACGCGCCGCAGCGTCCAAATCAACGTTTTGAACATTTCTATTTGCAAATGAAAAATATTTCAACCGGCAATTGGGCATTGCCGCTCTGCAATCGGTCGAAGACGATTGGATGAGCGGTCAATCCACACGGCCGTGCCTCCGCAGTCAGAAGGACGCGGCATATTCAGGTTGATTCGGTGCAGCCTTATTGCAGTTCAGCTGCCGATTTCGAAGAAGGGCGCACCGAGCAGGCCGGGAACGACATCGATGCCGAGGCCCGGCCCATCCGGAATGCCCATACGGCTTCCCGAAACCGGCGGCATGTTGGATGCGGTGCGCACCGTCACCCATTCGTGAAAGGCGATGGCGTGCAGCCGGCGCTCCTCCGGCGTCGACAGCGACAGATGCGCCATGGCCGATGTGTCGATCTCGGCGCCGCCAGTGTCCTCGACCGTGATCATGAAGCCGAGGTCGACGGCAAGGTCGCGGATCTGGCGCGTTTTGGTGACGCCGCCAAGGCGTGAGATCTTCAGCGTCAGCCCGTCGGCGGCCCCCTTGCGATGGATGTCGAGCATATCGTCCAGCGAGGCGACGGATTCATCGAGCACCATCGGCTTGTCGAGCGAGCGGCGCACCGACAGGCATTCGTCGATCGTCGTGCAGGGCTGCTCGAACGTGTAGTCGATGTTGCGCGTCGCATCGGCGAACTGGCGCGCCTGGTAAGGCGTCCAGCCGGCATTGGCGTCGCAGAAGATGACGGTGCCCTTCGGCACGGCGGCGGCGACGGCTGTGACGCGTTCGATGTCGTCATGGACGTTGCCGCCGACCTTGACTTGCAGCCGATGAAAACCGTCGTTGACGATGCGCTTGGCGAGTGCGGCCATCGCGTCGACGGTGCCGTGGGTGACGACCCTGTAGAGTTCGGCCGTCTCGCTCTCGCGTCCGCCAAGCAGCGTGACCAGCGGCACGTCGGCGGCGCGCGCCGCGAGATCCGAGCATGCCATGTCGAGCGCCGACTTGATGTAGGGATGGCCCTTGAACACCGTATCCATCAGCCTGTTGATACTGGCAAGCCCGCGTGGGTCATGGCCGATGAGATGCGGCGCGATCTCGACGACGCCGGCGCGCGTGCCGGCGGCGAAGGCAGGCGAATAGAAGTTGCCGAGCGGCGCCATCTCGCCCCAGCCGGTGAGCCCGCTATCGGTGGTGACGGCGACGATCACCGCGTCGAACGCATCGGCGACGCGCCCCTTGGACATGCGGTAAGGCCCGTCAACGAAGGGCTGGACGACATGGTAGGCCTTGATGGTTTTGATCTGCACGTTTTCTGTCCGTTGCCTATTTTCCGGGATGACCACCAGAATTGTCTGGCTCAACGGCCTTTAGGCGGCCGGTACGATTGGCGTCGGCGCCCTTTGAGCCCCGTTGTTCCAGCCCGCGCGCATAGGCGAGCAATGCCTCGAAATCGAAATCGATGTGCTCCTTGGCGTGGCGCTGGGCAGCGCGCATGTCGCTGCCCTTGAGCAGCCGCACATAGGTCTCGTGAGCATCTTCGGCAGGCACCGGCTCGTTGCGCGCCCGCTGGTGCAGCGCGAAATACATCTGCAGCCGGCTGGTCAGCCGCTGCCAGGTTTCCAGGAGCACCGAATTATCGGCCCATTCATGGATCAGGCCATGCAGTTGCAGCGCCGTTTCGATCTGCCGCGTCGTGTCCAGTTCGCGCGTCGCCTGCTTCACCGCCGCATGGCGCCGGTCCAGCTCGTCGAAGAAGCGCTGGTCGCGAAGCGGCCAGGTCCGCGCGATGGCGAATTCGTCGAGCACCTTGTTGAGCGAATAGACATCGTCGATATCCTTCGCGGTAACGTCGATGACGAAGGTTCCGGCGTAGGGGATGCTGGTCAGGATGCCTTCCTGCACCAATTCGCGCATCGCCTCGCGCAGCGGCGCGCGGCTCACCCGCATCTGCTCGGAAATCCTGAGTTCGTTGAGTTTCTGCCCCGGTTCCAACTGGCCGGTCAGGATCGCCCGCCGGAGCAGCGCCACGATCTCGGCGCGTCTTGTGGTGTCGGCGATCGGACTGAAATCCAGCGTTGCCATTCCGGCTGCTCCAGCAAACCGAAAGGAAAAACAGATTGTCGACAATCTTACAAGAGGCGGGTCGTGGATTTCTTGACTTCCGCTTGGCCGGCGGCTTGCGGCGCAGGCAAGGCCGTCAGGCCGCACGGCCGCAAAAACCGACCCCGCTGAACATCACGCCGGCTTCTCGAAGCCGGCGTATGTAGCGCTTTCCCCAAGGAATTGCGTAAAACGAAACATAGCAAAACGGCGCCCTTGGCGTGGGAGCCGAGGGCGCCGCGGGACCGGACCTGATGGGGGTTATCAGGTGGCCGGTTTCTCGGGCAGCGGCGAGACCGGCATTCCCGGGCCGATCTTCTGCAGATTGCCGGTAATGACCCGGTCGCCTTCGGCCACACCGCTCAAGATGGCGACCTGATCGCCATTGGTCGGTCCGAGCGAAACGATACGCTGGTCGACCGTGTTGTCCTTGCCGACGACATAGAGGTATTTGCCGAGCTGGCCTGAGCCGAGTGCCGTCTGCGGTACCATCAGCGCATCGGGCTGCTCTTTGACGTGCAGCCGGACGCGAACATATTGGCCGGGGAGCAGCGTGAACTTGGCGTTGCCGATCGTCGCACGTGCCGTGATCGTGCCGGTCGAGCGATCGATCGTGTTGTCTACGAAGGTAAGATCGCCCTTCTGACGCGGTTCCGTTTCACCGGGAAGCAGGACGTCGACGCTGATCGGTCCTGCGGCCCGGGCTTCCTCGATCTGTGTCAGGTCCGTTTCGCTCGGATTGAAGGTGACGTAGATCGGATCGAGCTGCACCAGCGAATTGAGCACCGTGCCGGCAACGCTGACCAGCGTTCCAACGGATGCTTGGCTGCGTCCGATGCGTCCCGCGAACGGGGCGCGGATTTCGGTATAGCTCAAATTGAGCTCGGCGGTCCGCAAGGCGGCCTGGTTCACGGCGAGCGAGGCCTGAGCCTCACGCAAGGTGCTGGTGCGCTGGTCGAACACGTCCTTGGCGAGATAGCCGCTTTTGGCGAGCTCGCTGCCGCGCCCGAGATTGGAGCGCGCATAGTCGAGTGTTGCCGTGTCGCGTTGGATAAGCGCCTTCGCCTGCTCAAGGGCAGCCTGGAAATCCTCAGGGGCGATCTTGTAGAGAAGGTCGCCCTTCGCAACGTCACTGCCGTCGATGGCGACCTGCTCCTGCAGGTAGCCCGGCACGCGCGCCTGCAGCGTGATGCTGCGGATCGGCTCCACCCGGGCGGCGTAGTCGAGATAGATCGGGATCGTCTTCTTGACGACGCTCACCACCGGCACCGGCATGACGAAGGCTTCCGGCTTGGGTGTTGCCGCCCCGGCTGTGCCGGCGTTGAGGCTGAGGCTGCCCATGTCGAGCAGGTGAACGCTCGCCACCGAAATCGCCCCAAGGGCGACGGCCGTTCCCAGCGCGATTTTCCATTTACGCATGATCAATTCTCCAGTCCTATTCAGCCGCTTCGGCCAGGGGCTCGAAGGCGGGTTCGGCAGTTGGTTGTTCGGTCGCTTCGGAAACCGGTTCGCTCTCGCTGCGGCGCTCGCGCAGCTGCTCGATCACCGCATAGAAGACCGGCACGAACACCAGCGACAGGATCGTCGCCGCGACCATGCCGCCAAAGACGGTGGTGCCGATCGACTGCCGGCTTGCGGCACCCGCACCTGTGGCGAACATCAGCGGCAGCACGCCGAGGATGAAGGCGAAGGCGGTCATCAGGATCGGTCGCAGCCGAAGCCGCGCCGCTTCCATTGCGGCGTCGACGATGCTGAGGCCTTCTTCGCGCCGGCGCCGGGCAAACTCCACGATCAGAATCGCGTTCTTGGCCGCCAGTCCGATCAGCATGACGAAGCCGATCTGCGAATAGACGTCGATCTGCATGCCGCGCAGCCACAGCACGACGAACGCACCGAACAATGCGAGCGGCACCGCCAGCAGCACCATGAACGGCATCGCCCAGCTCTCATACTGCGCGGCGAGGATCAGGAAGACAAAGACGATTGCAAGGCCGAAGACGACGGATGCGATCGATCCTGCCTTGAGCTCCTGATAGGTGATGCCGGTCCATTCGTAGCCGAAATCTCTCGGCAATGCCGTGGCAGCGGCACGCTCCATTGCCGCCACCGCCTGGCCGGACGAAAAGCCGGGGGCGGCGCCGCCATTGATCAGCGCCGACGCATTGTTGTTGTAATGCGGCACGGTCTCGGGGCCGACGATCGGCACAAGCTTGCCCAACGTGCTCAACGGCACCATGCCACCCGACGCATTGCGGACATAGAGCCGCGATATGTCGGCCGGACCGGCGCGAGAGTCCTTGTCGGCCTGGATCGTCACCCGGAAGGTGCGGCCGAACAGGTTGAAATCGTTCACATAGAGCGAGCCGAGATAGATCTGCAGCGTGTTGAAGACGTCCGGCAGGTTGAGCCCGAGCAGCTTCGCCTTGGCGCGATCGAGATCGTAGTTGAACTGTGGCGTCGAGGTCGAGAACGACGAGAACAATTGCTGCGGGTTGAGCTCCGGCTGCTTGCGCGCCTCGGCAATCACGGCTTGCGTCGCATCGTTGAGCGCCACGCTGCCGCGGCCGGTCAGGTCCTCGACCTGGAACTCAAAGCCACCAGTGGTGCCGATGCCCGGGATCGACGGCGGGTCGAAGCTCAGCGCAAAAGCCTCCGGAATTTGCAGCAGCTTGTTGCGCACCTCGGCGACGAGCTTCGAGGCGCTCTGGTCGGGGCCGCGTTCGTCCCATGGCTTCAGGATCGCGAATTCGACCGCCGAATTCGACTGCGCGGCACTGGTCAGGAAATTCAAGCCGCTGATCGAGCCGACGATGTCGACGCCGGGCGTGTTTTGCAGGATGTCGCGCGCCTTTTTCGCCACTGCATCGGTGCGTTCCAGCGAGGCCCCGTCGGGGAGCTGGATGACGACGAAGAAATAGCCCTGGTCCTCGACCGGAAGGAAGGTCGACGGCAGGCGCTGCCAGACGAAATAGGTCGCGACAAGTCCGGCCGCGAACACGCCGAGCATGATCCAGCGCAGGCGGATGAGAATGCGTACGCCATTCGCATAGGCATGCGCCAGCCGTTCGAAGCCTGTGTTGAACCAGCGGAACAGCACGAACTGGGTTTCCGGCCGGTGGCGCAGGAAGGCGGCGCTGAGCGACGGGGTAAGCGTCAGCGAGACGAAGGCCGAGATGCCGAAGGAGATCGCGACGGTCAGGGCGAACTGGTTGTAGAGTCGGCCGGACACGCCGGGAATGAAGGCGACCGGCACGAACACGGCCATCAGCACGGCGGTCGTGGCGATGATCGGGCCCGTGACCTCGGCCATCGCCGTGCGCGTGGCAGCCAGAGGTTTGAGGCCGGCCTCAAGTTGGCGTTCGACATTCTCGACGACGACGATGGCGTCGTCGACGACGAGGCCGATCGCCAGCACCATGCCGAGCAGGCTGAGCATGTTCAGCGAGAAGCCAAGCATATGCATGACGGCCAGCGTCGTTACCAGCGACACCGGAATTGCGATCGTCGGGATGATCGTGGTGCGCCAGCTTTGCAGGAAGATGAACACCACGGCGACGACCAGGACCAGCGCTTCGCCGAGCGTGATCAGCACGTCGTGCATTGAGGCCGAAACGAAACGTGTCGTATCGTAATGCATGGCGTAGCTGACGCCCTTCGGGAAACGGGCCGACAGCTCCTGCATCTTGTCCTTGACGCGCTGCTGCAGATCGAGCGCGTTGGAGCCCGGCATCTGGTAGACCGCGAGCACCACCGTCGGGTCCTTGCCGAAGAAGGCCGACGACGAATATTGCAGCGCACCGAGTTCGATGCGGGCAACGTCGCGCAGCCTGACCAGCGAGCCGTTGGCGGTATTGGCCCGTACGACGATGTCGCCGAACTCCTTGGGATCGCTCAGCCTGCCGACGGCGTTGACCTGCATCTCGAAGGCAGTGCCGGCCGGAGCCGGTGATTGCCCGATCTTGCCGGCCGCCACCTGGACGTTCTGCTCGGCGACGGCGTTCTGCACGTCGACGGCAGTAATGCCGAGATTGGCGAGCTTGTCGGGGTCGAGCCAAATGCGCATCGAATAGCGCCGCTCGCCGAAGATCTGCACGTCGCCGACGCCGGGCAGGCGCTTCAGCGGATCGACCACCTGCAGATAGGCGAGATTGCTCAGCGCGACCGGATTGACGGAACCGTCCGGCGAGGTGAGGTCGACGATCAGGACGAAGTTCGGGTTCTGCTTCTTGATCGTCACGCCGCCCTGATTGACGATGGCCGGCAACGAGGAAGCCGCCTGCGAAACGCGGTTCTGGACGTCGACGGCCGCCGTGCTCAGATCGTAGCCGACGTCGAAGGTGATGGTGATCGTCGACGAGCCGTCATTGGAGCTCGACGACGACATATAGATCATGCCTTGGACGCCGTTGATCTGCTGTTCGAGCGGTGTCGTCACCGTGTCGGCGACGACCTGCGCGCTGGCGCCCGGGTAGTGAGCGCTGACCACGACCTGGGGCGGCGTGATGTCGGGAAATTGCGAGACCGGCAGAAGAAAATAAGAGATTCCCCCGGCGAGCACCATGATGATGGCGATCGCCGACGCAAAGATCGGACGATGGATGAAGAAGTTTACCATGAGATGCATGCCTCGCCCGATGCTCTGGCCCGGCCGAAGGCCTTGGCCACCCTGGACAGCCGCCGGCTGCGCGTTGAGCCGGAATCTTCGAGAAAGCCGAAATCTTGCAGGGGACGACGCGGCGCATTGCGGCGCTCGGCCTGCTCGTCCGCCAGCGCACGCAGCATCGCCTCGAAAGACCGCGGGTCGACGCGGTCGGCTTTCATCAGCATGCGGATCATCGGATCCCTCACGACTTCATCGATCGTCAGATCATTGCGCTGCGACATCGAAGCGGCTCCTGGTTTTGACGATCCGCGGCAAGCCGCGGATCTGGTGTTCTCTTGCTCGCCGGCCGAGGCCGTGAGGTGCGGTTCGTCCCCTTGCCGATCGGGGCGGGGCTGATGACCGGCACTTGCGAATTTGACATAATGCAATGCGGGTGTTACAGGTAAGTAACATCTCTAACGTTACAGACCGGTAACACCCTAGTCAAGAGGTGCACCGAGGGAATTTCGGAAACGCAATCACGGAGGTTTTGATGACAGACGGTGTTGTGGAGCGTGTTCGCCCCCGGGACAGGATCCTGGAGACGGCACGGGACATGTTTCACAAGCATGGCATTCGCGGCGTCGGCATCGACGCCATCACCGAGGCCGCCGGCACCAACAAGATGACGCTCTACCGGCATTTCGAGTCCAAGGACGACCTGATCATCGAATGTCTGCGGGCGACCGCCTGCAGCGCCAACGCGATGTGGGAGAAGTTCGAGGCGGAGAATCCGGGCGACAAGCTGGCGCAGCTGCACGCCTGGGTCCGGATGGCGGCCGATTGCCTGATGTCGGATCGCCGCGGTTGCGACATGGCCAACGCCGCCATCGAGCTGAGCGAGGCCGATCATCCGGCAAGGCAAGTGATCAAGGAACTCAAGGAAGCGCAGCGCGAGCGTCTGGTCTCGCTGTGTCGCGATGCGGGTATCGGACAGGCCGAGCTTCTCGCCGATACGCTGTCGCTTCTGCTCGAGGGCGCCCGCGTCAGCCTGCAAAGCGTCGGCGCCGAGGGCCCGAGCGCGCAGTTCGTCCGCATGGCGGAAGGCCTGATCACTTCTTTCAGGGCCAGATAATCTCGCAAGCGGCGAAACGATCCGCGGCGTTTCGATTGCGCGCCGTGCCGCCGCGTGATGTCTCGTCCCATCGCGATGTGCCATCTCGCGTCTCCCTTGCCGATCCTCCGCAGCAGCATTGCTGGCGCGGCGTTGTTTGCTGGTCGCGAGGCAGGATAGGGCCGCTGGCGAACCGGTGAGAGTGACAAGTGTGACAGGATTCCGCCCCGATAAGCCGCGGCAGTCGCAGCGAAGCTCATCGATCCGCGGATCAGCAATCGTGTGCGGTGCCAGTCACGATCCCAGCATCGCCCGCTATCCCGGCGCCGGAACAAAAAAAGCCCGCTGCCGGGAGGAGGTGGCAGCGGGCTCGATTTCGAATACGGCACGGGAGGAGGTGTACCGCACTCAGCGTCGGCATCGCATCTGGGAGGAGTAGATGGCCGACACCTGCGAAACTATCAATTGCCCAATGATTCGGCAACCAAAAAAGTTGCATAGGTGATGTGCAGATTTGCGGTATCAACCGAATCTTAACGATCGAGGCCCGAGCGACCATCGCCCCCGCACGACATCACTGCACCGGGACATTTTCCTTGAAGATCAGGCGCGGCTCGATGAATTTCCGCGTCAGATAGGGCGCCGACGAGGCGATCGAGCCGAGCAGGCGAATGACCGACTGTTCGGCGATCAGCCGCGCATTCTGGTCGATGACGACGTCGAGCAGATCGTCGACCAGATAGCCGCGCGTCTCGCGCGTCAGGTCATGGCAGATGAACACCGGCTTCGTCCGCGGCCTGGCTTCGAGCAATGCTTTTGCCACGCCCGAGCGCCCGGCGCCGATACAGTAGATGCCGAGCAGCTCCGGCTCGTTGTGCAGCGCCTTCATGGTCGCGGTATAACTGACCTCCGGCTCGTCGTTGATCTCGACGGCGCTGGTGACGGTCAGATTGGGGAACTCCTCGCCGAGCACTGAGCGAAAGCCCATTTCGCGTTCCTCGTGGCCGCGATAGGAACGTGAGCCGACCACCATCGCCAGATGGCCCTGGCGGCCGCCGAGGAACCGTCCCATCAGCAGCGCCGCGGTGCGGCCGGCCACTCTGTTGTCGATGCCCACATAAGCTGAGCGCGGCGCGCCGGGAACGTCGGACACCAGCGTGACCAGGCGGATGCCGGCCTCGACGATCTCGCGCAAGATGTTGCGCGTTCTCGGATGGTCGATGGCGATGACGCCGACACCGTTCGCCTTGAGAGAGAGGTTTTCGACGGCCGTCTGCAAGGCACTCGGCGAGATGCCGGCGAGCTTGTGGATGCGGCAGGAGGCGACCAGCGGCAGGCGCGCCGCATAATCCTCGATGTGCCTGGCCAGATCGGCCATGAAGGCATTGCTGCCCATCGGCAGGAAGAATTCGAGATGTGCCGGCCGCGAGGGCAACGCGACCTGGTCGACGACCGGCAGATAGCCGAGCTGCTTGGCCGCCTCCATCACGCGCTGCCGGTTGGCGGCACTCGCCCCCGGCCGGTTGTTGAGCACACGGTCGACCGTCGCGGTCGACAGGCCGCAGCTCCTGGCAATATCCGAAACGGTGGCTTTCATGTCGCAACCATGTGGCGATGCGATCCAGTGCCTCGACGATAAGCCCGGCCCGGCTGCTCACCCGGGCCGTTGCGTGCCCTCGGCCAGCGCGTCACGGATCTCCTTGTCCGACATGCCGGTGATGACGCGCTCGACTTCGGCGACGCTGGTCTTCTTCGGGTCGATATCGTCGGCGACCACCTTGCCGCGGCGCATGACGACGATGCGGTCGACCACCTGGAAGACATGATGGATGTTGTGGGCGATGAAGATGCAGGAATGGCCGGAATCGCGGGCACTGCGCACGAAGCTCAGCACCCCTTGCGTTTCGGCGACGCCGAGATTGTTGGTCGGCTCGTCTAGGATGATAAGGTCGCTGTCGAAATGCATGGCGCGCGCAATCGCCACCGCCTGCCGCTCGCCGCCGGAGAGTGAGCCGATCGGCGTCGTCGGCGGGATGTTCTTCGAGATGCCGACCTGCTTGAGCAGGTCACGGGCAACCACGTTCATCGCCTCCTGGTCCATGCGGTTGAGGAAACGCGGCGGCTTGATCGGCTCGCGTCCGAGGAACAGGTTACGGGCGATCGACAGCTGCGTCACCAACGCGGAATCCTGGTAGATCGTCTCGATGCCATGGGCGATGGCGTCGCTGGTACTGCGCAAATTCACCTTCTTGCCGCCGATAAAGATGTCGCCGCTGGTCAGCGGGACCGCGCCCGACAGCACTTTGATCAGCGTCGACTTGCCGGCGCCGTTGTCGCCGAGCAGTCCGACGATCTCTCTTTCGTTGACATGGAAATTGGCATCAACCAGCGCCTGCACGCGCCCATAGGACTTGCGGATATTTTCCATGCGGACAAGCGGTTCGGCCATGGTTCAAGTCCCTGCCTGATGCCGGCGTTCCAGCCATGAGTGGAGCGCCATCATGCCGAGGATGATGGCGCCGATGAAGATGTTGTACGCAAGGCCCGGCACACCGATCAGCACGATGCCGTTGCGCATCACGCGCAGGATCAGGATACCGAGCACCGTGCCGATGATTGTGCCGCGCCCGCCGGTCAGCGCCGTGCCGCCGATCACTACCATGGCGATGACTTCGAGCTCGTAGCCGGTGCCGCTGTTGGGGTTGGCCGCCGAGGTACGCAGCGAGGAGATGACGCCGGCGAGCGAGGCCAGGATCGACGACAGGATGAACAGGCCGATCTTGACGCCGCTGACATTGACGCCGCGCGCCCTTGCGGCACTCGGGTTGCCGCCGGCCGCCTGGATCCAGTTGCCGGTCCGGCTCTGCGTCAGCACGTAGCCGAGCGCGATTGCGGCGGCGATGAACCAGAACAGCGACATATAGATACGGAACGGCCCGATGAAGAAATCGCCGACCAGGGCTTCCGCCAGCCAGCTGCCCTCGGCGCTCCAGGTCCGCTGCGGAAACCCGCTGGTGACGAACAAAGCGGTGCCGCGCACCACCAGCAGCATGCCAAGCGTCACCAGGAAGGACGGGATCTTGAGCTGCGTCACGAACCAGCCATTGACCAGTCCGATGAAGGCAGCGACCACCAGCGCAACGACGAAGGCGGCTTCGAGCGAGGCGACGCCGCTGTTGAACAAGGTCCACATCAGGACCGGCGAGAAGCCGAACACCGAGCCGACCGAGAGGTCGAATTCGCCTGATGTCATCAACAGCGTCATCGCCAGCGCGATCAGCCCGAGTTCGACCGTGAAGGCCAGCGTGTTCGAGATGTTTTGCGGCGACAGGAAGTCGTGGTTGATGCCCCAGAACACGGCGATCTCGATGACGAGCAGCACGAACGGCCCGAACTCAGGCCGCGCGATCGAGCGTTGGATAAGAGAACGATTTTCCACCTTGGACCCGCGATAGGATTGGATTTGGCCGAGACCGCAAGCGGTTCGGCGGAATGATGAGACGGTCACGGCCGCCGAAGCGGCCGTGACCAACTCGATCGCGGACCTATTTGCCGGACAGGATCTTGTCGTATACCGCGGCGGTGTCCTTCTCGTAGAGCGCGCCGGTGATCACGTCGAAGCCTGGCGGGATACCGCTTGCCGCCATGTTGGCGAGCGAGAGCGCGACGTAGCTGGTCGCCTGCGGATCCTGCCACTGCGCGGCATTGACGTAGCCGTTCAGCACTTCCTGAGTGGTGTCGAGCGAGTTGCCCCAGCCGACGACCGGGATTTCGCCCGGCTTGACGCCGACCTGGTCGAACACTCGCTTGATCGAACCGGTGACCAGGTCGCCGAGGCCGATAACCGCCTTGACCTTGGCCCTGTTGGCGGTGAGGTAATCGACCATGCGGTTGATCACTTCGGCCTGGTCGAGCGTCGCTTCGGTGATTTCGTAGGTGATGCCGAGCGGCTCGAACACGCTCTTGATGCCTTCCTCTTCCTGGACGCCATAGGTGGCGCCGGGAATCTCGACCGGCATCCAGACGAAGTCGCCCTTCTTCACCAGGCCCTTGTCGACCAGATACTGCGCCCAGTGCTTGCCGAAGGTGACGTTGTCGCCGCCGACATAGGCGTTGAAGTCCGCCTTCGGGTCGGGCGTGTTGAAGTTGATGATCGGGATGTTCGCCGCCCGCGCTTCCTTGACGATCTCGACAAGGCTGCCCGGATCAGGGCTGGTCGTGGTGATGCCGTCGGCCTTGGCGGAAATCGCGGCGCGAATAGCCTCCTGCTGCGACGCCACGTCGCCATTGTGGAACGATGTGTTGACAGTGTTGCCGGTGTCCGCCGCCCATTGCTTGGCCCCGGCAAGGAAGTAGGTCCAGACCGGATCGGCCGGGCCGCCATGCGAAATCCAGTAGAACGTCTTGGCCTGTGCCGCGGCCGGAATGGCCAGCGCCACTACCAAGCCAAGTACAAGCAGTCTTAGCCTCGTCAGCATGTGATTTCCTCCCATTTGAACCGAACTCCTCCTCCGACGACGATCACCGCGAAAGGCCGTGCGCGGCCAAAACGGTGGTGCGCATTTTGCCAGCGTCGACCTGGGCGCATTAGAGCATTCCCTTTTTCGATCGATGGCAAGCCTCCATCCGCCAATGGACGTTGGCGCAATGCACGACGCCATCAGCAATCCCATCAGATTGCATCAGTTTGGCTGATATTTTCCAGGCGGCCGACGATCGGCCCTGCGACCGTCACGCAATGCCGCGCGGCGGCGCGCCGAGCACGGATTGCTCTAGGTCGATAAGCGTCCCGGTCATCAGCCCGGAGGCGTCGCTGAGCAGGAACAGCGTTAGCTGGGCGACTTCGTCCATGGTCAGCAATCGACCAAGCGGCAGGCCGGCGGCGGCGATCTTTGCCCAGTTTTCGCCCTTGCCCAGCGTGCGCGCCTGCATCTCTTGTTCGGCCGGCGTCGCTACCCAGCCCATGTTGATGCCGTTGACGCGGATGCGATCGGAAAGATGCGCGTTGGCAATGTTTCTGGTCAGCGTCGAAAGCGCGCCCTTGGTGGCGGAATAGATGGCAAGGTCCGGCGCACCGCAATGCGCATTCACCGACAGTATGTTGACGATGGCGCCCGCCGCCTGCCGTGTCTTCATGTCGGCTACGGCCGCTTGCATGAGGAAGAACGGCGCGCGCGCATTGACGGAAAACAACCTGTCCCAGTCGTCGATTGTGCCAGTTTCCAGCGAGGCCCGGTCGGTGAGGGCCGCAGCGTTCACCAGACAATCGATGCGGCCGAGTCTTTTGATCGCTTCCGCCATGACAGCTGCAGGCGCGGCCGGATCTCCAAGCTCGGCCTGGATGAAGACGACGGGCCGGCTTGGTCGTGAAAGCTCTTCGGCGATGCGTGCGCCACGCTCGGCATTGCGGCCGACAATGGCGATCCCTTCGCCGCCGCCGGCTGAGGCCAGCCGGGCGATGGTCTCGCCAAGCCCTTGCGTCCCGCCGGTAACGACAAGGGTCTTGCCCTCAAGAGCGACGATCAATGGACTCTCCCGAATGCCGACGAGCAGGTAATTTCCAATCAGAGAATTCTAGATCTATCGGATGTGAGGCTGGGGGACTAGATGAGGTCGGCCCTTGCGAGGTCACGCATCAGATGGCTGGCGCCGTAGGTCCAGTGTGGGCAGTCGGGTGACAGCCGCACGCGGTTGACCAAGGCACCGAACTTCTCCGACGATATGGTGACGATGTCGCCGACCTTGTGGGTAAAGCCTTTGCCTGTTTCGCCGCGATCCTTCGACGGCACGAACATCGTGCCGAGATAGAGTGCCAGCCCGTCCGGGTATTGATGATGTGGCCCCATGGCGGCGGCGACCAACTCTTCTGGCGAGCGGCTGATCTCGGCCATCGAACTGGCGCCCTCCAGCGAGAACCCATCCTCGCCTTCGACTTTCAACCGTACGATCGCCTGCTTCACGTCGCCGATGGAAAATGTCTCATCGAACAGCCGGATAAAGGGGCCAAGTGCTGCCGAAGCGTTGTTGTCCTTGGCTTTGCCGAGCAGCAGCGCCGAGCGCCCCTCGACGTCGCGCAGGTTGACGTCGTTGCCGATCGTCGCCCCGACGATCCTGCCGCTGCTCGCAGCAATCATGGCGATCTCCGGCTCCGGATTGTTCCATGTCGAAACCGGATGCAGGCCGACATCGGCGCCGAAGCCGACCGAGGCCATCGGCTGGCATTTGGTGAAGATCTCGGCATCGGGGCCTATGCCGACTTCCAGATATTGCGACCAGGCGCCGCGCGCAATCAGCTTGGCCTTGATCTCCATCGCTTCCGGCGAGCCGGGCTTGAGCTTCGACAGGTCGTGGCCGATCAGCCCGGCGATGTCGGCGCGAATGGCGTCGGCCTTTTCCGCCGAACCGCGCGCCTGCTCCTCGATCACCCGTTCGAGCAGGCTGACGACAAAGGTGACGCCAGACGCCTTGATCGCCTGCAGGTCGACGGGGGACAGCAGGTACGGTTTCCCCGGATCGCGCGCTGTCTCGAAACTGTTGGCCGCAATGGCATCGAGCGGGCCGATCGGCCGCCCCTTTGCCGAGCGGACGTGCGCTGCCGGATCCGGCAATTCGCAAACGTCGCGTACGGTCGGTGCCACATTTGACATGATGTCGAAGACCGTGCCGTCACGCACCGTGACCACCAGCGGATGGGAAGCATCGCTCGCCCGGGCGCGGCCCACGAAGAGGCCTTCGGCGGGCAAATGTGTGGCGTTCGTCATGGCTTGTATTTCCTGTTGTCTTGTCCTTCGGCCGCGGCACTTTCAACAAATTCCCGCCAAAGGTCTATCCCGCTTGCAGGGCGAGCTTTGTCAATTCTTTGGGTCTTCGCATCGCTGGACCTTGATCGAGCCTGACGTGCGCCAACGGCGACGGAAAACGCTCTTTCAAAATAATGAAACCGTCGCTAGGGTTTTTCACCTACTGAAGTCTCCAGGTGACGCTTGCTCTTACGGTTTTCCGACCCAATCTGGCAGAAGCCGCGGACAGCCACCGCGTTCCAGTCGCTTTTTCCAGCCGGCCAATGCGTCGATGTCGTCATCGTCGGCGGCGGCATCATGGGGCTGTCAACGGCCTTGCACGCTGCCCGGCTCGGCCTTGCGGTCCAGGTGCTGGAGGCCGGCGAAATTGGCAATGGCGCGTCCGGTCTGAACGGCGGTCAGGTTATTCCTGGCCTGAAATACGATCCGGACTGGCTGCTGGAGCATTTTGCTCTCGAACGCGGTGAGGCGCTCGTCAACTTTGCCGCCTCGACGGCGGACGCCGTCTTCGAATTGATCCGCGACGAAAAACTGGCGGTGCCGTTCGTTCGCAATGGCTGGATTCAGGCCGCGCACACCGAGACCGCGCTGATAGCGGCGGCGAATCGGGATCGGCAGTGGCGGGCGCGGGGCGCCGATGTCCGGTTGCTGAGCGGGACGGAGATCGCGACGATGACCGGCGCGCAAGGCTATCTCGGCGGCTGGCTCGATCGCCGTGCCGGCGTCATCGATCCGCTCGCCTACACGTCGGAACTGGCGCGCGTCGCTGCAGCGGCAAGCGTAAAGATCGCCGAGCGCCAGAACGTGATGCAGATCAGCAAGGATGCTGGTATTTGGCACGTTGCCACGGAAAGCGGCGCCGAACTCAAGGCCAGGGCGGTCGTCCTGGCGACCAACGCCTATACTGGCGGCCTGCTTCCCGGCCTCGCCGAGACGATCGTCCCGCTGCATTCCTTTCAGATCGCGACAGCGCCGCTATCGTCCAATCTCGCGGCGGCGATCCTGCCGGAGGGGCAGGCGGTTTCGGATTCGCGCCGCATCCTCGTCTATTACCGCAAGAGTGCCGATGGTCGGCTGGTGCTTGGCGGACGCGGCCGCATGGCCTTGCCGAACGGCCCGGCCGACTGGGCGCATCTGGAACGCGCGCTGCTGCGACTCTACCCGGCGCTGTCCGACGTGGCCATTGAAAAGCGCTGGTTCGGCCGGGTTGCAATGACGCCGGACCATCTCCCGCATATCCACGAGCCAGAGAAGGGTCTGCTGGCGGTGGTTGGCTGCCAGGGCCGCGGCATCGGCCTGATGACCGCCCTTGGCGAGCGCATCGCCTCCTACCTGTCGAGCGGCGACACCAGGCAATTGCCGTTCCCGATCTCGCCGATCCGGCCGATTCCGTTTCACGCCTTTCGGCAGGTCGGCGTTGCCGCGACCATCGCCTGGTACCGAATGCTGGACGCCTTCGAACGCTGACGTTCATTCCCGAACGTGAAACAGCTTGACAGCTTCACGAATATGAAAAAAGCTTAGTCGATTTCAAATACCATAGGCAGTCGATGTCGACCATCGCCGCAACCCAGCCGCTGCCGGAAACCCGGTCTTCGCCGGGTTTCCGTTTCGCCATGCTGCTGCCGGGCGGGCTCGTCACCTTTGTGCTGATCCTTTTCGCCCTTGGCCTTGTGTTCTTCCTCGCCTTCCGCGGCAATGACGGCTCGCTGCTGGGGGCTGGTTTCACCCTTGCTAATTTCGTCACCGTGGCAACCGATCCGCTGTACTGGACGGTGACGCTGCGCTCGCTGGGTATCGCCGGCGTGGTGACGCTGGCAACGGTCGTCACGGCGTATCCTGTCGCCTACTATCTGGCCTTTCATGCCGGGCGGCGACGCGGGCTGCTGCTGTTCCTGCTGACCCTGCCGTTTTGGACCAGCTATCTGCTGCGCGTCTTCGCTTGGAAGATCGTGCTTGCCTATAATGGCGTGCTCAACTCGGCGCTGATCGAAAGCGGCATCTGGTCGGAGCCGACATTGGCCTTTCTCAACACACCGGCAGCGGTCGTCGTCACGCTTGCCCACGCTTATGCCCCGTTCGCCATCCTGCCCATCTATGTGGCGCTGGACACGATCCCGAAATCGCTGCTCGAAGCCGCTTCCGATCTCGGCGCAAAACCGTTCACCAGCTTCCGCCGCATCGTGCTGCCCAATTCGATGCCGGGCGTGCTGGCGGCGGCCCTCGTCGTCTTCGTGCCGACCGTCGGCGACTATGTCACCCCGGCGTTGGTCGGCGGCCCGGCCAGCACCATGATCGGTACGCTGATCCAGGCCGAGTTCGGCAAGGCAAATGACTGGCCGTTCGGCGCCGCACTCGCCGTCGCCGTCATGCTGGTCATTCTCGCCGTGGTGCTGGTGGTGCGCTTCGCCGACCGCCGATACGGCAGCCGCACATGAACACGGCGCGTATCGATGCAAGGCAGGGCGGCGGCTGGCTGGGAGCCTACGTCCTTGCCTATCTGGTGTTCCTGTATCTGCCGATATTGCTGATCCCGCTGTTTTCCTTCAACGATTCGATCCAGGCGGCGTTTCCGCTGCAAGGCTTCACGCTTGAGTGGTACGGCACGCTTTACGGCAATTCGGCGCTGTCCAGCGCGCTTGCCACCAGCCTCGTCATCGGCGCAACTGCTGCCACTGGCGCAACACTCTGCGGCGTGACCGTGTCCTATATGGACCTCTACGGCCGCTCGCCGCTGGCCGCCACGATCAGTGCTATAGCGCGGCTGCCGATCCTGATCCCAGGCGTCATCGTCGGCATATCGCTGCTCATCCTGGTCAACCTCGCCGGCTTGGGGCCGTCGCGCATTGCCATTGTGCTCGGCCATGTGTTGGTGGCGCTGCCGACGACGGTGGTGGTCATGCGCAGCCGCTTCGCCGCCATCCCGAAGACCATCCGCGAGGCAGCGCTCGACCTCGGCGCTTCCGACTGGACGACCTTCAGACGGGTGATGCTGCCGCTCAGCCTGCCGGCCATTATTTCGGCGTTCATGCTGGCCTTCCTGACCTCCTTCGACGAGTTCATCGTCGCCTTCTTCCTTGCCGGCACCGAGCCGACGCTGCCGCTTTATATCTGGAGCCAGCTGCGCTTCCCGAAATCGCTGCCGACCGTCATGGCGCTCGGCACCGCGATCCTGGCCGTGTCGTTTCTCATCGCCGCACTCGCCGAAATGCTTCGCCATCGCGGGCTTGCTGCCACCCGGCGGTCAGCGCGCGCCAACCTGTCAAAACCAGAAGAAACCGAAGGAGGAGAACTGCAATGGCATTCGACCTGAAATCGATAACGGCAAAGACAGCGAAAACCGGACTGGCTGCCTTCGCGCTGGCGCTTGCGTCGACTGTCGCCTTTGCCGGGGACAAGCTGCAATATTTCACCTGGTCGGGTTATGAACTGCCCGACTTCAACAAGAGCTTCCTCGCCGCGCACCCCGATGGTGTCGAAGCTTCGATGTTTGGCGACGACGATGACGCTTTCACCAAGGTCAAGGCCGGCTTCCGCCCCGATATCGCGCACCCATGCTATGACAAGGTGGCGCGCTGGAACAAGGAAGGCCTGCTGCAGCCGATCGACACCAAGCGCATCAAGAACTGGGATTCGATCTTCCCGGTCTTCAAGAACCTGCCCGACCTGCAGGCCGGCGACGGCAAGGTCTGGATGGTGCCGTGGGACTGGGGCAATACCGCGATCCTCTATCGCACCGATCTGGTGAAGAACCCGGAAGCCAGTTGGAACCTGCTTTGGGACAAGCAATATGCCGGGCGGATGGCGACCATCGATGCCGTCCACGACACACCGGTGGTGGCGGCCCTTCTCGCCGGCGTCAATCCATTCGACATGACACCGGAACAGATGGACAAGGTGGCAGAAAAACTTCGCGAGCAGCGCCCGCTGCTCTCGAACTACACCACCGACATGACCTCGGTCGAGCAAGCATTGGCGAGCGGGCAGCTGGTCGCGGCCATGACCTGGAACGCCTCGGCCACCTCGCTGAAGAAGCAGGGCGTGCCTGTCGAGTTCATGAAGCCGAAAGAAGGCATGCTGACCTGGGCTTGCGGCTTCGTCATGCTCAAGGACGCCAAGAACGTCGACCTAGCCTATGACTTCATCAACAGCCGGCTGGAGACGGATTCCGGAAAGTATCTGATCCAGGCCTACGGCTATGGCAGCTCGATCAGCTCGGCTTTCGCCGCCGTGCCGAAGGAGGAGTTGGAGAAACTGCAGCTGCCTTCCGATCCCGAGGTGATGCTGAAGACCACGATCTTCACCGGGCCGATGAAACAGAATGACGAACTCGCCAAGATGTTCGAGAAGGTCAAGGCGGGCGGCTGAGTTCGTACTTCCTTCTCCCCTTGCGGGAGAAGTGTCGCCGAAGGCGACGGATGAGGGGTGTTCCAGATGGCACCGACGGCACTCCGGCCAACACCCCTCATCCGTCTCGGCGCTTCGCGTCGATCCACCTTCTCCCACAAGGGGAGGGAAAACCTTACCAAATAAGGACGAACGAATGGACATGCTGGACGAAGCGGCTGAGAAGCCGAAGGATGACGCCGACGTCAGGGTCGGCCGGCGCGTGCGGGCGCTCAGGCTGGAGCGCAATCTCTCCCTGGCCGAACTCGCCGCCAAAGCCGGCGTCTCGATCGGTGCGCTGAGCCAGATCGAGCGCGGCATGTCGTCATTGCGGGTGCGAGTGATCTGGCCGCTTGCCGCCGCCCTCGACATCGAGCCGTCGGCGCTGATTGTTGATGGCAACGATGCCGGCAACGATCTGTATTGCGTTCGCGCCAACAGCCGGCGTCAGATCCCGGTCAAGTCGGAAGGCATCGCCAAGGCGCTGCTGTCGCCGCCGGCTGCCACGCTGACCGGGATGCTGGTGACGGTGGAAGCCGGTGGCGGCACCGCCGAAGCCTACGCCCATGCCGGCCATGAATTCGGCTTCGTCCTGTCGGGCGAGGTCGAGCTGGTGGTCGATTCGACCAGATACGGGCTGAAGGCCGGTGACAGCTTCGCCTTCAAGAGCACCTTGCTGCATGCCTTCCGCAATCCGGGCAGCGAGCGCTGCCAGATCCTGTGGGTCAACACCACCAAGCCGTCCGAGGTTCGTGATGGCGCCTGATCCGCTCGTCCGGCTGGACAAGGTCTCCAAGATTTTCCCCGGCGGCATCGTCGGGCTCGACACTGTCGATCTCAATATTTCGCGCGGCGAGTTCCTGACCCTGCTCGGACCGTCCGGCTGCGGCAAGACCACCAGCCTGCGGGTCATCGCTGGTTTCGAAGGCCCGTCGAGCGGCAGGGTCCTGCTCGAAGGGCGCGACATCACGGGGCTCAGGCCCTTCGACCGCCCGGTCAACACCGTATTCCAGGACTACGCGCTGTTTCCGCACATGAACGTCGCCGAAAATGTCGGCTTCGGCTTGTCGCTGCGCAAGCTCGCCGGTGCCGAACAGGCGAAGCGCGTCGGCGCGGCGCTCGACATGGTCGGCCTTGCCGACAAGCTCGGCGCCCGCGTGTCCGAACTGTCGGGTGGCCAGCGCCAGCGCGTCGCGCTTGCCCGCGCCATAGTCTGCGAACCGCGCGTGCTGCTGCTCGACGAGCCGCTGTCGGCGCTCGATGCGCATCTGCGCGAACAGATGCAGGTCGAGTTGAAGCGCCTGCAGTCGCGCCTCGGCACCACTTTCGTCATGGTCACGCACGATCAGACCGAGGCGCTGTCGATCTCTGACCGCATCGTCGTCATGAACAAAGGCCGCATCGAGCAGACCGCGCCGCCGGCGACCCTCTACGACCGGCCCGCAACCAAATTCGTCGCCAGCTTCATCGGCACGATGAACCTTCTGCAGTCGCGCTTTGTCGGCCGCGACGGCGAGCGCTTGCGGTTCGCCGCCGGCGCCCTGCCGCTGGAAGCGGTTTCGGAGACGGGCGAACTGCCTGGCGAGGGCACGGTGCGCACCATCGGCGTGCGTCCGGAGGATCTTTTGGCGACGACCGAGGCCACGGCCGGCACTGTACCGGTGCGGGTGAACAGCATCGTCTTCCACGGCCGCACCTTGCGCCTTCATGCAGAGCTGGGGCAGGGGACACAGGTGGTGATCGACGCGCCACGCCCGACAGAGGGTTCTCAATTCAGCGTCGGCGATGTGGCGCATATCAGCCTGCGCCGCGGCGCCAACTGCCCTATGCTGCCCAGCTAGTCTGATTTTCAACTTCCAGAAAACCGGAGTGTTCCAACACTATCGGCAACGGGGCGCAGAGTTCGAATTCCTGCTCGGCAGGGCTTCCTCGACAGCTGAAATCGCGGGTGTTGGCGCGGAAAGCATTCAGCGCCCGTTGCGTTTCCATTTGACGAGTTCTCTGTTTGTTCTAAATTTCTCGGTCGGATACAATTTGCCGGACGAGAGATCAATTATGAGTGGGCAACCTGCATTCGGAGCCGCGAACAACGGCCAGACCTTTTTCCGATGGGAGCGGTCCAAGCGACGTTTCGACGACCGCATATTCTTCGCCATCTTGGCTGAGAGCGCGGTCGCTGGTCCCTTGGCGCGAAAGGCTATCGCCTTGAATCGAGAGTTAGGGCTGCAAGGCTGGTTTGTTCCGGAAAAGCACATCCATATCTCGCTCGTCGGCCTCGGTGACCATGATGGGTATCCGGAAGAGCTGGTTGAAATCGCTCGGCATATCGGCTCGATGATCGTTGCAAAACCGTTCGATGTTTCTTTCGATCGCCTGACGGCTTTTGGTGGTGGTTCGCTGGTTCTGCGCAACGGTGACAGCAATCCAGCGCTCCAAGAATTCTGGCGCAATCTCACCGCTCTGATTTCCGACAGCCCGCTAAAGCTCTTTCTCACGAAGTCCATTGAACCGCATGTTACGCTGCTTCGTGACGAAGTCCGTGTCCCCAGGATTTCGCGAACGGTCGATTGATCCAATTGGCTGGACAGTCCGGGATTTTGTGCTGATCCACAGTGTAATCGGCAAGGGGATTTACCGCGAGCGCGCACGTTGGCAATTGAACGGCCAAGACGATGCCTTGGCCGGGATGTAGAGCCCCCGCACGATATTCATCATCCTGACATGGCATGTCAGCTGTCTCGGGATTGACGATGGCAGGCCAGCACGCGACCCGCTACTTCCAATGCGTCTTAACAGGAGGAACCCCCATGACGATCACGGAAATTGCCAAGGATTTCACCGAGCTCCTCAAGCAGGGCGATCACCAAGGTGCTGCTGAGAAGTACAATGCCGACGACGTCGCCAGCTACGAAGCCATGGAGGGGCCGATGGCCGTCTCCCGTGGCAAGGAAGCTCTGAAGCAAAAGAACCAGTGGTGGCAAGAGAACAACGAAGTGCATGGCGGTTCGGTCGAGGGCCCATATGTCAACGGCGACCAGTTCGCAGTGCGCTTCAAGTTTGACATAACGCCCAAAGCTACCGGCGAACGTGCCACCATAGATGAGGTTGGTCTGTACACGGTCAAGAACGGCAAGATCACAGAAGAGCGGTTCTACTATTGAGGCCGGAAATACCACCGGCTTCCGGGAGCCGCTGCAAGGTTGAACAATAAGCATGGCGGCCGGGAGGATGACCTGGCCGTCTTCGAGAAGCTCAGATCGTTTTGACGTAACCCGCCAACTGATCCGCCACCGTGCCCCAGCCGTCGTAGAAGCCCATCTCCTCGTGGCTGTTGCGCGTGGCTTCGTCGCGGTGGATGGCGGTCGCGGTGTAGCGCGTCGCCTCGCCCCGCGATTGCAGCGATATGACGGCTGTAATGAACGGGTCGCCTGACGGCCGGTAGCCTGGCAGCAGCGCATCGGTCCACACCAGCCGCTCGTCCTGGACGATCTCGAGGTAGCAGCAACGCCTGTCGTTGACCTCCTTGCCGTCGGGCGACTGCATGCGGGTGCGGAACAGGCCGCCGGGCCGCAGGTCGATCTCGCAATCGGTGATGATCCACGGCTTCGGCGTGAACCATTGGCGGACATGCTCGGGCTTCGTCAAGGCCATCCACAGCAGTTCGCGCGGCGCCTCGATCGACCGTTCGAGCACGAGGTCGAGCTTCGGATCGGGTTGGAACAACGGAGCCATGTTCATCTGTCTTTCTCCTTGAGTTTCAGCACGTAGTCGTCGAACTGGTCGAGACGGCGCTCCCACAGCGCTCGCTGCTCGGCCAGCCAGTTTTCCGCGAGCTTCAGCGGCTCCGGCGCGAGCCGGTAGGTCCTGACGCGGCCTGCCTTCTCCGAATGCACCAGCCCGCAGCCTTCCAAAACCCTGAGATGCTCGATGAACGATGGCAGGGCCATCTCGAACGGCTGGGCAAGCTCGCTGACCGAGGCGGGGCTTCGGTTCAGTCGCTCGACCACGCGTCGCCGGGTCGGATCGGCGAGCGCCCGGAAAATGCCGTCGACGGGCGGGGGGCTTTCGGTCTGCAGGCTCGTCATAGTCGTTTCCTTGCCTCGGCCATTCCGCGTGACCAGAGTTGGCTTAGAAACACTTAGGGAAATTCCTTACTATTGGCAAGGGCGAAAATCATGGATGCCCGGCAAGGCCGCTGGAAAACTGCGAGGTGCGGTTTTAGGGTGCCGTCAGATTCGACCGGTCCGAGGATCCGTTTTTGACGATCACCATGTATGGCATCACCAATTGCGATACGATCAAGAAGGCCCGTTCCTGGCTGGCGAGCCATGATGTTGCCTATCGCTTTCATGACTACAGGGTCGACGGGCTGGATGCGGATCGGCTGAACGGCTGGTCAGGCAAAGTCGGCTGGGAAATTCTGCTCAACAAGGCGAGCACGACGTTTCGCGAACTGTCGGGGGAGGACAGGATGGGCCTGGATGAAAGGAAGGCCAAGGCGCTGATGCTGGCAAAGCCGACGATGATCAAGCGTCCGGTGCTGGAACTTGGCGATCGCATACTGGTTGGCTTCAAGCCTGATGTTTATCAAGAGGCGATCGGTAGGAAGTAGAACCGACCGACCGCGATCCGTCGCGCCCCCCTCTGTCCTGCCGGCATGAATATCGATCGTATCAGACGCTTGTGGTTTTCCCATGCAAATAGCTCGCCAGCGCGACCGCATTATTATGGGCCTCGTCATGCGCGCCGTAGAGCAGCGTCACCTTGCCCTCACGCAGCAAGGCGCGCAGTTCCGCCACCGCCTCGCCGTTCCGGTCGAGCTCATCGCTGTATCGCCGCTGGAACTCCGCCCAGCGCGCCGGCTCATGGCCAAACCATTTGCGCAACGCGTCGCTTGGCGCGATGTCCCTCAGCCATAGCGTCAGCGCCGCGTCCTGCTTGGCGATGCCGCGCGGCCATATGCGGTCCACCAGCACCCGCTGCCCGTCATCGGGCGACGGCGGCTCATAGATGCGCTTGACCGCGAGTTCCATTGCCAACCCCGCATGCGTCACCGGCGCGGCTGCGTGCTGGTGCTCTTAAACCCACTCGCCCTTGCGCATCACCGGCACGCGGCTGCTGTCCTTGTGGACGCCGTCTATATCGATCTTGTCCGAGCCAATCATCCAGTCGATGTGGATGAAACTCTTGTTGCCGCCGCGCGCCGCGATCTCGTCCTGGCTGAGCGAGGCGCCGTCGACAAAGCACTTCGAGTAGCACTGGCCAAGCGCGATGTGGCAGGCGGCGTTCTCGTCGAACAGCGTGTTGAAAAACAGCAGCCCGCTCTTGGCGATCGGCGAGGAATGCGGCACCAGCGCCACCTCGCCGAGACGGCGCGAGCCTTCGTCGGTATCGAGCACCTTCTGCAGCACATCCTCACCTTTCGAGGCCTTGGCCTCGACGATGCGGCCCGCCTCGAAACGCACCGCAATGCCGTCGATCAGCGTGCCCTGGTAGGACAGAGGCTTGGTGCTCGTGACGTGGCCTTCGACGCGCCTTGCATGCGGCGTGGTGAAAACCTCTTCGGTCGGGATGTTCGGGTTGCAGGTGATGCCGTTCTTGGCGGTCGAGGCGCCGCCCATCCACTCGTGGCCGTCGGCCAGCCCGACGGTCAGGTCGGTGCCGGGGCCGGTGAAATGCAGTGCGTGGAAATTGTGGCCGTTCAGCCATTCGGTGCGGCTCTTCAACGCCGCATTGTGCGCCGTCCAGTTGCCGATCGGGTCTTCGACGTCCACCCGCGAGGCGGCAAAGATGGCATCGGCGAGCTTGGCCACGGCGACGTCTTCGGCATCGTCCGCGAAAACCTGCTTGGCCCACGCCTGATCGGGATAGGCCACGATGTTCCAGTTGATCTCGAAGCCGGTGATCTTCTCAAGCGCCGGCTGATAGGCCATCGAATTTGCCTTGTTGGCACGCGCCACCTTTGCCGGGTCCTGAGACGAAAGCAGCGAGGGATCCTCGCCGCGCACGGCAAGCCTCGCCGCATTGTCGGCGAAGGCTTTTGCCATGCCTTCATAGAGCCAGCCGGCGGCGCGGTCAAAACCGGCGTCGGCGCCGTAGCGGAAGCGCGCGAGAGTGATCTCGTCGTCGTTGAAGATCGGCGTCACCAGGCCGGCACCTGCCTTGTAGGCGTGCTCGACGATCCGCCGCGTCAGAGGCAGCGCGGCGATAGACGAGGTCAGCACCAGATCCTGACCCGGCTGCAATTGCAGCCCGACCTTGACGGCGACCTCCGCCAGCCTGTCGAGCTTCACCGGGTCGATGGTTGCGGAAACGCCGCGCGAATGTGTGGTCATGATCCTGCCTGCCGTGATTGGGGACTGCGTCTTACATAGACCGGCGTTACCGACCTTTCCACTCTGATGACGCCGGCAGGTCTAGCTGACGCTCTCGAGCGACCTGAACTGCGCCATCGTCGCCTCGATCTCTTCGCGCACCCAGATCTTGAAATCCCTGACCTTGCGGCTTTCGCCCTTGCTGGCCGAAGTCACCAGCCAATAGCCGAGCCCGCTCTGGGCGCGTATGCCGAACGGCGCAACGAGACGGCCGTCGACCAGCGCGTCGGCGGCCAGCAATTGCCAGCCGAGCATGACGCCGTGACCGGCAATCGCCGATTCCAGGCACAGCATCGGATCTGTGAAGCGCGCGCCTTTCATGAAGGTGACCGGCTCCACCCCGGCCGCTTCGAACCAGCTCTCCCAACTGATCATCGATCTTTCGTCTGTGATCGCACAAGTCAAAGCAAGGTCCTCGATCGATTTCAGCTTGCTGGCGATCACCGGTGCACAGACCGGAAACACCTCTTGCGCCAGCAGCAATTCGGCCCGCCCGCCCGGCCATTTGCCGTCGCCGAGCCGGATGGCGACGTCGATGTCCGAACGATCGAAATCGGCAAGCCGCACCGAGGCATCGATGCGCAGGAGCACGTTCGGATGCCGGGCAAAATGCCGCGATAGCCGCGGCAGCAGCCATTTCGAGGCGAACGCCGGCGCCACCGAAACCACCAGCGTGCACTCCGAGCTTTCATCGGCAAGCGCCACCGCCTGTGCGAGTTCGCGAAACCCGGCGCTGAGCCGCGCGGTAAAGACGGCACCGAATTCCGTCGCCACCAGGCCAGCTGGCGTTCGTTCGAACAGCGCCCGGCCGAGCTGCTTTTCTGTCCGGTTGATCTGCTGGCTGACGGCGCTGACCGAGACGTTGAGCTCGCCGGCCGCCGCCGCAAGCGAGCCCAGGCGGGCAACGGTTTCCACGGCGCGCAAGCCGTTGAGATGGACGCGGTTCAGAGTAGCCATACAGTTTTTCTAAACTCGAGCGGCGGAAATCTCAATTGCCAGACGCTAACGAACGGCGGATTCTAAGTGGGTTACGCAGAGTGAGGAGGCAAATCCGATGAAGATTTTATCATGGCTCGGCGCCTTTTCCTCGATCGGGACGCAGCCACACCGGCACGACAGCGAGGCCATCAGCTGGGTGACCGATCCGCTGTCGCATCCGGTGCTCGACACCATGTCGGAGCGCGAACTCGCCGACATGCCGTTCAGGCTGACCGCGCGTCGCACTCGCTTCGAGACGGCCTCGACAAGAACCTGCTGCGGTTGAGTCTCCTGAAGAAGCACCTCGGGCGAGCCAACCGCCGACGCGGCTGCGCAACCCTTCTGGCCCAACAAAAGGCGGATTGTCTCACCGGCAGGCGCACTTATGGTGCACTGCAATGAACATCGCTTCGCCCTTGCGCCTGGCAATCGCCGGCATGATTGCCCTGGCCGTCGCCATGGGCATCGGCCGCTTCGTCTATACGCCGATCCTGCCCGGCATGATGGAAGAGCTTCGCCTGTCGCCGGCCGATGCAGGCTGGATCGCATCGGCCAATTATCTCGGCTACCTCGTCGGCGCGCTTGCCGCCACCGGCGGCTGGGCGCAGGGCCGGGAGCGCCAGCTGATGCTGGCCGGCCTTGCCGCCACCGCGATCCTCGCCGGGCTGATGGGCCTGACCGGTACCATGACCGGCTTTCTCCTCATCCGCTTTCTTGCCGGCCTCGCCAGCGCCTTCGTGCTGGTCTTCATGACCAGCATCGTTTTCGGTCATCTCGCCGCGGCCGGGCGAAACGACCTGCAGGCGCTGTATTTCGGCGGTGTCGGCCTCGGTATCGCGGCATCCTCGGGGCTGTTGGCGCTCCTTGTCACCGAACACGCCGGCTGGGCGGCGGGCTGGCTGTGGTCCGCGGCGATTTCGGCCTGCGGCTTTGCCGCCGTCGCCTTGCTGGCTGCCGGCACCTCGACCGCGAACAGCGTTGCCGGGCCCGAGCCGGCACTGCCAAAAGACCGGTCGCTGGTGAAGATCATTGTCGCCTACGGCCTGTTCGGCTTCGGCTATATCGTCACGGCAACATTCCTGGTCGCCATCGTCCGCCAGGGCGGCGGCGGCCGGATCTTCGAGGCCGTGGTCTGGATGGTCACCGGCCTTGCCGGTTTCCCCTCGGTCTGGCTGTGGCAGAAGCTTACGGCCAGGATCGGGCTCTATGCCACCTATGCCCTGGGATGCCTCGTCGAAGTGATCGGCGTCAGCGCCAGCGTCGCCATGGGCGGGCGCACCGGGCCGCTGCTCGGCGGCCTTCTTGTCGGCGGCACCTTCATTGCCATCACCGCGCTTGGCCTGCAGGCCGGCAGGCAGCTTGCTCCGCAAGCACCACGCCGGATGCTGGCGGTAATGACGGCCGCCTTCGGCCTTGGCCAGATCATCGGCCCGATCGTCGCCGGGCTGCTCGCGCAGGCCTCAGGTAACTTTTTCCTTGCCTCGATCGTTGCCGCCGCCGTCCTGCTCGCTTCCGGCGCGATCGCCTGGTCGGCTGCGCCAAAATCGCCATGATTATGGTCTTGCTCGGCGCCGGGCGTCGGGCACGGGCATTTTCTTTCCCACTAATGTGTGACTTTATGCCCGCTGACCAACGCCGCTGATTTGCGCCGACCGAGGATTTCGCCACAGTGTTCGTATCGTTTTTTCCGCAGCCGAAGCTGTTTTTCACCTCGGTCGCCGTCTGGAGCCTTCTGCTCGTTGTTCTTTGGTTTTTCGGCGGCGAACACCTCGGCACGATGCTTGGCATGCCGCCAGTCGATCCGCAGGCAGCGCCTGTCATAAGCCCAGTGAGATTCCTGACGGCGTCATTCCTCTGGTTCTACGGATATTTCTTCGCCGGTATCGGCATATTTTACCTTTTTTGGGCGCTGTACGCCCCCCATCCCTGGCAGAATTGGTCGATCCTTGGTTCTGGTTTGGTTGTTTTTGTCACTAATTTCATCGTCCAGATAAGTGTGGCGCTGAACGATTGGCGTGGCATGTTCTACGACATGGTGCAGAGGGCCCTGACCACACCCGGCTCCGTCACGCCTGCCGAGCTTTACTACGGAGTGTGGCAGTTCCTCTCTTTGGCGCTGGTCTATATGACCATCGCGGTTTTGAACGTCTTCTTCGTCAGGCACTATGTCTTCCGCTGGCGGACGGCCATGAACGACTATTTTACCGCCTATTGGCCGAGGCTACGTCATATCGAAGGGGCGTCGCAGCGCGTTCAGGACGACACGATGCGCTTCTCGAGCACAATGCAAGGGCTGGGAGTGAACTTCATCGATTCCGTTATGACCCTCATCGCATTCCTGCCCTTGCTGGCAGCTCTGTCTCGTCATGTCCCAACCCTTCCTATCGTCGGAGCGATTCCCTATCCACTGGTAATCGCCGCAATCGTGTGGTCGTTGTTCGGCACTGGGTTGTTGGCCGTGGTCGGGGTCAAGCTTCCTGGCCTGGAATTTCGAAATCAACGGGTTGAAGCCGCTCTGCGCAAGGAACTTGTCCTTGGTGAGGACGATATGGCAAGAGCGCAACCGCCAACCCTAGCTGAGCTGTTCGCGAATGTTCGGAAGAACTATTTCACCCTCTACGCTCATTATGTCTACTTCGACATGGTCCGGTATCTCTATCTCCAGGTAGACAACGTTTTCGCCACACTTATTCTTGTTCCGACTCTCGCTGTAGGCAAGATAAGCTTCGGCATTTTTCAGCAGGTCGTCTCCGCCTTTTCCCAAGTCGCCAGTTCGTTCCAGTATCTCGTCAATTCCTGGCCTACTATCGTCGAGTTGATTTCTATCTACAAACGTCTGCGCGCGTTCGAAGCGACCCTTGAAGGGGCACCGCTGCCGGTAATCGATCAGCACTATCTGGAACGGGAGCAAGCTGGCCTGCGCCCTGAGGATCAGCCAGCAAGCTAAGAAAATCGGGTGGCGAGCGCTTCCGCTCAGCCGCCCACCGCCGCCTGCCGTTCGCCTCGCTGCGATAGATAATCGCGAAAACTGATGCACTCGACGTCGGCCTTGATGCAGACCTCGCCGGCAAAGCGTTCCAGCGCGTTCCAGTAGGCGCCGTCATTCATCAGCGTGAAGTGGAAGCCGAGCTCAAGCGGAATGCGCTTGCCCCGGTATTGCGCATCGAAGGCGGCGCGGAACGCGTGATAGGTCCGGTCAGCGAACTCTTCCGCCATGCTCGGCCGCTCGAAGCCGCCGGAATGCCTGACATAGAGATTGTAGTCCATGGCGATCACCCGCCTTGAGCTCGGCCCTTCCGGGATCTGCGGCAGCGAAAAGCGCGTGATGCCGCTGACGGTCGGTGGCTCAACCGGCTCACGCGAGACGCCGCTTGCGTCGAGCAGGAAACCGGCCGCGGGCAGCGCCTCGTAGAGCGCCTTGTTTGCCGACAGGTAGGGCGCGCGAAACCCGACCACCGATTTGCGGGCGAAATCGCGCCAGTCCTTCGGTTCAGGAGCAATGCCGTTGATCGAATAGGCGTTTTCGAGAATATGCTTGAACGAGCCGAACTCGCTCAGCCAGTCGGCTTTGCTCCAGTCCTTGCCATCGAAATGACCACAGCCATGGCTGCCGATGTCGTGGCCTTCCCTAGCGGCGAGGTTGATCTGCTCGAGCCGCTCGGCGACTTCCTGTTTGGAGGCAGCGAAGCCGATATTCGATTTGCCTTCTGTCTTGCCGGGCGCGGTGTATTGCTTGCGTGTCTCGGGCGACAGCAGGAACACGCAGGAGACAAAATAGGTGAAATGCGCGCCTGTGCGCCGGGCCAGCGCCCGGCTGCGCTGCCACTGCGAAATGTCGCGGGCGCTGTCGAATGAGATGATGACGATCTGCTTCGGTTTTGTCGGCGGCGGCGGCGGGTCGGCAAATGCCGCGCCGGTAGCAAGCGCGGCAATCGAAAACGCAACAACGCGGGACAAACGGGGCAAAGGCATCTGACCGGATCAAGGAATGTAGAAGCGACGCCTACCGCTGAAATATGGCACGGGTACGATCGACCTGTACGGCCGCCGTTGGCGGCGACTGCCTCGTGAATAGGCGATTTTCCTGCCGAACCCCTTCCATGCCGGCAAAATTTCGCTAAAACGCGGGCTCATCAACCGCCCCGCCCGGGGCATGAATGGTTTTGATCCATGTCGGACGACAGTTTTATCCGCGAAGTCAACGAAGAGATTCGTCGCGACCAGGCGCATGCGCTGTGGGACCGTTTCGGTCCCGCCTTGCTCGTGCTGGCCGTGCTGGTGGTGCTCGGCACTGCTGCTGTCGTCGGCTACCGCTATTGGGACGAAACTCGCGCCAACCGCTCGGGCGATGCTTTTTCGCAGGCGCTCAAGCTTGCCAATGACGGCAAGAACGACGAGGCGCTTGCCGCTCTGGAGGCGTTGGAGAAGGACGGCTACGGCGCCTATCCGCTGCTCGCCCGCATGCGCGCGGCAACCGTCAAGGCGGACAAGGGCGACGTCGACGCCGCCGTCAAGGATTTCGACGAGGTCGCCGCCGACACCAAGATACCCTCCGGCATTCGCGACATGGCTCGGCTCAGGGCAGCGCTGCTTCTGGTCGACCACGGCTCTTTCGCCGATGTCTCCAGTCGCGTCGAGGCGCTCACCGCCGAGACCAACACGCTGCGCCATACGGCGCGCGAGGCGCTTGGCCTTGCCGCCTGGAAGGAAGGCAAGGCGGCGGATGCATTGAAGCTGTTCGACCAGATCGCCGCGGATGATGGCGCCCCGCGCAACACGCGCGAGCGGGCGACTTTGATGTCCGAGCTGATCCGCGGCTCGGGCGGCGTGTCGTGATAGTCCATGACCTTCAAAGTCGCCATCATCGGCCGGCCTAACGTCGGCAAATCGACCCTTTTCAATCGGCTGGTGGGAAGGAAGCTGGCGCTTGTCGACGATACGCCGGGCGTCACCCGCGATCGCCGCGTCCATGCCGCAAAGCTCTACGACCTGCATTTCGACGTCATCGACACCGCCGGCTTCGAGGATGCGGCTGCCTCGACGCTGCCCGGCCGCATGCGCGCCCAGACCGAGATCGCCATCCGCGAGGCCGACCTGATCTTTTTTACGATCGATGCCAAGTCCGGGCTGATGCCCGACGACAAGACCTTCGCCGAGATCGTGCGCAAGTCCGGCAAGCCGGTTGTCGTCGTTGCCAACAAGGCTGAGGCGCGCGGCGCCCAGGGCGGCATGCTGGAGGCCTGGGAGCTCGGCCTTGGCGAACCGATCCCGGTCTCGGCCGAACACGGCCAGGGCCTGCCCGATTTGCGCGACGCGGTGATCGCAGCACTTGGCGAGGCGCGCGCCTTCGGCGAGGACGAAGAGGCCGGCGAGGATGAGGTCGCCGCCAGCGAGGTGCTAATCGGCGAGGACATCACCGACCCGGACGCCGAGCCGAGCTATGACGACACCAAGCCGATGCGCATCGCCGTCGTCGGCCGCCCCAACGCCGGCAAGTCGACGCTGATCAACGCACTAATCGGCGAGGAGCGGCTGTTGACCGGCCCTGAGGCCGGCATCACTCGCGATTCCATCTCGGTCGACTGGGACTGGCATGGCCGCCGCTTAAAATTGTTCGACACCGCCGGCATGCGCCGCAAGGCCAGGATCCACGAAAAGCTCGAAGTGATGTCGGTGCAGGACGGCTTGCGCGCCATCCGCTTTGCCGAAATCGTCATCATCGTGCTCGACGCCACCATTCCCTTCGAGAAGCAGGATCTGCAGATCGCCGACCTGATCATCCGCGAGGGCCGTGCCCCGGTGATCGCCTTCAACAAATGGGACCTTGTCGATCATCCCCAGGAGTTGCTGGCCGAGCTGCGCGAAAAAACCGAGCGGCTGCTGCCGCAGGCGCGCGGCATGCAGGCGGTGCCGGTGTCGGCCGAGACCGGGCGTGGCCTCGACAAGCTGATGGATGCTGTCATCAGGACGCATCGAGTTTGGAACAGCCGTGTGTCGACCGGCAAGCTCAATCGCTGGCTGGAAGGCATCCTGGCGCATCATCCGCCGCCCGCTGTCGCCGGGCGTCGGCTGAAGATCAAATATGTCACGCAGGCCAAGACGCGGCCGCCGGGCTTCGTCGTCTCCTGCTCACGGCCGGATGCGATGCCGCAATCCTACGTCCGCTATCTCTCGAACAGCCTGCGCGAGGCTTTCGACATGCCCGGCGTGCCGATCCGCATCGCCTTGCGCACCTCGGACAATCCTTTCGCCGGCAGGGCGAAGAAGCGCCGCTGAGCTGCGCGTCTTCTGGGCGCCAGCATCAGGCTACGCTCGGCAGGCCGCTCGCGGGCAGCGCCTGCACATTTTCGGGAAGGCGATTCCACCGACACCTGCAGCAGGATGTCGGCAAGTCGCGCCGCCACCGGGTCTGGCTCGGCCTTCCTTGCGATGCGGCAACAGGCCCATCTCAGGCAGTGCGGGCAGCCCGGCGATCTCCGGCGTCATCGCCCTGACGGTGGCCGGCGCGAGTGGGGGCAGCCTCTGCACCTAATGGGCGGTGTAAGCTCCGTCCACCAGATGGTAGCTCCCAGTGATAAAGCTGGCCTGGTCGGACAAGAGGAAGCATACAAGAGCCGCTACCTCTTCTGGTTTCCCGCGCCTGCCCATCGGCTGAAGACCTGCCATGCGCCGGCTGGCTAATGCCTCCATTTGCTCCGACAAAAGAGGCGTTTCGATCCAGCCGGGGCCGACTACATTGATCCGGATGCCCATCCTGGCATATTCGATCGCCGCAACTTTGGTTAGTCCAACGACTCCGTGTTTCGCTGCCGTGTATGCGGACGCAGTTGGCAAGCCGACGGAACCGAGGACGGAGGACATGTTCACGATGGCGCCTCCGCCTCGATCCAGCATCGCGGCGATTTCGTACTTCATGCTGTAGAAAACGCCATTTAGATTGACGTTTATCAGCTTGTGCCAGTTGTCGAGCGGATAGTCTGCCGTGGCTTTTCGAATGCCGTCGATACCTGCATTGTTTACCGCCATATCCAGTCCGCCGCATTTCTGGACAGTGAACTCGATCAGCTTTTCCACGGCTGCCGCATCCGTGACATCTACCGCAAAGTCGTAGGCCCTGCCGCCTTGCGAGCTTATTTCGGCGGCTCTGCAGTGCGCGGCCTCGGCATCAAGGTCGGCGACAACAATCTCGGCTCCTTCTTGCGCGAGTTGCCGTGAAACAGCCGCCCCTATTCCGGAGCCTGCGCCGGTCACAATCGCGACTTTACCATGGAAGTCAGGCTTCATCGTCTCTGTCCTATGCCAATTTTGACATAACCGAACAGAGGCAGACGGTTATCGCAAGAAGTTTCGCTCCAATTCGCTTGTCAATCCTGTGAATTCATTTTGCCACCACACAGCGAGACTTGGCGCGCAGGCCTTGGAATGGTAGAGACGAGGGCGGCGGTAGATGACCAGTTTCCTAGCAGGTACAAATGGAAGAACACCACATTGCGCGCCGGGGGCTCGTGCTGGGTAGTCTGGCTCTGATGGTCTCCGGATGTACGTCGATTTCATCCGCGTTCGGACCAAGGCGTGGCCTGAATCCTCGTTACCGACGACAGCACGTGCGGTACGACGGAAACGAGCCGGCCGGAACGATCGTCGTCGATACTTCGCAACGCTTTCTCTATGCCGTCGAGACGGACGGGTGGGCGACGCGCTACGGCGTTGGCGTCGGCGAGCAGGGACTTTCGTTCAAGGGTACAGCGACCGTCGGCCGCAAGGCGGACTGGCCGTCGTGGACACCCACCGCCAGCATGATGCAGCGCAAGCCGCGCCTGGTGAAGTATGCAGGGGGGGTCCCTGGCGGACCAAACAACCCGCTTGGTGCGCGTGCCCTTTATCTCTATCAAGACGGGCGCGACACCCACTTCCGGATACATGGTACAAACGAGCCATGGACGATAGGCACAGCGGTATCGAACGGGTGCATCCGTATGATAAATGACGACGTCATTGACCTCTACGACCGTACTCCTTTGGGCACGACGGTGGTGGTTGTTTGATGGTGGGCAGGCCTGATCTCCGTTGCATGGTGAACCCTGCCAGCACGTCACCGCAAAGGTGCCGCCGGCAACTGGATGCCAACTGTGTCATTTCTGCACTAGGCGTTGGTGTAGATCGCAGCTAACTTGGTGGGGCTGCATATCGTTTTAGTTGTGGCGATTCTATAGGCTATTCCGCCCCCGGGGAAAGGATTGCTTGATGAACAGGATATTGGTTGCAATGGTTGCTGTGCTCGCCGTTGCCAGCCTGAGC
Organism: Mesorhizobium sp. M0048; assembly: GCF_040323405.1. Lineage (NCBI taxonomy): Bacteria > Pseudomonadati > Pseudomonadota > Alphaproteobacteria > Hyphomicrobiales > Phyllobacteriaceae > Mesorhizobium > Mesorhizobium sp. M0048. Next base: position 154,981 of record NZ_JAMYUV010000002.1, on the reverse strand, counting down.
GGCTGCGCGAACGACTGGATCGGCAAAGGAAAGGGTAAGGCTCCGGCACCCGCTCCGGTAGAGGAACCAGTGATTAAGTAAGGACCGGCTTGTATGGGGAAGGGGTGCCAAGCCCTTCCCCATACATACGCAGCCGGGGCTTTGGCCGGCTTCATAGCGTCCGGCGCGGTTGGCGGGCATAGGCCGTTATTAGGTCTGTGCATTGTGAAGTTCGGGAATGGACGCGGCGATGACGCTTGTAAGTAGCCGTCTCTTGCTTGTGGCATTGGTGGCCCTCCCGGCAGCGGCATGTCAGACGAAAGACCTGCCGCCCCAGCCGAATTTCGTATCTTATGCCGATGGCGGAGCTGCGCCTAAAAAAAACGACGAGCGGTACTTCATCGAGTTCCGCTCCCGCTACGCCCTAAGCTACGGCCACACCTACGCAGTTTTTGGGCGCCTGGACCGGGCCGGGAGAATGATCGATCCCCAAGTCGCGGGCCTTCACCCGGCTTCGAACAGTGCGGTTCCCTATGTTCTGGGCCATATCGTGCCGGTGCCAGCCGAAACCGGGTGGAGCGACGGTGATCTGGAAGAACCATACAGATCCGCAAGCTGGCGAATCATATTGACCCGGGCCGAATACGACAAAGTCGTTGCCTACATCCGCAAGCTGCAGGCGAGCTCGCATGTCTGGCAGGCGACGGTCTTGAACTGCAACGGCTTCGTGGCGGACATCGCTCATTCCATGGGATATAAGACTCCCGCCATTCAGCTCCGGCCGCAACAATTCATAACCGAGCTTCGGGAGATGAATACATAACCAAGATTCGAGGGATGAATGGGACCGAATGCGATCGGTACTGCCCCTCCGGCTTTCGCGTGTGCGGACTAACTCGGAGAGGATCGCTGCGCCTGAAGGTAGGCCGGTGACGAAATCGAGGCGATGGGTGAAGTGGCCATACTCAGGGGCAGCTGCTACAGTCGCGATCGCAGAAAGGGCGCTGGTGACCTGAAGTGACCATTGCTTTAGCCTCACTTGGCGAGATCATATGGGTGATCGGCATCGTCGCTTGGTACGTGATCCGGTATCCCTTCGAGCGCCGGGCAAGGCGCGTGCGAATAGTAGCTGGCGGCCGCTCAAGTTCCGACACCGTCGGGCTTGCATCGGCTCTCCTTGGCCTGGCGATCCTGCCTGGCTTCTATGTCGCCACCGGCATCCCCGCAGCGGCTGATCATCCGGCCAGCGTGTGGTCGGTGGCGCTCGGAACCATCATCTTCTGCTCAGCGCTGTGGATTTTTCGCTTATCCCACAAGGAACTTGGCCGTAACTGGTCGATTACGCTCGAGATTCGCGAACGGCATGAACTGGTCAGCGCCGGGCCATACGCCTTGGTCCGTCACCCTATGTACACCTCTTTCCTGCTTATGGGGCTCGGCCAGCTCTTTCTGCTGCCGAACTGGGTTGCGGGCATATCGGGTTTGGTTGGTTTCGCAGTCCTTTTCCTGCTGAGAGTGGATAAGGAAGAGCGTATGATGCTGGAGAATTTAGGCTCGCAATACCGTGTCTATATGGAAAGGACCAAGCGAATATTCCCTTATCTTTATTAGAGGTCGTTTTATGCAAGGCCGAGCCCTCAAGCTTTCCGCGCCCCGGCGCCTTGTTGGCGACCTGATGAGGTTTTCGATCGGCGTGCCACGGGTCGCGGTGCAGCGTCAGATGAATCTCGGCCCACTCGTAAGGGCTAGAATGGCGCAGCAGACCAGGCCCTCGTGGACCGCGATCTTCCTGAAAGGGTATGCGCTTCTTGCCCTAGAGACCCCGGAGTTGCGGCGCGCCTATGTCAAGTTGCCCTGGCCGCAGCTTTACGAGTATCCGGCAAGCGTAGCCTCGATTGCCCACGAGCGCGAATATGATGGCGAGCCGGCCGTTCTGCTGAGCTGCATCAAATGCCCGGAGCGCTACTCCATCACGGAACTTGAGCGATCCATCCACGCGGCTCGATCACGGCCGATCCAGGAGGTCCCGGAGTTTCGGCGTGCCTTGCGGATGGCAGGTGCGCCCGCGCCAGTCAGGTGGCTGCTTATGTGGCTAGGGTTGAACATCGCCCGGCAAAGGGCAAATTACTTCGGTACCTTCCAACTGTCCGTCTATTCTGGTCTCGGTGCGGAATCACTCAACCCGCTGACACCACTGACCACCCTTCTAAACTACGGTCCGATCGGCAAAGACGGATCGGTGAATGTCCGCATCCACTACGATCACCGGGTCATGGATGGAGCGAACGTCGCACGAGCACTGGAGAGATTCGAAAAGATTCTGAACGGCACTGTCGCCAATGAAGTGGTGCTGCTCGGTCAAGGTGTTTCCGCTCCTGCAAGACAGAGGAATGCGAAGTGATTTCGCACTGTGAATTCCGGCCAGCTATCGTCGTGATTGGCGGCTCGGGTGGAATTGGCCGGGCGATTGCGAGCGTCGCTGCAAGGGAGCGCGGTGCGGTTGTGCTGGTTGCCCGCTCACCTGAGGGTTTGGCCGCCGCGGCGTCTGAGGTTAGGGAGGCGGGCGGCGAGGCATTCACGCTCGAGTTGGATCTCGTGGCAGGCGATGCGCCAACGCGCCTGGAGGGCTTTCTGTCCGCACACGGCCTGGTCTGTGATGTCCTGGTCAACAGCGCCGGGTACGGCCTGCGGGGCGCGACGACGGCGCTGCCTATTGATGGTCAACTCGGCATCATCGATCTCAATATACATTCCCTCACAGAACTGACCCTTCATTTTCTGCCGGGAATGGTGGCACGCCGACGGGGCGGGGTGCTCAATCTCAGTTCCGTGGCCGGGTTCGTTCCCGGGCCTTATATGGCTCTGTACTTCGCTAGCAAAGCTTTCGTGCGCTTCTTCTCAGAGGCGCTTCACCAGGAATTGCGCCGAACCGGTGTGACGGTCACATGCGTTGCACCAGGCCCGGTGTCCACGGAGTTTCTCGCAAGATCAGGCGCCAATCAGACGGTGCTCTTCAACATCTTGCCCAAGGTGGATCCGAAGTATGTGGCCGAACAGGCGTGGCGAGCGTTCAAATCCGGTCGTCGCCTCGTCGTACCGGGAATCTCGGGTAAGTTGGCTGCCCTTGTGGCAGCGCTCCTGCCTTCCGCGGCGCTGCTGCCCCTGGTCGGCCGGCTGCAACGCGGCGGCAATGATCAATGTCCTTGCGGTTCAGGTATGAAGTTCAAGAAATGCTGCGGTACCCGCCAGATTCAGCTACGCCGGGGCCCTCGGGGAATTATCCCCTGACCGGACCAGCACGTCACCGAAAAACCTCATTGAAACAAGAGACCGCTCGCCGATGACGGGCGTAAAGTAAGCATGTTGGTAGCATAGAGGCGAGGCTTTCGATATGCCCGGCGCGCCGATCCGCATCGCTTGCGCACCTCGGACACCTGTTCGCCGGCCGGGAGAGATTGGCCGTTCCCTCCGCTTTTAGCCAATCTCCGACGCCGAAAGACGGGTGGGACGGCGAAGCTGCTAATCTCCCCCTCGAGCGGCCCTCGAGGGGGAGATATCCGGCAGGACAGAGGGGCGCGCGAGGGATCGCCAGCATTACTGCTTCTTCGACCGACTAAGTTATGGAGCGCCCTGCGCCCCTTTCGGCTCGTCTGCGCTAAGCCGCTTTCCTCAGACCATCCGCGTCGCCACTTCCCGGCAACGCTTCCAGCGCCGCCTGCAGCAGGATGTCGCCAAGCCGCGCCGCTATCGGATCGGGCTCGGCCTCCTTGCGGTGCAGGAACAGCGCCATCTTGGGCAAGGCGGGCAGCCCGGCGATCTCCGGCGTCATCGCCCTGACGCTGGCCGGCAGGCCGATATCGGTGCGGATCGTCAGTCCGAGCCCGGCGGCGACGGCTGCCCAGATGCCGCCAAGGCTGGGGCTGGAGAAGGCCATCCGCCATGCCAGGCCGGCGCGGTCCAGCGTTTCGGTCGCCACGCTGCGCAGCAGGCACGGCGCTTCGAGCGCCACCAGCGGCAACGGCTCGCCATCGCGCAGGCAGGTCTCGATCTGTTTTGCCGGGCCGATCCAGCGCATCTGGACGTCGGCGAGATTCCGGCTGTAGGGCAGCGTCGCGCCATTGTGCCAGGCAAGCGCGATATCGACGCTGCCCGAAATGATCCTTTCGGCAAGCTCATGGCTGCGCGCGATCCTGGCCTCGATCTTGACCTTGGGATGGGCGCGGGCGAAGCGCCCGAGCACATCCGGCAGCACCGCCTCGCCGAAATCCTCCTGTAGCCCAAGCCGTACCCAACCCTCCAGCTCGACATCGTGGATGGCGGAGGCGGCCTCGTCATTGAGCTCGATCAGCCGGCGCGCGTAGCCGAGCATGGTCTCGCCCGCGTCCGTCAGCGCCAGGCCACGCCCAGATTTGCGGAAGATCGGCGTCGCCGCCTGCTCCTCCAGCTTCTTCAATTGCGCACTGATTGCCGACGTCGAGCGGCCGAGCCGGTCGGCGGCCTTGGCGAAGCTGCCCAGCTCCATGCCGGTAATGAAGCTGCGCAGAACTTCGAGATCGAATGTCACGCGTCGCATAGCGATAATCCTGATATTTAGGACATTATGTGAAAAACTTCCTGATATTCAGTACGAAGTTATGGCGGTAGAGAGAGCGCGTCAAGACCCGAACGCAACCAGCGCATGCAGGAGCTGAACCATGTCCGCTGTCGACACACGAGCAGATTGCAAACCGCTTCGCCCGGCCGCCGTTACCACCCTGTCAGAGGCGGCGGTGCTTCGACCCAATCATCGCTGGAAGGTGCTGGGTATCGGCGTCGCCGCCAACGCCTGCTTCTCCGCGACATTCTCCGGCATTCCGGCCACGGCGGTGTTCCTACGCTCGGGCTATCATCTCTCCAATGGCGAGCTCGGTCTGGCGCTTGGCCTTCTCGGCTTGGGCGTGGCGCTGAGCGAATTGCCGTGGGGGCTGCTGACCGATCGCTGGGGCGACCGCCGCGTGCTGCTGACCGGGCTCGGCGCAACCGCGTTGTGGCTGCTCGTCATGGCCGCGCTGGTCGTGCCGTCACCAGCCCAAATTCCCGGCGTCGCGCTTCTCGCCGCTGCCCTGCTGGTCACCGGATTGCTCGGCGGCAGCGTCAACGGCTCCAGCGGCCGCGCCATCATGGCCTGGTTCGGCGAAGGCGAGCGTGGCTTTGCCATGAGCATCAGGCAGACGGCGGTGCCGCTTGGCGGCGGGCTTGGCGCGCTGGTGCTGCCGTCGCTCGCTTCGGCCCATGGCTTCACGGCGGTCTTCGGACTTCTGGCGGCTGCATCCGCCGTCTCGACCTCACTCGCCTGGCGCTGGCTGCATCAGCCGCCGGCGCACGACCATGCCCATTCGAGCAGCGCGGCAAAGCCGGCCGGCCCCGCGCCGCTGCGCAACCCGGCCGTCTGGCGCATCGCGACAGCCATCGGCCTGCTGTGCTTCCCACAGGTGGCCGTGCTCACCTTTGCTTCCGTCTTCCTGCATGATTTTGCCGGCATGGGAACAGCCGTGATCAGCGCCAGCCTGGGTGCCGTGCAGGTCGGCGCCATGGTCATGCGCGTCTGGAGCGGCCGCTATACCGACCGTCACGGCAACCGCCGGTCGTTCCTGCGTCTGTGCAGCATGCTGAGCGTGGCCGCCTTCGCCGTGCTTGCGGCGCTCGTCTTGTTTTCGGCCCAATTCTTGTCAGGCCAAGCGCCGATGCTGTCGCCGGCGATCGTTGCGATGCTCGTCGTGGCCGGCATCTGCGTCTCCTCCTGGCACGGCGTCGCCTACACCGAGCTTGCGACGCTGGCCGGCGCCAGCCAGGCCGGAACGGCGCTCGGCCTTGCCAACAGTCTGGTCTTCATTGCCTTTTTCCTGGTGCCGATCGCCATTCCGGGGCTTCTCGTGCTCTGCTCGTGGCCAGGCGTCTGGCTGGGTGCGGCTATTTGCGCGCTGATCGCCTGGCCGATCTTTCTTCCGCCAACGGACAGCCGCAAAAGCGCCTGACTTCGACACGAGATGGGAAAACAAGGTTCTAAGCTGTTAACGCCCCATCAAGGTTAATGCATCATTGTAGCTCTCCAGTGGGGTCCGTTGCGTTTCTGGAGAGTTCCGTGCATCGACGTGTTTTGACGCGGCTTGTCGCCGCCGCCGGTGAGAAAAAGCGTTCCTTCCTGTCTCCGTTTATTATTGGCCTTGGCATCTGGATCGGCTTTCCGAGTGTCGTTGCCTATCAGGACATGACAAGCCTGGTCTCCGGTCTTGAGGCGCCGAGCGTCCGCTGGAACGCCTATGTCGAGAAATCCGTCGCCGGCTCCGTTCACGCCGCCGAAATGCCCTTCCTCGATTCCAGCAGCACCGGCTCGCTCTCCGGCTCCGGCGTCCAACTGCCCGGCATCGGCGCCGTCTCGTTTCGCGGCAAGGGCGGCATCGCCGGCACGACGCCGGACGAGAACCGTATCACGCGTGCCGACAAGAAGGGCCGCATCATCGAGGTCTCGCCCGTCTCGCCGCCGAAGAACTTCAACGCCGGCTCGATCTTCGAGCGAACCTCCTCGCTGCTGCGCCCAAGCATGGACAGCGGCCTGAGGATGGCCTTCGCCAAGCCCGAGATCAAAGGCAAGGAAATTCAGATCGCGGCCTCCTTCCACACGCGCGTCGACAAGAAGCCGGATTCCGGCGTGCCGGCGATGCTTGCCGCGCTGGTCAACAACGATCATCCCGACGTGCTGGCGACCGCCTATGCCTCGTCTGCCCCCGATTACGCCAAGGCGTCGCCTTTCGAGGCCTTGCTGCAGGACGAGGACCCGAACGATGGCCGCTTCATTCCGCCCCTGAGCAAGGGCGATCATTCTTGGATGCAGACGCCGCTGCCGGCGAGCGTCTTTTCCAAACCGGAGCAGGCCTGTCTCGCCAACGGCATCTATTTCGAGGCGCGCGGCGAGTCCGTGCGCGGCCAGGCCGCCGTCGCCCAGGTCATCCTCAACCGTGTCCGAAACCCGGCCTATCCGAACTCGATCTGCGGCGTTGTCTACCAGAACGACAACTGGTTCAACCGCTGTCAGTTTTCCTTCGCCTGCGACGGCAGGAAGAAGCGGATCGACAACCCCGCTGCCTACAAGACCGCTCAGGATGTCGCCATGGCCGTCACAGCCGGCAAGATCTTCATTCCGGAAGTCGGCTCGTCGACCCATTATTACGCCAACTACGTCCATCCGGGCTGGGCGCGGACGATGCAGAAAATGACCAGGATCGGCCTGCACATCTTCTACCGCACCTATGGCGGCGGCTGGAGCTAAGCGCTCTGGCGGCCCTTGCATCTTTCCCGCGAGAGCGGCCGATGGAAGACGCATCGCCGTGGGGATTCGGCCGCAGCCCGCCGGAGACCGCGTCGGGCACGATGTCGCACCCAGGCAAGTAGCTGATTCATAACGAAAAAATACTTGAGCTCGAAGGTCCGCCCGTGGCTTGACGGGCGCGGACCCTCTAACTATGTTGCCGGCGACTTTAAGAAGCGGACGGACGGTAACGGTCTGACCGGGCAGGGGGGGTTGCGTGGCCGACAAGAATGGGCCAGACGGAACCGGCAAAACCGGCCGCGGCAAGCAGCATGAAGCCGACATCCGCGACGACGATCTTGAGCGCCGCCGGCGCGACCTTGAAGCATCGCTTGCGACAAGGCGGCCGGATCGGCTCGAGGGGAAAGACGACGCGAAAACGGGCAGTGTGGCCGGGTACGGCCAGGCGCTCAAGCTGTCCAGCGAGTTCATCGCCGGGATAGTGGTCGGTGCGGCTCTCGGCTGGTTTATTGATCGCGTGGCGGGGATATCGCCATGGGGTCTGATAGTCGGGCTGCTGCTGGGTTTTGGCGCCGGCGTGCTCAATGTCCTGCGTTCAGCCGGGCTTGTGTCGGAATTCGGAACGGGCGACAAACCGCGCGATCCGAAAGAATGAATTGAGGCGCCGCATGCCGGCGCATTGAACAGAATGCTGAAGCCGTCTGCGGCTTTGATGGGGATTTAAAGTGGCTGCTGACAAGGTCGATCCGATCCACCAGTTCCAGATCCATCCGATCATTCCGATTCACATCGGCGGCTATGACCTGTCTTTCACCAATTCGGCTCTGTTCATGCTTGCGACGGTTGCCGTCGCGGCGGCGTTTCTCTATCTCAGCACATCGAGCCGCAGCCTGGTTCCGGGCCGCCTTCAGTCGGTCTCGGAAATGGCCTATGAATTTGTCGGCAATATGCTGAGGGACGCCGCGGGCACGCAGGGCATGAAGTTCTTCCCCTTCGTGTTCTCGCTGTTCATGTTCGTGCTTGTCGCCAACCTGCTTGGCCTGTTCCCGTATTTCTTCACCGTCACCAGCCACATCATCGTCACTTTCGGCCTCGCCGCGCTGGTGATCGGAACGGTTGTCGTCTACGGCTTCACCAAGCACGGCGTTGGCTTCCTGAAGCTGTTCGTCCCGCATGGCGTGCCGGTCTACCTGCTGCCGCTGGTGGTGCTTATCGAGGTGATTTCCTTCGTCTCACGTCCGGTCAGCCTGTCGGTTCGTCTGTTCGCCAACATGCTCGCCGGTCACATTACGCTGAAAGTGTTCTCGGGCTTTGTCGTCAGCCTGAGCGCGCTCGGCGCGGTCGGCGTGGCGGGTTCGGTTCTGCCGCTGGCGATGGCCGTGGCGCTGACGGCGCTTGAGTTGCTGGTCGCGTTCCTGCAGGCCTACGTCTTTGCCGTGCTGACCTGCATGTATCTCAACGACGCCCTGCATCCCGGGCACTAACTAGGTTCCGGCATTGCCGCCGGATCGAATTTGCAACGGAATTTTAGATCCAAAGGAGTTGAACAAATGGACGCAGAAGCAGCAAAGTACATCGGCGCCGGCATCGCATGCCTCGGCATGGGCGGCGCGGGCGTTGGCCTCGGCAACATCTTCGGCAGCTATCTGGCGGGCGCGCTGCGCAACCCGTCGGCCGCCGACGGCCAGTTCGGCCGTCTGATTTTCGGCTTCGCCGTGACCGAAGCGCTGGGTATTTTCTCGCTTCTCATCGCGCTTCTCGCCCTGTTCGGCTGAATATTTGTTCGGCTGAACATTGGGAAGAATTGAACAGGCCGGCCGCGATCCTGCGGCGGGACTGAATTTCGGGGATAGTCCATGTTCGTGACATCTGCCTTTGCGCAAGAGTCCGCGCCCGCCGCAACGGAAGCCGACGCGCACGCCGCCACCGGCGTGCCTGCCGAGGCGCACGGCACGTTCCCGCCATTCAATCCGGCAACGTACCCGTCACAGCTGGTGTGGCTGGCAATCACTTTCGGGCTGTTCTACCTCTTCTTGAAACGGGTAGTGATGCCGCGCGTCGGCGGCATCATCGACGTTCGCAACGACCGCATCACGCAGGATCTCGATCATGCTGCCCGGTTGAAAAGCGAGGCCGATGCCGCCGTTGCCGCCTATGAGCAGGAATTGGCGGAAGCCAAGGGCAAGGCCAATGCGATCGGTCAGCAGGCCAACGATGCGGCCAAGGCGGAAGCCGAAGCTGCCCGCAAGACGATCGAGGCAGCGCTTGACCAGAAGCTTGGCGAGGCCGAGGCGCGTATTTCTTCCATCAAGGCCAATGCCATGAAGGAAGTCGGCACGATCGCCGAGGACACCGCTTCGGCCATCGTCGAGGCGCTTGTCGGCGGCAAGGCCAGCAAGGCCGAAATCGCGGCCGCGGTCAAATCCGTGGCCGGGTGAGGAGCGCATCATGGACGCCACATCTCTCGCGACGCTTTGGGCAACGGTTGCCCTCGTAATCTTCCTCGGCATCGCCATCTACATCAAGGTGCCGGGCATGATCGCCAAGGCGCTCGATGCGCGGGCCGACAAGATCAGCTCCGAGCTCGAGGAGGCGCGCCGGTTGCGCGAAGAGGCACAGCAGCTGCTTGGCCAATACCAGCGCAAGCGCAAGGAAGCCGAGCAGGAGGCGGCGGCCATCGTTGCCGCCGCCAAGCGTGAAGCCGACATGCTTGCCGCCGAGGCGCACCAGAAGACCGAGGACTATGTCGCCCGGCGCACCGCCTTGGCCGAGCAGAAGATCGGCCAGGCCGAGCGCGAAGCGATCGGCGAAGTGCGTGCCAGCGCTGTCGACATTGCGGTCGAAGCCGCGCGCGCGCTGCTGGCCGGCAAGATCGACGCCAAGGCCGGCGCCGACCTGTTCAACGCCTCCCTGCAGGATTTGAAGTCGAAACTGAATTAAGCGACTTCGTCGAGAAATTCATCGGAAGCCGCCGGGGAAACCTGGCGGCTTTTTTGTTGGCGAAAGCGGCAGAGCGCATAATCTCCCCCCTTGAGGGGGAGATGTCGCCAAAGGCGACAGAGGGGGGCGGTACGTCCTGGCGCGACGCCACTGGGACGAAAGAGAACGTTGACGCTTCACACGAAGGCGACCCCCTCTGGCCTGCCGGCCATCTCCCCCTCAAGGGGGGAGATTGCGCGCTCAGCCGCTTTCGCCAATCTCAATCCAAACCCGAAAAACCCTCTTCCTCCAGCACCTCGGTGCCGCCGAACCGGAACGGCGCGAAGGAGGCGCGGTGCAGCCGCGCCACCGGCCCGTGCAGATCGATTGCCGTGCGATGGCGCACAGTGGCGTAGCCCATATGCAGTTCGAAGCCGTAACGCGCATGATGGCTGCCGCAGCCGCACATCATTCGGTCGCGCAACACCTTGGCGACGATCGAGGCTGCGGCGATCGACTGCGAGCGCTGGTCGCCCTTGATCAGCGCTTTGCCCTCGCAGGGCAGGCCGGGCGGCACGTCGCGGCCGTCGGCCAGTGCCAGCTTCGGCCGGATTGACAGGCCGGCCACTGCACGGCGCATCGCCTCCAGGCTGGCCCTGAGAATGTTGGAGGCATCGATGCCTTCGGCGCTGACCGAGGCCATCGACACGGCGAGTGAGGAGCCGAGGATTTTCATGAACAGCGCCTCACGCTGCAAATGCGTCAGCCGCTTGGAATCATCGAGGCCGTCGGGGATGTTGGCGGGATCGAGCACCACCGCTGCCGCCACCACCGGCCCGGCGAGTGGGCCGCGGCCGGCCTCGTCCATCCCTGCCACCGGCCAAAGGCCTTCGGCCATCGCTCTCGTTTCGAACGAGAAGTCGGGTTTCTCGACGATTTCGAAGAGAAGCGGAGAATCGGAACGCGGGCGAGCCATGGTGCGGCGAGGTTCGCATCGGCTCCGATTCTCCGCAAGTCCCCTCCGGGTCGGGCGGGGCACCGGACCAGGAGGGGGCTACCGTCTGCAAGCCCGGGGACAGGACAGGCCGGACGGGATTTTTCGCCTTCTGCGGCCGCTTCAAAGCGGCTGGCGCGAGACGCTTTGTCACAGCAGCATCAGCTGCTCGGTTGCCTTGGCAGCGGGGACGAACTGGTCGGTCCTGAGCGAGCGCCGTTCGGCATTGAGGCCGAGCCGTTTGGCGGCGATCTCGAAACGCCGGCCGATCTGCCAGGCATAGGGGCCGGAGCCTTTCATGCGCTTGCCCCATTCCGAATCGTAGTCCTTGCCGTCGCGCATCGAACGGATCAGCGACATGACGTGGCGATAGCGGTCGGGATAGTGGCGCAGCAGCCAGTCCTTGAAGATCGGCGCGACCTCCAGCGGCAGGCGCAGCAGCACATAGCCGGCTTCACGCGCGCCCGCTGCCTGCGCCGAATCGAGGATGCGCTCCATTTCCGGGTCGGTCAGTCCGGGGATGATCGGCGCGACCATCACCGAGGCCGGAATGCCGGCGTCCGAAAGCTGTCTGACCGCCTCCAGCCGCTTGGTCGGCGTCGACGCGCGCGGCTCCATCGTTCTGGCCAGCATCCTGTCCAATGTCGTCACCGACAGCGCCACCTTGGCCAACCCTCGCTCGGCCATGCGCGACAGAATGTCGATATCGCGGATCACCAGTGCCGATTTGGTGACGATGCCGACCGGATGGCCGCGCGCCTCCAGAACTTCGAGGATCTCGCGCATGATCCGGTATTGCTTCTCTATCGGCTGATAGGGATCGGTGTTGGTGCCTATGGCGATGGTGCGCGGCTGGTAATTGTCCCTGGACAATTCCTTGTCGAGCAACCGCGCCGCATCCGGCTTGGCAAACAGCTTCGATTCGAAATCCAGCCCCGGCGACAAGCCCATGAAGCTGTGCGTCGGCCGCGCGAAACAATAGACGCAGCCATGTTCGCAGCCGCGATAGGGATTGATCGAGCGGTCGAAGGAGATATCGGGCGATTCGTTGCGGGTGATGATGGTGCGCGGCTTCTCGACCTGTACCTCGGTCCTGAAGGGCGGCAGCTCCTCCAGCGAATTCCAGCCGTCATCGAACACATGCCGGCTGACCGGCTCGAAACGGCCGGACGGATTGATGCCCGCCGACCTGCCGCGATTGCGGTCCGGACGGACGCGCATGCCGCTCTGCTCGATCATCGCATTCGCCATCTCGGCCCTGCCAGCGCCGAAGGCGGCAATGTCGGCACGCACGATCTGTTCCATTTTGGCCCTTTCCCAGGGACTATCCGCCCGCTGTCGAATCGCTCTGCTCATGAATGTATTCCTATCGCATCGATGAGAACAAAGCAAGAACTTTCTCGCGGCGCGCCGCAAAAACTGGCGCTGCCCACCGCTTTCCGCTATTCGGCTAAACATGCTCAGCGTCCTGATCGAAACCCTGAATGACGAGGAGGGCCTTGCCCGCACGCTCGCCTCGCTGATCGGCGGCGCGGTCGAGGGCGTGGTGCGCGACGTTCTCGTCTGCGACACCGGCTCGACCGATCAGACGCACCGCGTCGCCGAACATGCCGGCTGCCACTATGTCAGCGGCGGCATCGCTGCGGGCATCAGGCAGGCCAAGGGCGACTGGCTGCTCTTGCTGGAACCGGGCGCGCGGCTGGGGGAGGGCTGGATCGACGAGGTCGTCGCCCATACCGCCAGGCAAACCATGGCGGCGCGATTTTCGCGGGCACGCGGCAGCCGCGCGCCCTTCCTGTCACGCGTCTTTGCCGGAAATCGCGCTCTCGCCGAAGGCTTGGTGATCAGCAAGCGTCAGGCCGCCGCGCTATCAAAGAGCGCCCGCAGCGCCGAAGCGATCGCCCGCGGCCTGGCGACCAGGAGGCTCCACGCCGAGATCTGGGTGGCGCCGCGGAAGTGACGGCTTACCATCCCGGCCTAGGGAATGCCGCCCAAGCAAATTTTCTGGCGGGTCGTCGCTTATTGTGCATTGCACAAAATCTGGCCGGGGGTTACCATTCCCTGCGAAACGGGCGAATGGGTTTGGGGTGTGCCGGAGCGGCGGCGACGACTATCGTCGATGCTGTTCCATCGACATTTGAGGACCCCGATGACCCTTTCAAGCCCCGACAAGTCCGGCGCTGCAAGCCTCGAGGCGATCGCACGCAACGGCGGTACGCTGCGCCGCATCGCCGCCCGCATCCCGACCTATCTTTCCGACCTTCGCGAGAATCCGGCATGGCTGCCGATGTTCATGCTGGCCCGCACCATGCCGGCGCGGCGCCTGCACTGGCGCGGTGCAAAGCCCGTTCCGCCGGCGCGCAATGTCGGTGAAACGATGTTCGCCGGCGTCGATCGCGATGCCGTCGTCGGCGGGCTGCGGACGGAGGGGCTCTATTCGGGCCTGATGCTGCCGGCCGCCATCCATGAGGAGATTGCCCGCTTCGCCGAGCGCACGCCATGCTTCGGCAATTTCGACCGCCGGCTGGAATTCCTGCCCGAAAAACACGCCGATGCCGAAAAGCATTTCGGCCGCCCGCTGCTCAGCGGTCACTATTTCGAACGGGTCCTCGACTGCAACGCTGCGGTCGCCGTGCAGCGCGATCCGCTGCTTCTCGATATCGCAGCGCACTATCTCGGCAGCCAGGCCAAGCTGATCACCACCCGCGTCTGGTGGAGCTTTCCGACCGGTGGCGTCTCGGACGCCGACAAGAACATGGCCTCGCTCGGCAAATACCATTTCGACCTCGATGACTGGCGGATGCTGAAGTTCTTTTTCTACCTGGTGCCGGTCGACAACGACACCGGGCCGCATGTCTATGTCCGCGGCTCCCACAACCGCCGCATCCTGAAGCATCAGCTGACGCTGCTTGTCGGCCATTCGGCGGAGGAGGTGCTGGGCGTCTATGGCGAGCAGAGCCCGGTCACGCTGACCGGGCCGGCCGGCCTCGGCTTTGTCGAGGACCCGTTCGGCTTCCATATGGGCACCGTGCCGACGCGCACGCCGCGGCTGATGATGGAGGTCGGCTTCGGCGTGTCGCCGCCCTCGCGCCGCCGTTTTCACGGCGAGCCGGTCATTCGCTAAACCGAGGTCGCTTGGCTGATACCTTGGCTCGCCTCAGCCGCGCCGCAAATGCTCGTCCAGCCGCGGCATGATCTCGACGAAGTTGCAGGGCATGTGCCGGTAGTCGAGCTGCGGCTTCAAGATGCCGTCCCAGGCGTCCTTGCAGGCGCCGGGCGAGCCCGGCAGCACGAAGACGAAGGTGGCGTTGACGACGCCGCCGGTTGCCCGGCTCTGGATCGTCGAGGTGCCGATCTTGTCGTAGGATATGCGGTGGAACACTTCGGAAAAGCCGTCCATGCGCTTTTCGAAGATCGGCTCCAGCGCTTCCGGCGTCACGTCGCGGCCGGTGAAGCCGGTGCCGCCGGTGGTGATGACGACATCGATCGCTTCGTCCCTTGACCAACCTAGGACCGTGTCGCGGATCTTGTCGCGGTCGTCGGTGACGATGTCGCGGGCGGCGAGGATGTGGCCGGCCTCGGCAATACGGTCGGCCAGCGTCTGCCCGGATTTGTCGTCGACGAGGCTGCGCGTATCGGAAACGGTCAGTACCGCGATGCGCACGGGAACAAAGGGGCGGCTCACGTCAATCCTGGCCATGGGCATCAGCCTCCGATCTCACGCTTCGCGTCGCCGCGACAAACCAGTCGGGATGGCGGCCGCGGATATCGACGGCCGCGCGCTTGGCCACGTTGCCGGTCTCGAACAGCCCGAAGCAGGTGGCGCCGGAACCCGACATCCTGGCAAAACCGGCTCCGGCCTTGTTAAGCACGGAAAGCGCCTTGCCGATGGCGGGCTGGATTGCACGCGCCGCAGGTTCGAGATCGTTGCGGGTGATCTCCAGCCAGTTGCGGATGCTGTGGAAGTCGAGGCTGTGCGGCAGCGGCGGCAGCGCCGCATTGTCGCGGCGGCCAAGCGCCTCGAACACGTCGGCCGTCGAGACGGCAGTGCCGGGATTGACGAGCACCAGACCCAGCGCCGGGAAATCCGGCACGAGTGTCAGCTCGTCGCCGACGCCGCGGGCTATCAGTGGCTTAGCAGCGAGGCACATCGGCACGTCGGCGCCGAGCGACAGGCCGATCCGCGCCAGTTCGGCATCGTCAACATCAAGTCCCCAGGTCTGGATCAGGGCGCGCAGCACAGCCGCCGCGTCGCTCGATCCGCCTCCGACACCGGACGCGACCGGCAGGTTCTTTTCGAGCCGGATGGCGACAGCCGGCGCGTGTTGGGAACCGGCCTCGCGACGCAGTGCGTCGCGCGCTCTCACCACCAGATTATTGTCGTCGACCGGCACCGCGGAGGCGTATTTGCCGGACACGGAAAACCCATCGCTGTCGGCAAGTTCTGTCTCGATGCGGTCGCCGAAGCGCGTGAACACAGCCAGGCTTTCGATCATGTGATAACCGTCGGCGCGCCGGCCGGTGACGTGCAGCGCGAGATTTATCTTGGCGTGCGCATGCAATGCCCGGAGGCTGGCCTCGGCGTTGATTGGCTCGGCCGCGAGGGGGACGACGGTCAATCCTTGGCCAGACGGTATTCGCCGGTCTTCGGATCCTTGACCAGTGTTCCCATCGTCCCGTTGGCCGTCTGCTTTTCGGCCCGACGTACCTTGGCGGTCACCCGCTCGGCTTCCCTGACGAAGGAGCGGTAGCCGAAATAGGCGGCAATGCCGACGACGGCGAAGAAAATGATCTGCGGCATGTCAAACTCCTCCCTCGCAAGGCCGGCAAGGCCGCCGGTCGGGTCGGTTGATGATTTATGCTAGACGCTTTCACCGGCTTTTCAAAGCCCGAAGCGCGCCCACAGCGCGCGCTCTTCCGCCGCATCGATGACGCCGCTTGCCGCGGCGGCAGCGATGTCGGGCGCCGACAAGCTCGAGCCGAACAGGCCGAAGCGGCCGAACAGGCCGCGCGGCGCGGTGATCAGCTTGAGCTGGGTTTTCGGCCCGAAACGGCTCTTCAGCACGCTGCGCATGTCGCCGAGCGCATCGACCAGCCCGAGTTCAAGCCCCTTCTTGGCCGTCCAGAACAGGCCTGTGAACAGGTCGGGATCGTCCTTGAGCTTGCTGCCGCGCCTGTCCTTGACGAGGTCGATGAAGGTCTCGTGGACCTCCAGTTGCAGCGCCTTCAGGCGCTCGACGTCCTCCTTCTTTTCCGGTTTGAACGGGTCGAGCACCGCCTTGTTCTGGCCGGCGGTGTGGACGCGGCGCTCGACGCCGATCTTCTTCAACAGCTCCGGAAAGCCGAACGAGGCCGACACCACACCGATCGAGCCGACGATGGAGGACGGGTCGGCAAAGATCTCGTCGCCCGCGACCGCAATCATGTAGCCGCCCGATGCCGCCACGTCCTCGACGAAAACCAGGACTTTCTTGTTCTTCTCGCTCGCCAGGTCGCGGATGCGCCTGAAGATCAGCCGCGACTGCACCGGCGAGCCCCCTGGCGAATTGATCGAGATGGCGACCGCCGGCGCATCGAAGGAAAACAGCTTTTCGAGAAGACCGGCGGTGGAAGCGAGCGACAGGCTCGGCCGGAACTGGCCGCCGCCGGGCATGATCGTGCCGTGCAGCCGGATGACCGGAATGGTGACGACGGTGGAGCGCCAGGATTTCGGCAGCAGGCGGTTGAAAAGGCGTTTCACGAGGGGGCGGTCTCCGGTCGATTTGCTTGAGGCATGTAGGAATTCGCCGGCCAACGGCAATGCCGTCACCCCGGCAATCAGAATGGATCAGTCTCCGAACAGCGACGCCAGCCCGTTATTGATCAGCTCTGCCCGCTCCGAAGGGCCATTGCCTGAGTAGGCATGCAGCATCAGCGGTGGCTGGATCGACAGCTTGCCGCGTGCGCCGAGTGCTGCCCGGACGACGATGCGGATCGCTGCCGCCTCGGGGCGAGGATGGACGGCCAGCATCTCGGCGTCGCCGAAGCGGCCGGCAACGGCATCGAGGATGGCGCCGAGCTGTTCCGGCCGGGCGATGACGGCCAGCCCGCCGCCCGGCCTCACCACCGCGGCCGCGCTGCGGATCCAGCTGTCGAACAATCCATCCTCCGAGACATGCGCGGCCTTTCTCAGCGGATCGGGCGTCGCGCGATCCTCGGCGGCATTGAACGGCGGGTTCATGATGACGAAATCGAAGCTGTTGTCCTCGAGGCCGGCGGCCGTTCGCGCCCGGCCCGACAGCGCGACATCGGCGACGAGCACCGAGGCGCGGTCGCTGAGATGCGCATTGCCGGGATGGGCAAGCGTGGTGGTGGCGAAGGCCGCCATTTCCGGGGAACGCTCGACAAGCACGGCCGCGGCAGCGGGGCAGCGCGACAGCACCGCCAGGCCCGCGGCACCGGCACCCGCGCCAAAGTCGGCCAGCCGCCCGGCGAAGGAGGACGGCACGGCAGCCGCCAGCATCATCGCATCCATGCCGGCGCGGTGGCCGGCCTTTCTCGGCTGCACCAGCCAGAAGCGACCACGATGGAAGGCATCGACCGTGTGAGTCGGCATGTCCGGGACAAGGGCAGCGGGCGACGCGGACATTATTTTTGGCGGATCTCGTTGGCGATGCCGGCATCCGTCAGGATGCGCCGTGCCGCATCGGCCTTGTCGGCGTCCACCATGACACGGCGGGGCAGGATGCCGATCGAGCCGTCGAGCACGCTCATGTTCTGGTCGGCGACGAAACAGCCGATACCGGCATCGCGCATCAGCGATTCGACAAACGAAATGATGACAGCGTCGTTGGTGCGGATGAGCTCTATCATCGGATGAAACTCGCAGTTTGCGGCGTTGATGTAAACGTAGGCGTGATCATGTACCAGAGCCGGCGCGCCAATTCGCCTCTTGCCGCACCGGTGGGTGACACCCTAGAGTCTGTCCAGGGACCATGTTGCCGTCGTGCATATCGAGGTTGGGAGTTTTGCCGTGGGTGTCGTTCTCAACATTGAAAACGGGAAGCGCGAAGCCGCCTCGATAAAGGACCTCATCGACCTGACCGCGGCCGACATGGGGCGCGTCAACAAATTGATCCTGTCGAAGGCCGGCTCCGATGTCGAGATGATCCCGGAGATCGCCAACCATCTGATCTCGTCCGGCGGCAAACGGCTGCGGCCGATGCTGACGCTCGCCGCCGCCCAGATGTTCGGCTATTCCGGCGACGGCCATGTCAAGCTCGCCACATCGGTCGAATTCATGCACACCGCGACACTTCTCCACGACGACGTTGTCGACGAAAGCGGCATGCGGCGCGGCAAGAAAACGGCGCGCATGATCTGGGGCAACCAGGCCAGTGTTCTGGTCGGCGATTTCCTGCTCGGCCAGGCCTTTCGCATGATGGTCGATGTCGCCTCGCTGGAAGCGCTCGACATCCTGTCGAGTGCGGCCTCGGTGATCGCCGAAGGCGAGGTGATGCAGCTTGCCGCCGCCAAGAACCTCGAAACCACCGAGGACGAGCATTTCGCCGTGATCAAGGCCAAGACCGCGGCGCTGTTCTCAGCTGCCGCCGAGGTCGGCCCGGTCATCGCCCAGGCGACGCGCAACGATCGCGCAGCACTCCGCTCCTACGGCATGAATCTCGGCCTTGCTTTCCAGCTGATCGACGACGCGCTGGATTATGGCGGCACCAGCAAGGATCTCGGCAAGAATGTCGGCGACGATTTCCGCGAGGGCAAGGTAACGCTGCCGGTGATCCTCGCCTATCGGCGCGGCACCAAGGCCGAGCGCAGCTTCTGGAAACGCGCCATCGAGGACAATGCCGCCGACGATGCCGGGCTGGAAAAGGCAATCGGCCTGATGCTCCGCCACAGGGCGATTGCCGACACCATCGGGCGCGCCCGCCATTTCGGCGAGATCGCCCGCGACGCCCTGGCGCCGCTCGAAGCGACGCCGCAGAAGTCTGCACTGATCGACGTCATCGATTTCTGCATCAGCCGGGTGAATTGACAGCCATCGGCGCCCGCGCCGTTCTCATCGCGCCTTTGCCGGAAGAACCATTGCTGCGAGCAGGCTGACGACGATGCCCGCCGCCGCGAACCAGAAGGCGACCTGGATGCCGTCGGCGACGGCAATTTTCAACGCATCGCCGGACAATTCGCCGATTTGGCTGTTCGCAATCGCGATCAGCACGGCCATGCCGATGGCGTTGCCGACATTGAGTGTCGTCGAAGCCATGCCCGAGGCGACGCCTTGCTGATCATGGGCAACGCCGGAAGCGGCGGCAATCCACATTGCGGTCCAGACGATGCCTTGTCCGACGCCGGAGACGATCAGGCCGGGTACGAGGGACAGATAGCTGCTCTCCGCGGTTGCGCCTGATACCATCAATGCAGTGCCGACCGCGCCGACGATCATGCCGCCGACCAGCGTGCTGCGCGTGGAAAAGCGCGTCGCCAGACGCTCGCCGGCTTGCGTGCCGGCGGCGATGGCGACCGACGGCACGAGAAAGGCGAGGCCCGTCTGCAAGGCAGTGAAACCGTGCACGTTCTGCAGCAGCACGGTGAGGAAGTAGGGCAGCGCTCCGAAAGTCGCCATGTAGAGGAAGGTTATCGTCATGCCGGCGACGAGGCTGCGGTTGTAAAACAGGCGCAGCGGCATCAGCGGATCGGCGCTCTTCGCCTCGATCATCGTGAAGGCGATCAGGAAGAATGCCGCCAGTGCTGCGCTGACGATAATTGCGGTCGATCCCCAGCCATATTCAGGCCCCTGAACCAGGGTGAAGACAAGCAGCGTCGCCCCGGCGGTGACGGTCAATGCGCCCGGCAGATCGAAGCTACGGTGCTCGTGCCGCTTGCGATCGCGCGGGATGATGGCGAAAGCCGCGATGATGGCGATCCCGGCCAGCAGCACGTTGACGTAGAAGACCGACGGCCAGCCAAAGGCGCTGGTCAGAAACCCGCCGGCAAGCGAACCGAACGTCAGGCCGCTGGCGCCTGCGCCGCCCCAGACGGCGAGCGCCCGGTTGCGTTCCGGTCCTTCGGCGAACAGACGGTTGATCAGCGACAGCGTCGCCGGAAACAGGAATGCGGCGCCGATGCCTTGGACCGCGCGTGCCGCAATGATGATTTCCGGTGACCATGCCAGGCCGCCGACAAGCGAAGAAAGCGCGTAGAGCCAGAGTGCGAAGATGAAGACGCGGCGCTGGCCGATCAGGTCGGCGGCCCGGCCGCCGAACAGCAGGAAGCCGCCGGTAAAGACCGTGTAGGCGCTCACCACCCATTGCAGGGTCTGACCGGAAAATCCGAGGCCGGCGCCGATCTCCGGCAGCGCCACGAAGACGATGTTGAGGTCGAGCGAGATGATGAGCTGCGCGAAGGCGAGCAGCGCCAGCGTTACGCCGCGCTTCACACCGGTCGTCCCTTGCGCTGCGATTGCGCCGAGCGGCGCGCGTTGATCCAGTGAACTCATGTCGGTCTCCTTGTCGACTATTATTTAATGATCGACAAAGAATCGGGATTTGCAATCCGAAGTCAAGAGGATTATTTGTTGATCGACAAAAATTGGAGGTCGCAATGGCGGGAAGGCCAAGGGAGTTCGACCGCGACCAGGCGCTGGAGAAAGCCCGGGACGCTTTCTGGAGACGTGGCTACGAGGGCACCTCGATGGCCGATCTCGTTTCGGCGCTTGGCCTCGCATCGGCGCGCATCTATGCCGCCTTCGGCTCGAAGGAGGATCTGTTTCGCGAAGCGGTGGCACTTTACGAGGCCAATGAGGGCGGCTTTGCCACGCGCGCGCTGCAGGAAGAACCAAACGTCCGGCGCGTCATCGAGCGCATGCTTCGCGACGCCGTCGAAATCTATACGCGGCCGGGGCAGCCGCAGGGCTGCATGGTGGTGACGGCCGCCACCAATTGCGCCGTCGAAAACGACGCCGTGCAGCAATGGCTGGCGGAGCACCGGCTGGCGCGTACCGCATCGATCGTCGAGCGGTTGAAGCAAGCGGTGCGCGATGGCGAATTGAAGCCGGGTACCGACGCCGAGACGTTGGGTGATTATTACGCCACGCTGATGCACGGCCTTTCGGTGCAGGCACGCGACGGCGTGCCGAAAAAGCGGCTGCACGATCTTGTCACCGTCGCCATGCAGGCGCTCGACGCAAGCCTTTCGCAAACGTCCTGAGTTCCAGGCCGTGACGCCGGTTTCCCATTGTCGGATTGTCGCAATGCGGTCGTACGACCTCTTTCGGCATGGTTTATTAGTTGCTTGACCCGATTGTGAATTCGGGCCGGGTTGAAGCGTGACCCCAAAAAGGCCATGCTTTACCTGTAAAGATCGAGTCTACGGCGATCCCGCTGACGCGGAGATGGCGTTTGGCTGAAAGGGATATGATGCGGCAAGGATATGCGCGCTGGCTGACGGGGCTGGCAATCGCGACGGGCATGGCGATCTCGGCTTTGCCGGCGCATGCCAGACAGACCGCCGAGCCGGTCAGGATCACATCCTTCTCGGGAGCCTATCTCGCGGCGCGGATTGCCGAAGGCGACAACGACCTCGACAGCGCCATTTCCTATTACAAGCAGGCGCTTGCGTTCGATCCGAACGATACGGGACTGCAGCAAAGCCTGATGCTGTCGCTGATCGCGCAGGGGCGCTTCGACGAGTCCCTGGTCTATGCCGACAAGCTCAAGGCGATTCCCGACGTCGAGCGCTTCTCGCGCCTGGCGCTGGCCATCGATACCTTCCACAAGAAGGATTTCTCCAAGGCCGAATACTGGCTCAAGCTTTCGCTCGAATCCGATCTCGACCGGCTGATCTCCGGCGTCATGACCGGCTGGGCCAAGCAAGGTGAGGGCGACGCCGGCGAGGCCATGGCTTCCATCGACAAGCTGCAGGGCCCCGACTGGTTCAGCCCGTTCAAGTCGTTCCACCGTGCCTTGATTGCCGACGCCTCAGGCCTGCCCGACAGGGCGGATGCGCTCTACACCGCCACCCTGCAAGACACGGCCGCTGGCGGTGCGGCCCCCGAAACGTGGATGCGCAACGCGCAGGCCTACGCCTCTTTCCTCGCCCGCAGAGGCGACAAGGCCAAGGCGCTGTCGGTGCTCGACAAGGCCGAGGCGTTTGCGCCCGGCAAGGTCGAGATTGCATCGCTTCGCGACAAGATCAACAAGGGCGAAAAGATCGAACCATTCGTTGCCGGTCCCTCGGACGGCGCCTCGGAGATCCTGCTCGATCTCGCCACCGCGCTCAACCGCGGCGGCGGCGAGCCGTTCGTGCGGCTCTATCTGCGATATGCCCTGGCGCTGCGGCCCGGCAACGACGCGGCGCTCGTTCAGCTTGCCGCCGTCGCCGAGCAGTTGAAAGACGGCGAGGGCGCCATCGCGCTCTATCGCCGCATTCCCGCCGGCTCGCCGCTGAAGGAGCTTTCGGACCTGCAGCTTGGCCTCAACCTTGCCGATCTCGACCGCAATGACGAGGCGATCGCTCACCTCAAGGCCATCGTCGATGCGCATCCAGACGACATGCGCGCCTATCTGGCGCTCGGCGGCGTCTATTCCGCGAAGGAGGACTTCCGCTCCGCCGCCAATCTTTACGACAAGGCAGTCGAGGTGCTGAAGACGCCGACCGCCGCCAACTGGAACATCTTCTACCAGCGTGGCATCGCCTATGAGCGACTGAAGGAATGGCCGAAGGCCGAGCCGAATTTCCGCAAGGCGCTGGAGCTCTACCCCGACCAGCCGCAGGTCCTGAACTATCTCGGCTATTCCTGGGTCGACAAGAACATGAACCTCAAGGAAGGCCTCGCGATGATCCAGAAGGCCGTCGACCTGAGGCCGAGCGACGGCTACATCGTCGACTCGCTGGGCTGGGCCTATTACCGCCTTGGCCAGTTCGAGGACGCGGTGCGCGAAATGGAACGCGCCGTTTCGTTGAAGCCGGAGGATCCGGTGCTCAACGATCACCTCGGCGACGCCTACTGGCGCGTCGGCCGCAAGCTGGAAGCCACCTTCCAGTGGAACCAGGCCCGCGACCTGAAGCCGGACCCGGATGTGCTTGCCGCCTTGCAGCAAAAGCTGATGAAGGGCCTGCCGCCGATCGAATCCAACACGGCGCAGGAAACCCCCAAGGTGAAGCCCGAGCCGGCGCCCGCCCCGAAGGGGTGACCCCATCGCCTTGACGGTCGCCGAGCGGCACTCTACGAGGTGCCGCATCCCGCCGGAGGCCGCCGTGACCGTTGATATTCCTGCCGACATGCATCCCAGCCGCTCGTTCCAGGGGCTGATCCTGACCTTGCATAATTATTGGGCGGACTATGGCTGCGTCGTCCTCCAGCCTTACGACATGGAAGTCGGCGCCGGCACATTCCACCCGGCCACGACATTGCGCGCGCTCGGCCCAAAACGCTGGAACGCCGCCTATGTCCAGCCCTCGCGCCGCCCTAAGGACGGCCGCTATGGCGAGAACCCGAACCGGCTGCAGCACTATTACCAATACCAGGTGATCCTGAAGCCCAATCCGCCCAATCTGCAGGAGCTTTACCTCGGCTCGCTGGCCGCGATCGGCATCGATTCGCTGCTGCACGACATCCGCTTCGTCGAGGACGACTGGGAAAGCCCGACGCTGGGCGCCTGGGGGCTGGGCTGGGAGTGCTGGTGCGACGGCATGGAGGTGTCGCAGTTCACCTATTTCCAGCAGGTCTGCGGCATCGAATGCGCACCGGTAGCGGGCGAGCTCACTTACGGGCTGGAGCGGCTGGCCATGTATGTGCAGGGCGTCGACAATGTCTACGACCTCAATTTCAACGGCCGCGAAGGCGCCGATAAGGTGACCTATGGCGACGTCTTCCTGCAGGCCGAGCAGGAATATTCGCGCCACAATTTCGAATTCGCCAACACCGCGATGCTACTGCGCCATTTCGAAGACGCCGAAGCCGAGTGCAAGGCGCTGCTACAAGCCGGCGCCCCTGTCTCCCCCCTTGAGGGGGAGATGCCCGCGAAGCGGGCAGAGGGGGTCATCTCAGAAGGCACCTCAAGTCAAGCGTCGAGCACTGTGCGGGCGACCCCACCCGGCCCTTCGGGCCACCCTCCCCTCAAGGGGGAGGGTTGTCACCGCATGGTATTCCCAGCCTACGACCAGTGCATCAAGGCCAGCCACGTCTTCAACCTGCTCGACGCACGCGGCGTCATTTCGGTCACCGAGCGCCAGAGTTACATCTTGCGGGTGCGCAATCTGGCCAAGGCCTGCGGCGAGGCGTTTCTGCTGACCCAGGCGGGCGGAATGGCGGCTTAAAGCGCGTCGCGTTCGACCGGCCTCATGCGACGCGCTTTAAGTTCTTGTTTTGATGCATGTCGTTATCGCAAAACCGCTGCACACTTTTGCGCGACATGCACATTAGCTCCAGGCGATTTCGACAGGAGCGCTGATTGGCAACGTACCTTGGCCGCTTGCACCGGCTATTGTCCGCAGCGCTTGCCTGACGCCGGGCATCGAGAACGTGCCATGCACCTGTGCTGTAAAACAGGCGCTGAGCGCGAGGATCTGCAGGAATGTCGATGCCGTTTTCATTCGTTTAGCCAATAGTTCTCTGCCTGAGCGTCGGTCGCTTCAGCGCTGCGTTCGGTTGATGGAAATCTTTGACCCAAGGACGGGCGGACCGCTTCGTGTCCGACAGGCGGATGAATTTTTTCGGAAATCGCCGTTGGATGCCGCGATCGTGCAGGCCCGACTTTGCTGGGAAGGGTGACAGCGGCCGGCCGAGTTGCTATGCCCCGCCCGGACCATTTGCCGCGTGAGCACACTCAATGCCCGACCTGCTTTTAGAACTCCGTTCGGAAGAGATTCCTGCTCGTATGCAGAGAAAAGCTGCCGGCGACCTGAAGAAGCTGCTGACCGACGGTCTGGTCGAAGCCGGGCTGACTTATGAGGCGGCGCGCGAATATTGGACGCCGCGCCGGCTGGCGCTCGACATCCGCGGTCTGACCGCCCGCTCGAAGGACATAAACGAGGAGATCAAGGGCCCCTCGACCAAGGCGCCCGAGCAGGCGGTGCAAGGTTTTCTGCGCAAGGCCGGCCTTGCCTCGATTGCCGACGCGCATGTTCATTCCGATCCGAAGAAGGGCGACTTCTATGTCGCCCATATTGCCAGGCCGGGCCGGCCGGCCGAGCAGATCATCGCCGAGCTGGTGCCGGGCATCATCCGCAACTTTCCCTGGCCGAAATCGATGCGCTGGGGGCCGGCTTCGGCCAAGCCCGGCTCGTTGCGCTGGGTGCGGCCGCTGCAATCGATCCTGTGCACCTTCGGCCCCGAAACCGAGGAGCCGGTGGTGGTCGATTTCGAGATCGACGGCATCCGCTCGGGCAATGTCACCTACGGCCACCGTTTTCATGCGCCGGGCGCCATCACGGTGCGCCGCTTCGACGATTATGTCGCCAAGCTTGAGGCGGCCAAGGTCGTGCTCGATGCCGACCGACGCAAGGAGATCATTCTTGCCGATGCCAGGAACCTCGCCTTCGCCAGCGGGCTCGACCTCGTCGAGGACGACGGGCTGCTGGAGGAAGTGTCGGGCCTGGTCGAATGGCCGGTCGTGCTGATGGGCGAATTCGAGCAGGACTTTCTGACCATTCCGGCCGAGGTGATCCGGCTCACCATCCGCGCCAACCAGAAGTGTTTCGTCACGACGCGCCAAATCTCCCCCCTCGAGGGGGAGATGTCGCCGCAGCCGACAGAGGGGGTCGCCTCGCGTGGATCGGCGGCATCCCCTGTCCGCGATAGGGAGTCGCGTCAGGTTGTGCCGACCCCCTCTGGCCTACCGGCCATCTCCCCCTCAAGGGGGGAGATCAGCCAGTCGCCGCTCTCCAACCGCTTTATCCTGACCGCCAACATCGAGGCCAAGGACGGCGGCAAGGAGATCGCCCACGGCAACGGCAAGGTGGTGCGCGCGCGCCTGTCCGACGCGCTCTATTTCTGGAAGACCGACCAGGGCGACCTGCCGGATCTCGACCAGTTGCAGGCATCGGCGCAAAAGTTCGGACTTGATCTCAAAAAGCCGCTCGACCAGCGCATGGCCCGCCTCGACCACCTCAATGTAACGTTTCATGCCAAGCTCGGCACGCAAGGCGAGCGGGTGGAGCGGATTGCCAGGTTGGCCGAAGAACTGGCACCAATCGTGGCGCAGTCGATCTCCCCCCTCGAGGGGGAGATGGCCGGCAGGCCAGAGGGGGTCGCCTCGCGTGAAGCGCCGGCGTCCTCTGTCCAAAATAGGAAGCCGCATCAGGACGTGCCGACCCCCTCTGTCGCCTTCGGCGACATCTCCCCCTCGAGGGGGGAGATTACCGCGCTCGCACGTCGTGCTGCCGTCCTCGCCAAGGCCGACCTCACCACCGAGGTGGTCGGCGAGTTCCCGGAACTGCAAGGCGCCATGGGCCGCAAATACGCGCTGCTGCAAGGCGAGCATCCTTCGGTCGCCGCCGCGATCGAGGAGCACTACAAGCCGCAGGGCCCGTCCGACCGCGTGCCGACCGATCCGGTATCGGTCGCCGTGGCGCTCTCAGACAAGCTCGATACGCTGGTCGGCTTCTGGGCGATTGATGAAAAGCCGACCGGATCGAAGGACCCCTACGCGCTGAGAAGGGCGGCGCTGGGGGTGATCCGGATCTTGGTCGAGAATGAGGTGAGGATAAGCCTTTTGGCGTCGTGGCACGACAACTGGCTTGCAATTGCTAAGCACCTATACGGCAATAAGATTGGCCATGAGTTTGAGGCTTTGAGATCGACCGGATCGTTCCTTGAGCCACGAACACTTCGTCGGACCTTGAACGAGTACATCGCAACAAAGAGATCTGAGATTGCGGACGCCGCGCCCGCGTTGGGCGAATCTTTGACGAACAAAGAAGATAACCTCCTCGCCTTCTTCCACGATCGCCTAAAGGTCTATCTCCGCGACCAGGGCGCGCGGCATGATCTGATCGACGCGGTGTTGGCGGCAGGTTCGCGCCCAATCTCCCCCCTAGAGGGGGAGATGTCGGCGAAGCCGACAGAGGAGGGCGCTGTCCCGCCAGCCTCTCATTCTGTCGCGCCCCCCTCCGCCCTGCCGGGCATCTCCCCCTCTAGGGGGGAGATTGGCCTATCGCAAAACGACGATCTCCTGCAGATCGTCCGCCGTGTCGAGGCCCTTGGCTCCTTCCTCGACACCGAGGACGGCAAAAACCTGCTTGCCGGCACCAAGCGCGCGGCCAACATTGTGGCTGCCGAAGAGAAGAAGGGGACGGCAATCGCAAGCCGCGTTGAGCCGGCTCTGTTCCGGGAGAACGCCGAGAAAACCTTGTTTGCGGCGGTCAATCAGGCCGAGAGGCAAGCCGGCGAAGCAATTCAAAACGAAGACTTTTCCGCCGCCATGCTGGCGCTTAGCGTGTTGCGCGAGCCAGTTGATTCATTCTTTGAGAAAGTCCTGGTAAACGATGAGGACCAGGCGGTGCGCGCCAATCGCCTGGCATTGCTCGCCCGCATCCGCGCGGCGACGGACCGGGTCGCCGATTTCTCGAAAATAGCCGGCTGACATCCGCGAAAAAATCATCGCTTGTGCTTCAGGCCCTATTTGGGCTGGTCGGGAGCTCCTGGCGGCGCAGGCTGCGGCGCGGCCGGCTCAGGGGTTTTGCTGGCGACCTTTGGATCGGCCTTGCTGTTCGCGGCGGGCGCGGTAGCGGTGGCCGGCGCGGCTTTGGGCGCGGGCGTTGCAAAGGCATCGCCGACGATACCGCCGCGAATGATCATCGGGCTTCCGTCGAAGCCATGACTCGGCTGGCTCGGGATTGCCGCGACCTTTTCATCGGTGACGTTTTCATTGACGTCAGGCAACTTCTCGCCGAGCGCGACGATCGACGGTGTTTTCGCCCGTTCGAGCGCGCTGGCACTTACCACCGACGGCGTTGCCGTCGTCTGCCCGACAAAAACGAGCGATGAAGCCTGCGCCGTGCCGGCCATAACCGCCAGGCCAAGCGCACCAACGATACGCATCGAAAGCATGATAGTTCCCCTTGTCCAAGAAGACGGCACCCTAGCCGAGGGCAATTGATGCCGGCTTGCGAGGAAACATAGCATTTTAGCGATTTGCGATTCGCCGACGCCTGGGCTTGCCCGCCCGGCGTCGCCGTATTAGGCACCCGCATCCGTGAGGTGGCGACAGTGGCTGAAATTCGTGCCGTGGGCGAGGCGATGGAAAGGGCGTTGGCGCTGCTCGAGAGCGGCGATGTCGTCGCCATCCCGACCGAAACCGTCTATGGGCTGGCCGGCGACGCGACCAACGGCGTTGCCGTGGCTCGTATCTTCGAAGCCAAGGGCCGACCTCGCTTCAACCCGCTGATCGCCCATATTGCCGATCCGGCGATGGCCGAGCGCATCGCGCTGTTCGATCCGCTGTCGGAAAGATTGGCGCAGGCATTCTGGCCGGGGCCGCTGACGCTCGTCCTGCCGCAACGGCCCGGCAACGGCATTCATCCGCTGGTCACCGCAGGGCTGGACACCATCGCGCTGCGCATGCCGAAAGGCTTTGGCGGCGAGCTGATCGCCAGGTTCGGTCGCGCGCTGGCGGCGCCCAGCGCCAATTCCTCGGGCAGGATCAGCGCCACGACGGCGGAAGCCGTGGCCGCCGACCTCGGCCCCAGGATCAAGCTGGTGGTCGATGGCGGCGCGACGACGGTCGGGCTGGAATCGACCATCCTCAAGGTCGAAGCTGGAAAGCTGCGGCTGTTGCGGCCGGGCGGTATTGCCGCCGAAGAGATCGAAGCAGTCGCCGGGGTGAAGTTGCTGCGCGGCGCTTCGGCCGTCGAGGCGCCCGGCATGCTCGCCTCGCACTATGCACCAGGTGCGGCGGTACGGCTCAATGCTGCGGAGGTCGCACCGGGCGAAGCCTTGCTGGCCTTCGGCCGCAGCCGTGCCGAAGGCTGGCACGATGCAGCCGCACTGCGCAATCTGTCGGAGACCGGCGACCTGCGCGAGGCAGCAAGCAATCTCTTCGCTCATCTGCAGGATCTCGATCGCAGCGGCGCCAAAACCATCGCTGTCGAGCCGATCCCGTTCGACGGCTTGGGCGAGGCGATCAACGACAGGCTTTGGCGCGCCGCCGCCCCGCGTGACAAGATCGCCCCTCGTGACAAGATGGATTGGGCACCATAGTTTCCACACATGAATGACATTTCCCCAGGTCTCGACCCCGCCGTCGTCGCGCGCTTTGCGACAATCGTCGGCGACAAATATGCGCTGCGCGACCAGCAGGACATCGCGCCTTACCTCGCCGAGCGGCGCGGACTTTGGCACGGCAGGACGGCGCTGGTGCTGAGGCCGGGGACCGTCGAGGAGGTCAGCCGCATCATGCGACTGGCGACCGAAACCGGCACGCCCATCGTGCCGCAAAGCGGCAACACCGGGCTAGTCGGTGCCCAGGTGCCCGATGCTTCCGGTCGCGAGATCGTGCTATCGCTGTCGCGGCTGAACCGCATCCGCGAAATCGATACGCTGTCCAACACGGTGACGGTCGAAACCGGCGTCATCCTGCAGACGCTGCAGGAAGCGGCCGATGCCGCCGACCGGCTGTTTCCGCTGTCGCTTGCCGCGCAAGGCTCCTGCCAGATCGGCGGCAATCTCTCCTCCAACGCCGGCGGCACCGGCGTGCTTGCCTACGGCAATGCGCGCGAGCTGTGCCTCGGCGTCGAAGTGGTGCTGCCGACCGGCGAAGTGTTCGACGATCTGCGCAAGCTGAAAAAGGACAATACCGGTTACGATTTGAAGAACCTGTTCGTCGGCGCGGAAGGCACGCTCGGCATCATCACCGCCGCCGTGCTCAAGCTTTTCCCCAAGCCGAAGGGGCGCGAGGTGGCGTTTGCCGGCCTGTCATCGCCGGAGGCGGCACTGTCGCTGTTCAGCCTGGCGATGGATCGTGCCGGGGCAGCGCTCACCGCCTTCGAGCTGATCGGCCAGAGGCCCTACGACTCTACGCTTGCCCACGCGCAAGGCGTGGTGCGGCCGCTGGCCGGCGATTGGCCGTGGTATGTGCTGATGCAGATCTCGTCGGGCCGTTCGGCCGACGATGCCAGGGCCCTGATCGAGGAGGTGCTGGAGGCAGGCCTCGAGCAAGGGATCGTCGGCGATGCGGTGATCGCGGCAAGCATGGCCCAGGGCGACGCGTTCTGGAATTTCCGCGAGGTGCTGCCCGAGGCGCAGAAACCGGAAGGTGCCTCGATCAAGCACGACATCTCGGTGCCGGTAGCATTAATCCCGCCATTCATCGAAAGCGCCGCCGGCGCCGTGCAGTCGGTCAGTCCCGGCGCACGCGTCGTCTGCTTCGGCCACATGGGCGACGGCAACCTGCACTACAATATCTCCCGGCCGGTCGACGGCGATGACGAGGCGTTTCTCGGCCTTTACCACGTCATGAACAAGGCCGTGCACGACGTCGTGCGCTCGTTTCATGGCTCCATCTCGGCCGAGCACGGCATCGGCCAGTTGAAGCGGGACGAATTGATCGCGACGGCGCCGCCGATGGCAATCGAGCTGATGCGCAGGGTGAAGGCCGCGTTCGACCCGGCCGGCATCATGAATCCCGGTAAGGTTATCTGATCCTTTCGCCGGCCTGCGCCGGTTCGCAATCCGATAACCATCCGCCCCGGATCAGCAAAATTTAACCGACTTTCTTAAGCGCGAGGATAAGAAGCTCGCGCTAATGTTTCTCCACAACGAGGCTGGGAAAACCGGCCCGGAGAACCGGAAACACCGGCTCTCAGGAGAAACAGGAAAGGCACAATATGAACACTGGACTGAAGCCAGTCTGGGCCGGGCGCAATATGCGCCTTGATCCATTCCGCCTGCCGCAGGTGGTGAGCTACGCCACGCGCGACGACTATGGCGACGTTACCTTCACCATCGACCAGCGCGGCGCGGTTATCCGCCGCACGCTGGAGATGAGCGGCGTGCCGGCGATCATCGCTCTGCCCGCCAACGCGTTTCGCGGCGTCGCCGCCCGCGCGATGGAGGATCCGGATGGCAATGTCACAGTGACGCTTGAGCTTCTGCACAATGATCCGATGCTGTCGGTGCCGCTGCTGGTCGCCGACGATCTCGACGACGTCGCCGCCGACTGGCGCGCCTGGGCCGACGCCTACCGCCTGCCGATGCTGCTGATCGAGGCCGACGGCATCGCCCGCACGCTGGAAGAATCGCTCGGCGCCGCCATCAAGGCGCTGCCGGCGCAGGACCGCCGCAAGGGTCGCGTCTCGACCATGCGCCGCCCGCGCTTCCTCGCCCGCCGCCGCGCCGGCGACCTCGGCCTCAGGCTGGTCATCGGCGGCGAAGAGCTTATTTCGCGGGAATAGCTAAACCAGCGGCTTCAGCGCCACCCAGACCGCGCCGCCGATCAGGCCGAGGAAGATCAGCCAGCCGACCTGGTTGTTCGATCTGAACAGCCTCAGGCACTGGTCCGGATCGTCGATGTCGAGCACGCCGATCTGCCGCGCCAGATTCGCGCCGGCGGCGATCAGCCCGGCAAGTGCAGGCACCGGTGCCTGTGCCGAGGCAAAGGCGATGGCGAAGCAGACCAGCGCTCCGCCATAAAGCCCGGCCAGCCAGACCTTGGTATTGTCGCCGAACAGGCGCGCCGTCGAGCGCACGCCGACGATGGCGTCGTCTTCCTTGTCCTGATGCGCATAGATCGTGTCATAGCCGATCACCCACAGGATCGAGCCGATATAGAGCATGATTGCTGGCCCATCGAGATCGCCGAACTCGACCGCCCATCCCATCAGCGCTCCCCAGGAAAAGGCAAGGCCGAGAACGAGTTGCGGCCAATTGGTGTACCGCTTCATGAACGGGTAGACGGCGACGATGACCAGCGAGCCGATGCCGAGCAAGATGGCGAAGCTGTTGAACTGCAAAAGCACGGCAAGGCCGACCAGTGCCTGCACGACAACAAACATCCAGGCCTGCCGGCGCGTGACCTTGCCGGCCGGCAACGGCCGCGAGCGCGTGCGTTCCACCTGGTTGTCGATGTCCTCGTCGACCAAATCATTGTAGGTGCAGCCGGCGCCGCGCATGGCGAACGCGCCAAGAAAAAACAGCAGCAGATACCACGGCGACGGCAGCAGAGAGAGAAGCGGGTCCGTCGGACGCGGATAGGCGCTCGCGGCAAGCGCAGCCGACCACCAGCATGGCCACAGCAGCAATTGCCAGCCGATCGGCCGGTCCCACCGGGCAAGCTGCGCATAGGGCCACAACCGCCGCGGCAGCACGCGATAGACCCAGTGGCCGCTCGGCGCATCGGCGACGCGGCCCTGGGCCGCTTTCGACTGGACGGTTTCCATTTTGCTGGAGTGGCAGCAGAGGCGAATGCCGTCAAGCGTCAAGCAGCCCCCGCACGCTCGCCACGCGCAATCGGCGCTTCGGCAGCCAAATGTCTTGACCCGTCGCGCGCGGCGCAATAGCGCAGTCCTGGTCGTGAAATGGCAAGGAATCTGGGCATGCGTGTTTTGCTGATCGGCTCCGGCGGACGAGAGCATGCGCTTGCCTGGAAGATCGCGGCGTCGCCGCTGCTGACCAAACTCTACGCGGCGCCCGGCAATCCGGGGATCGGCCACGAAGCCGAACTGGTGAGGCTCGATACTGCCGATCACGCAGCGGTGGTCCGGTTTTGCCGCGAGAATGAAATAGGCCTCGTCGTGGTCGGGCCGGAAGGGCCGCTGGTCGCCGGCATTGCCGACGACCTGCGCGCCGAGGGCATCCGCGTCTTCGGACCGTCAAAGGCAGCGGCACGGCTGGAAGGCTCGAAAGGTTTCACCAAAGACCTCTGCGCCAAATACGGCATCCCGACCGCCGCCTATGGCCGCTTCGGCGATCTGGCTTCGGCCAGGACCTATGTCGAGAAGACGGGTGCGCCGATCGTCATCAAGGCCGACGGCCTCGCTGCCGGCAAGGGCGTCACCGTCGCCATGACGCTTGACGAGGCGCTGGCCGCGCTCGACGCCTGTTTTGACGGCTCCTTCGGCCAGGCCGGCGCGGAAGTGGTGGTCGAGGAGTTTCTCGTCGGCGAAGAAGCAAGTTTCTTCTGCCTGTGCGACGGCACCACCGCGCTGCCCTTCGGCACCGCGCAGGACCACAAGCGCCTCAGTGACGGCGACACCGGCCCGAACACCGGCGGTATGGGCGCCTATTCGCCGGCCCCGGTGATGACGCCGGAAATGATCGACCGAACCATGCGCGAGATCGTCGAGCCGACCATGCGCGGCATGGCTGAAACAGGCGCGCCGTTTTCCGGCGTGCTGTTCGCCGGGCTGATGATCACTGACAGCGGGCCGAAGCTGATCGAATACAATACCCGTTTCGGCGACCCGGAATGCCAGGTGCTGATGATGCGGCTGAAGGACGATCTGCTCGTCCTGCTCAACGCAGCCGCCGACGGCCAGCTGGCGCATACTTCGGTGCGCTGGCGCGACGAGGCGGCGCTCACCGTGGTGATGGCAGCCAGGGGTTATCCCGGCACGCCGGAAAGGGGCTCGGTCATCCGCGGCGTCGAGGCGGCGGCGGGTGAGGGCGTCGAGATATTTCATGCCGGCACCGCCATCAACGGCGGCGCACTCGTCGCCAATGGCGGTCGCGTGCTCAACATCACGGCGACCGGCCGCACCGTCGGCGAGGCGCAGAAGAAGGCTTACGCCGCGCTCGACCGGATCGACTGGCCGCAAGGCTTTTGCCGCCGCGACATTGGCTGGCTGGCGGTGGCGCGCGAGCAGGCGAACTGATGCTTCGGGCTGCCTTCGGCCTCAGCGCAAGCCGTGGTCGAATTCGGTCGAGACGCTGCTGACCGCATCGGCGGTGGAGACAAATCCTGGCACCGATGCCGCACGCTTTTCGTTTCGCGTCCAGGCGACATATTCGGCAATCCCGCGCAGAAGGCCCGGCGCCGCCTTCGCCGCAGGCATTTGAAAGCCGCTGCTGAACCTGGCCAGGCGCGCCCTGAATACCGCGACCATCTCCTCGACGCTTGCTGGCGTCACGCTGGCGTAAGTGATGGTGCCGCCGGCGAGCCCCGCCTCGCGTGAGAGCGGCACCGGTATCGAGGTGAGATAATCCGGCTGCACGTCGATCAGGCCGCCGAACGGCCACTGCGCGCGCAATTCCGTGGCGTTCATCGGCGCGGCGCTGACGTCGATATCGTTGGGTGTGCCCGCGACCCTGTAAGGGCAGCGGAACCGGCCGCAGTTTGCTCGCGCCGAAAACTGCCAGAGCGCATAACCCTGCCAGTTGCCCATCGGAAAATGCACGCCGATGTCTGGCTTGTAGCGCGCATACCACAGCGGCAGCCGCGACAGCAGCTGGTATTTGTATCTGTTGTCGGCGATGTGCCGGGCGGTCGTTCCATTGGTGTAGAGCACCGGAAAGCGGCCGAGCCGCCGATGCACCTGACGGACGAATTCTTCGGCGTCGTCCAGCGACATCCACTGCGTCGGGTCGTCGTCCTCGATGTCGAGGGCAAGCAGGTCGTCCGGCCCGGGTTCGGCGAACTCGATGAAATGATTGGCCTGGCCGACCGGGTTGCCGGGGCGGGCGAGGTGATAGGCGCCCCATTTCAAGCCAAGCGCCTTGGCCACAACCTTGCGCGTCTGGAACAGCTCACGCGCCACCGCATGGCGCTTCCAAAGCGTCTTGCACAGCCGCACCTCGGTCTCGTCGCCGAAACAGAAATAGGGTGGCGGCATTCCGTCGGATGCCTTGTTGATGAAGCCGACAAGACGCTTGTCGGTGGCAAGCCTGGTCCAGTCGATGGAATTGTATTCGTAGGCGTCGACGACCAGCGCCCGGTCGGCATCCTTCCAAGGTTCGGAGAAATCCGAGGCCTTTGCCGGCGTCAGCGCCAGGGTCATCGCGGCCGCGACAACGAGAAGCGCTGAGCGGACAAGGGGGCGCGCCGGCGTTTTCAAACAGCAGATCCTTGCTGGCCAAAGCCAAATCCTGAACCGCCATGGTTAAGGAAATGCTTCGGGTGCCGAGTGGGCGAGTTGGAGCGCTGGCGAAGCGATCCTTGGTGCTCCTCAAGAGCAAAGCGATGGTTGCGATTGTCAGCCAAATAGCTTCAACGCTGTTGCTATGGGCAGGAACAGTGATAGCGGGCGGCTCTGAAACGAGGTGAAGCCATGCCTGCGATAATACGCGACCGCCTGGTCATCCTTGGCATCGACAATCAACGCGAAGGCTGCTGGGGCAGCGCTAACGCTACGTCGTAGCGCATCCACGATCAGCGCCGACCCGACCCGCCGCCGCTGGTATCGGGCATCGACGGCCAGCCTGCCGACCAATATCGCGGGCAGAACCGGGTAGCGTGGCAGATGTTTTGTCTGTTCGTCAGGCAAGGACGCGATTGGTATGCTCGACGCCGCCAAAGTGTAATATCCGGCGATCGCGCCGCCATCGCGATCCACGGCAACGAAGCAATTGCCGACTCGGCGTTTGACATCCTGGCTGGCTTGCTCCCGAATGTAGCGGTCGAGCGCCGGTACCCCGCAGCTGAACGCCTTGCGATCATGCGATCCGCCGAGCGGTTCGATAATGACGGCGAAAGTCACCGGGTTTCGACGACCAGCCGTTTGTGGGCGTCGGCAGCTTTGCGCAGTGCCTCATTAGGCTCGGGCGGATTGAGAATCGCCTCCATCATGGCGCGCTGATCTTCGATGGAGATACGCATGATGGTGGTGTTCTCGATAGTACGCTGCGCCGCCTCTTGAGCGGCGGCGACCACGAAGTCGCTGACGCTGCGGCCCTGGATTTCGGCGGCACGTTTCACCACGTCCAGCATATCCGGCGAAATACGGGCTTCGAGACGGGCGGTGCGGGTCTGTTGGTTTGGCATTATCGTCACCCCTGATGCTACCTTGTACGGGAAATAGCCGTACAAATCAAGTGCGTCGTCCGGCTCTAAATAATTTTGCAGACGAGCCAGCAACTGCAAAATCCGCGTGACAAAGTTTGACGTTTACGCAAAACGAAGGTGGACGGGGAGCGTCGGCACGGATCTTGAGTTGACCTGCCGGACTGAGGAGAGCCGGACAGAGGAGGAGCGAGCGCCATGTATCGGGCACCGGTCGAGGAGATCGCCTTCACCCTGAAGCATGTCGCCGGCTTGAAGCCGGCGCTCGATATCGGCATCTTTGGCGAACTCGGCGAGGACCTCGTCGACGCCATTCTGGCCGAGGCCGGCCGCTTCGCCAGTGAGGAGGTGGCGCCGCTCTACAAGATCGGCGACCAGCAAGGCGCGGTGCTCGACGGCGCTGCCGTCACCACCCCGCCCGGCTGGAAGGAACTTTATCGCCGCTGGATCGGCGGCGGCTGGAATGCGCTGTCCGCGCCTGAAGCGTATGGCGGCCAGGCGCTGCCGGCCATGCTCGGCGTCGCCGCGCTCGAAATGTGGAACTCCGCCTCGATGGCGTTCGGCATCGCCCCGACGCTGACCATGGGCGCGGTCGAAGCACTCGACAAACATGGCTCGCAGGCACTCAAGGCCAGATATCTGGAAAAGCTGGTCTCCGGCGAATGGATGGGCACCATGAACCTGACCGAGCCGCAGGCAGGGTCGGACCTGAATGCCTTGCGAACCCGCGCCGAACCGGCCGGCGACGGCACCTACCGCATCTTCGGGCAAAAGATCTTCATCACCTATGGCGAGCACGATTTCACCGACAACATCATCCATCTGGTGCTGGCGCGGCTGCCGGACGCGCCAGCCGGCACACGCGGCCTGTCGTTGTTCCTGGTGCCGAAATTCCTGGTCGGAGACGATGGCGCGCTGGGCGCACGCAACGACGTCTTCTGCTCCGGGCTGGAGCACAAACTGGGCATCCACGCTTCGCCGACCTGCACGATGATTTATGGCGATGGCTTCGAAGGCACCGCGCCCGGCGCGATCGGCTGGCTGGTCGGCGGGGAGAACAAGGGCCTCGCCTGCATGTTCACCATGATGAACAATGCGCGCCTTGCCGTCGGCATTCAGGGTGTCGCGGTCGCTGAGGCGGCGACGCAGAAGGCGCTCGCCTATGCAAACGATCGCCGGCAAGGCAAGGCGGCAAGCTATGGCGGTGCCGACATGGCGCCGATCGTGCATCACCCCGACATCCAGCGCAGTCTTCTGACCATGAAGGCGCTGACCCAGATTGCCCGTGCCATCTGCTATTCCTGCGCCCACGCCATCGATCTTGCGTCGCAGAGCGAAGATGCAAAGCACTGGCAGGAGCGCGCCAATCTGTTGACGCCGCTGGCCAAGGCCTTTTCGACCGACGTCGGCGTCGAGGTCGCCTCGCTTGGGCTGCAGGTGCATGGCGGCATGGGGTTCATCGAGGAGACAGGGGCCGCAGCACTTTATCGCGACGCGCGC
Source organism: Mesorhizobium sp. M0048 (assembly GCF_040323405.1). Classification (NCBI taxonomy): domain Bacteria; kingdom Pseudomonadati; phylum Pseudomonadota; class Alphaproteobacteria; order Hyphomicrobiales; family Phyllobacteriaceae; genus Mesorhizobium; species Mesorhizobium sp. M0048. The sequence continues at coordinate 117,357 of NZ_JAMYUV010000002.1, read as the reverse complement.
ATCGCGCCCATTTACGAAGGCACCAATGGCATCCAGGCGATCGATCTGGTGACACGCAAGCTGCCGCTCGGCGGCGGCCGGCATGTGCATGGCTACATCGCCGAACTCAAGGCCGTCGCCGATGCGGTGCGAGCGTCGAACCTTGAAGGCTTCGGCCGCACCGCCGATCGCCTCGACCAGGCGCTCGACGAGCTCTCCCAGGCAACCCGTTTCCTGCAAGACCTGCAAGCCGAAGGCCGATCGGACGAGGCGCTGGCCGGCGCCACACCCTATCTCAGGCTGATCTCGCTTGCCGCGGGCGGGGCCTATCTGGCGCGCGGCGCGCTTGCCGACCAAAACCGCATCGCGCTTTGCCGGTTCTTCGCCGAGAACCTGCTTGGCGAAGTGGCCGCGCTCAAAGAGCGCGTCGTCGGCGGCGCCGACAGCCTTGCCGTTGCCGGCAAGGCGCTGATTTCAGCCTGACGTTCGCACGCGCCGAAATTCACAAAGGCCCGAAATTCACAAAGGACCAATCCGTGACAGAGCACATCCTCGTCGAGCGCCAGGGCGCCATCCAGATCATCCGCATGAACCGTCCGGACAAGAAGAACGCCCTGACCCGCGCCATGTACGCGACGATGTCGGCGGCTCTTGCCGGCGGCGACGCCGATCCGGCGATCCGCGTCCATGTCTTTCTCGGCGTCCCCGGTGCCTTCTCGTCCGGCAACGACCTTGCCGATTTCATGGTCGTCGCCTCGGGCGGCGAAGGCGGTTCCGAGGTCTGGGATTTCCTGATGGCGCTGGCCAAGGTGGAAAAGCCGATGGTTTCCGGCGTCGACGGCATTGCCGTCGGTATCGGCACCACGCTCAACCTGCATTGCGACCTGACGTTCGCCACGCCGCGCACAATGTTCCGGACGCCCTTCGTCGATCTCGGCCTTGTGCCGGAGGCAGGATCGAGCCTGCTCGCGCCGCAGATCCTCGGCCGCCAAGGCGCCTTCGCGCTGCTTGGCCTCGGCGAGGGCTTTTCGGCCGAGCGCGCGAAGGCCGCCGGGCTGATCTATGAGGTGGTCGAGGAAGAGGCACTCGAAGCATCGGTATTGGCGGCGGCGGGCCAGATCGCTGCCAAACCGCCGCAAGCGCTGAAGATCGCGCGCGACCTGATGCGCGGCTCGCGCGACGCCCTTGTCGAGCGCATCGGCCAAGAAAGCCAGCATTTCCGCGAGCGGCTCAAATCCGACGAGGCCCGCGCAGCCTTGACGGCCTTCATGACCAGGAAGAAGGCCTAGACCTTCTGGCCTTGTCTCGCATCGTGGACCCGCCGGCAGCAACCGGCGGGTTTTCTTGCCATGATCTCTTTGTCACATCGCCATTTTTTTACATTCGGCCTGGGCCTTTGCCGAAGACGTGTCGATCATGAATGTCTTGCCTTTGGCGTCGGTCATCAACATCATGCAATGCTTGATCGGTTTCGCCATTTTCATCATTTCGGCGCTCATCTTCGCGTCGGGCATCATGGTGCCCATATGCCCATCGGGCATGATCGCCATGACCTCCCCACCCTTCATCACCGTCATTGTCCCCATCGCATCCTCCGCAAAGGCCTGCGAAGCGAAGAGACAGGCAAGACCGGCCATCGTGACCAACCTGAGTGAATGCATTGTTTCCTCCTGAATTTGCGCCAGCGGCGCGTTGAGCCCTTTCCTGGTTCGTTCCGGCAAGCTGGAACGTTTCACGCACACGAGATCGTGATCGTGGGAATTGGAAATCCGCCAGAAGCGGCCCGGCCTTGGCCGCCTTCATGACTAGGAAGAAGGGCTGAAAAAATGGGCGCCGGTGCGGAAGCTGTCGATCTGCCCCACAAGGGCCCACAAGGGGGAGATCGGCGCTCCACCGTCGTGCCCTACGGATAAAGCCTCATTTTGTCCCAGCCGCCCTCGGCGTTGCGCGAAAACACGACACGGTCGTGCAGCCGGAACGGACGGTCGTGCCAGAACTCAATGCTCTGCGGCACGATGCGAAAGCCCGACCAGTGTTTTGGCCGCGGGATCTCGCCGATCGCGTGGCGCGCCGTATATTCGGCAACCGCCTTTTCCAGCGCGAAGCGGCTTTCCAGCGGCCGCGACTGCTTGGAGGCCCAGGCGCCGATGCGGCTGCCGCGCGGACGCGTCGCATAATAGGCATCGGCTTCGGCGTCGGTGACAATCTCCACCGGGCCCCGCGCCCGCACCTGCCGGCGCAGAGATTTCCAGTGGAAGCACATCGCTGCTTTCATGCTGCCAAGGATCTCGCGGCCCTTGGCGCTCTCGAAATTCGTGTAGAAGACAAAGCCACCCTCATCGAACCCCTTGAGCAGCACCATTCGCACATTCGGCATGCCCTCGGCATCGACCGTCGCCAGCGCCACGCTGTTGGGGTCGTTGATCTCGCTCTTCGTAGCGTCGTCGAGCCACGCCGCAAAAAGCCGGAACGGCTCCGCCGCCTCGGTAAAGTCACCGCTTGTTAACCCGGTTTCGCTCATAGTTTTCCCAAATTTGTCGCCGGCTGGGGAGATTGCCGATTGTCGCGTATCGCGCAAGCTTTTGACAGTGGGCAATGGAGCGTTATCGCTTCGGCCAGCGCCAAAGCCATGATCGTGACAATCATCCTGCCGCTTGCCGCCTGTGGCGGGGGCGGCTTCAGCCTGGAGCAGGCGGAGGTGGACCGCTCGATACTGACCTCGAGCACGCCGGCCTCAGTCACGCCGCTCGATCAGGACCGCGCTTCCGACCAGGCTACGATCCGCAACGCCGTGTCCTCCGCCGACGTCGAGCAACTGGCCGGGCAGGCCATTCCCTGGGCGAATGCCGACACCGGCTCGCGCGGCTCCATCACCGAGCTCGCAGAATTCAGGGCTAACGGTGAGACATGCCGTCGCTTCACCGCGTCGCGCGAGAGCTTCGACGGCGTCGCGCTGTTCAAAGGCGAAGTATGCCTGGCCGGCGGCAGCGCCTGGCGAATGCAGGACTTCAAGGCGCTCTGATTTTCCGCCGGCTATATAGCGGTAAGCCACTGGAATTTCTTCCTATGCAAGCGCATATAGGAGGCGATCATGGAACCACTCCTTCTCCAGGGCAGTAAGCATGCGCGACCCCTATGAGGTGCTGGGCGTTGCCAAGAACGCATCGGCCAAGGACATAAAATCGGCGTACCGGAAGCTCGCCAAGAAGTATCATCCGGACCAGAATCCGGATCCCAAGGCAAAGGAGCGTTTTGCCGCCGCCAATCAGGCTTACGAGATCGTCGGCGACGAGAAGAACCGGGCGGCTTTCGATCGCGGTGAGATCGACGCCGAAGGCAAACCGCGGTTTCAGGGTTTCGAGAGTGCGGCCGGCGGCGCCGATCCTTTCGCCGGTTTCCGCCGGCAGCAAGGGCCGGGCGGCGCGCATTTCGAATTCCGCACGGGCCGTCCCGGTGGTGACCCGTTCGACGGCAACAGCGACATCTTCAGCCAGATCTTCGGCGATGCTTTCAGCCAGCAGCGCGGCGCCGGCACGGGCGGCCGCCGTCAGGCGCCGACGGCCGCAGATCTCAACGTGACGCTGGACGTCACCATCGAGGAAGCCGCCACCGCCGAGAAAGTGACGGCGATGTTCCCCGACGGCCGCAAGATGGCGGTCAAGTTGCCGGCCTATGTCGAGGACGGCCAGACCATCCGGTTGAAAGGCCAGGGTGAGCAAGGACCGGGGCAGCCGGGCGATGCGCTGGTCAAGATCCGTTTCCGCCGGCACCCGCGCTACCGCGTCGAGGGCCGCGACCTGCATGTCGACCTGCCGGTAGAACTGGCCGATGCGGTGCATGGCGCCAAGGTGGCAGTCGAAACCCCGACCGGCAGGATTGCGGTCAACGTCCCCCCTTGGTCGAGCTCGGACAAGGTTCTGCGGCTGAAGGGCAGGGGCCTGCCGGAAAAGGCCGGCGGTCACGGCGACCTCTACGCGCACGTGCGGCTGATGCTGCCGGAAGGCGGCGACGCCGAGCTAGAGGCGCTGATGCGCCGGCGAAAGCGCTGACGGTCGAAAAGGCCGGCGCTTGACGTCGTAAGCGGGCGTGAGTGGTTTCATGCCGCGTCGGTTATTGACAGGAAACGAGCAACCAGCGCCACTGGGCTGGCCGACCACAACTCGCGATCGGCCATGCGCGCACTAGATCTAGCGTCTATCAGTCGCCAAGTCTTCCCCCGCGGTGCCCCATCATCATTCGGGACGCGTACATTGTGGGCGAGCTTTTGCCCGGTAGATTCGCGTCAAGAACAATCTGCTCGACGAAACCCTGATTCACTTCAATCTCCACGCATTTGTCGAGCTTATCAACGATCCAGACGGCGTATCCTTCACTCTCCTTGGATTTATAGTTGGAGTCGTCTTCAGGAATATCTGCCTCCGGATTTGCTGGAATTAACATTACCTTGGGCTTCGGGAGATCATAAGTATGACCCTCGTAGGCATATCCAAATATTACACCGCAACTAAGTATTTCTTTATCACCATTTGTCGGGTTTATATCAATCGCCCCAAGCATAAGCATAAACCTATTTACGATAGAATTAACAAACACATAACTGCTATTGTTAGGTGGGGTTTTACTAAGATATTTCTTAAACCGTAAAATTCTTTTGTCATCAGGATCGCCGTCATCAAGTATCTTTGCTATTATTATAGAATGATTCTTGTATTTTCCTGTTATTGGCTCCAATGTCTTTTTCTTTTTGCTGGATATAGGAAGACCAAGACCAGGTATTCCATAGAGGCGCACTTGTGTGGCGTTAAATGCTCCATGGGGATCTTTCGTGGTGTAAGTCGGTCGATGAAAATCGTCGCTCATGTTGTTACCCTCCGTTGCAATCACCAATTCATAAAATTTCCCGCCACCTGAAATTCTCTTCGAAGCTTGCCGCTATGGCCGGGCGGATGCGGTCGGACACTTCGATGATGGTGGAGGCTGCGACTGCGAATGTGAGATGATCGGCATCGAGGCGTGTCCACGCGCGCGCAAGCCCAAGCGCGACATCGTCGCGCGCCTTGATTAGCTCGGTCTTAAAAAGGAACGGACGGGCCCGGAATGCATCGCCCGTGAAGTCGGAGATGTGCCGCATGTCGGCTTCGCCAACCTGCCTGATGTCGAAGCCAAGCAGGCGCTCGTCGGCCAAGCCCTGCCGCACCAGGCCGGCATGGTAGAGATCGACCAGAGTATCGAACACCGCTCCCGTGAATGGGCGAGACCGGTCATGAATCTCTTCGGTCACTTCCGTCATCTTGCGCGAGTTACTGGCAAGGCGGATCTGGCGGTCGCCCGTCAGTTCGGCGATGCGGTTGAGCTCGTTGAGGACAAGCAGGTTTGCCTGGCTGTGCCGTAACAATCGATCCATCCCGCTGTCGAAATGCAGGAACGAAAGCAGCGAAATAAGATCGGCGTTGGCTTCGTGGAACGGCCCGAAGTCGCCGTCCTGCAGGCCTTGCGTGGGCACTCCGAAGAGAGAAAAGAGTATGGCGTGACCCATTTCGTGCGCGATCACGTCGAAGTTGAGGGCGTACGGATGGCCGCGCCCGTCGGCTCCACGCTCGCGGCCAAGCTCCAGATATCCAAACCCCGATTGCGCATTCTCCCAGTCAAGCCAGGGAATGATCTCAAGCCGCTCGTATGTTTCGGCGAAGTACCAGACAATCGGCTTGCCCAGATAGCTTTCCCAGATGTCCAGCACCCGGCTCGCGGCCGCGAACGCATGCGCTGCCAGGAACTGGCGCGACTGAAGAGAGAGGTGGTCGAAATGACCATCAAGGCCGGGTTCGGCTGGTGGGAAATACGCGCCAACAAAGGGCGGCAGGTAAGGATACTCGTACGGCTGCTTGTCCAGCACGGGATCACGCACGTATATGCGATGATCCTCCGGGCCCGGATGGATCAAACCAGGCGATGTTGAAATCCAGACCGCCTCGGGTTTCTCGTACCCAGAAACGTGAGGCGCTTGTGGGTATAGCAGGAAGCGCGTTCCAGCCGACATCCCCGCCCGACCGGCGACATCGAGCGCGTTCAACTGCGCGGCCCCTCTCATAGTCGGCAACACTAGCACGAAGCCTGCACTTCGTAAATTGCACCAGGTATCACCGGCAACTCTGTCGTCAGATTGCTAAGCCGGCGTCCTCCAAATCCTGGACAAACGCGACCGTCATTCTGAAATTCTTCAATTCCGCCGGCACCAATGCCTTTTCTCTCATAAGTTGCAGAGCCGACAGTGCGTCGCGTTTCTTTTGCTGAACGAAAGCTCCTGCGAGAATTTGCCGGCAGGCTTCGATATCATGGTCACCGGCTTCCGGTAATGTCTCGCGGACCATTCGCGACAGCGTACGTTCCCTAAAATTGAGGTTCCGGGCCGTATTCCCAAGCTTTCCTGACAAATCGGTGGAGATCAGGTTCCGCCTCCAAGCGGCGCGGACGGTTATTCGCAAATCAACCAAAGCGTGCGTTAGTGGCGAAAAATTCACCGCCTTCGGACCGTACAGCACTGCCACTGCGTCATCAGGCAGGAAAGCGAAGCGGCGATACCATCGATAGATAAGGCCAACGCCGTGCATGTACGGGTAAAGCTCGGCGGCTCGCAAGGCTCCCATGCTTCCCGCACCAATTACCGGGATGGCCTGGCTGATCGCCCACAGTATCTCCTTGTGCCTCACTGCCGGCTCAGCCTGGAAAGCGCCGTCTATGATGACAATTGCAGCCGGGTCATAACGCTGCACCGCGGCTATGATCGAGCCTTGTACCGCGGGCGCCAGGCAGATCACGTCGGCCACCTGCTGTGCCTCTGGATGCGATAGCGTGGGGCCGGTGAAAACGAGCCGAGGTCGCATCCGGTCACTCCACTAAAGGGTACAATTGCGGGATAACTATCCTGACGGCCGACAGTCGGTTCCAAGGGCTGGTGTTGAGGCGGATCAGATACACCGCGCTGATTCCGCTTTCCTCCAGTCGTGCGAGAAGGCTGCCACGCAAGGTCTGCCCGCTCGCCGCTCGATCGGCAGGCTGGCGGGCGAAACTCACGTCCTTGCGGCCGCCGGTGATCAGCTGGCGGTGCGCCTCGATAAGCTGCCAGTCGGGATATTTCGGATAAGACGCCCGGGTCATGTCGTCGCGCGCACCCGAGATCGCCGCAAGCCGCGCCTGCGCCGCCTCATGGATCGCTTGGACGGCAGCTGCCGCCGGATAGAATGCAGCGGCCGAGCCGTCGGCCGGCAGATGGAGCAATGCCGTCTCTCGAGGATTGCTCTCCATCAGATGGCACCAAATCACAGGCAGGCCAACAGGCGACGGCGCGAGCCAAAGGCCGACGATCATGTCTTTTCGTGCGAGTTCATCCAATAAAGCCAAGACCCTTGCGTCATCGATGGTCGCTGGATCGATTCGCTGGTGTTGCAGAAAACCATGCGTCTTGAGAGCGCGGGCGATCGCATCGCGTTCGACGCATTCCAATATGCCGTGTGTGATGGCGTCTGCTTCATCAAGCGCGGCCGCCAGTCCGGTTGTGGTTGGCGTGAAAATTCCGTCACAGGGGCTGGGCGGTACGAGATAGGCCGTGTGCACCAATTCCAGCGGAACGAAGTCGCGGCCGCCGCCCAGCAGGTTCTCCGCCTCCATCCAAGCGATTTTTCGGCCGCGCCAATCAGCAGGGGCGGGCTCTCGCAGCCACGTCTCAAATCGCCCGTAGGGTATGCCGAGTAAAGTGGCCGAAGCGTAAGCTGCATCAAGATATTCGATGCGCTCGGCGAAAAAGCTCTCAGCGGATTCCAAAATGGCCGATATGGCAGCGCGAGCCAGGCTGGCACCCTTTCCCTGCGCGACCGCGTTTGAAAACGAGAACGGCCTCGTTGCCTGCACGACCGGGATGCCGACACGGTCCAGGCCGGTAATGTCCGCAATACGGGTGATGCCCAACGCTTGTCGCATCGACATCAGATACGTCAGCGCTTCGTCTGCCGGAGGACCAAGGCGCTCATATTGTTCCACTATCGGCTGGCCCGCAGTTCCGGCTCAGGGTTGACGATCAGCGGTTCGCCGGGCTCAACCGACTTCCTTGCCGCTTCGATACGGTCGTTGTAGCTCCGAAGCAGGACGGGCGAGAGATTTGACACGCTGAGCGTCTCGTAGGCCGCGATGAGGATGGGCACGGCATTTTGCTCGGCTGCAGTATTGAGGCTCTTCTCAAGGGCAGCTGCCACCTGGCCAGCTGCCGCGCCGTCAAGGACGAGAAGTTGTGCAATTCGCCGATGTAGTTCCGCCAGCCAATATCGACTGCCACCCGCCTCGGCCTGCGCCACCGCCGAATGAAGCAGGGCAAGCGCGCCACTGATCTCACCCGAGCGCGCGAGAAGTTCCGCCAGCATGCCGCAATAGACGGGCTCGTCCTCAGGTGTCTGCACTTGTCCATGCAGGCCGAGGGCCTCACGCATCTTGTCCTTGCCCCGCTCGAGGTGGCCAGCGTTGCCATCGCACCAGCCCTCGAAGATTTGTGCCGAGACGACTAGCGAAGGCAGGTGATGAAGCGCGGTCAGCTGCCGCAGATCCTCAATCACGTCACGCAACGAAGCGAAGTCGCGGCGATAGCAACTCAGCATCGCGCCGTTGATACAGGCATGCGCGATGCTGCTGACATGGCCAGTCTGCTGAGCCCAGCGGCGGGCCTCCGACATGGAGCGGAGAGCGCTCGTTGCACGTCCCGAGAACCACAGCGACAGTGCACGATGCGCCAAGCCGCACACGCGCGCGTCGTGCCCCCCAAAACGCGTGGCATTCGCGTGCCCCTGGCCCACGTCATAGTGCGGCAATCCAGCATCAACCGCGGCTATGCATCCTCCATGGTCTCCGCGATTGAAATCGACTGCCCACAAGCAGTGCCTAGCCTGAAGCTGAATCTCGGGGTCGTTAACCTCCTTTAGATCACTGACGACGGCCTGCGCCCGCTCGCCATCAACGACCGAACCCGTGAACCACCAACCCCAATAGATCGGGAACCACTTGGCGCGCTCCGCTATCGGCCGACGCCGTGCGATATTTACGCCTTCGTCGTAGAGCCTGCGGGCGTGCTCGGAATTTGGCCCTTCGACAGCGGTCAATATCGGCCCGAGCGCCACCATCGCCGAGAGCCGCAGCGCATCCCGTTTGTCATGATCAGAAACCTGCCCGCAAAGCGCAATGGCATGCTCGAGCAGCTGCCTTGCCTCAGCCATAGCCGAGCGGGACGAGCTTTCCATGCCGGCATTGACGAACTCGCCGATCGCTTCGTCAAGCAGGCCACCTCGCTCAGCATGATCGGCAAGAGCTGCCGTTGTTAGCCAGCCAACGAGGCTGCGGTTGCCACTAGCCACCGCATAAAGACGCTGATGCAGGGTCCGGCGCCGTTTCCGTAGTGTTCCACTATAGATCGTTTCTTGGATAAGCGCATGCCGAAACGCGTACACTGTTGCTGCTGCATGCCTGGCGCGTACGAAGCCAGCCTCGGCCAGGGCATTGAGCGCCGCAGAGATTGTGCCCGGGTCAAATTCCGGCAAGAGCGCCGACAGCAAGTCCAGGCTGAATCTGTTGCCGGCGACGGCGGCCGCGCGCGCCACCTCGCGGGCGCGGCCGAGAGGCTCGAGCCGGGCGTCCAACACTGTTTCCAACACCGCCGCGCGGCCGAGCGAAACACCCTGTGGCAGGTGCTCAGTACCGCTAGCGGCATTCTCCGCCATCCATTGGCAAACCTCCTCGATGAACAGGGGTACACCGCCGGTGACGCGCTCGACCAACTCTATCAGCTCAGGCGCGGGCGCTCGCTTGCCCTGAGGCCACATCGTCGCGATTGCCCGCAAGGTGTCGGCATGCTCAAGGGGAGCGAGCAGGACATGCTTGCTTTTTTCATCCAGCCAGTCGCCAGATCCCGGCCTCGTCGTTGCGATCAAGAGCACGGGGCAACTAGGAACCAGTTTTGCAAGTTCACCCAGCAGTTGCTTCGACGTAAGGTCGATCCAGTGAATATCCTCAGCGATCAAGATCACTGGGCCACTGGCGCACGTTGCTTGTAACGCATGGCGCGCAGCCCAACCGGCTTTCTCTCGGATCACTTCCGGATCCATCTCATGGAAACCGGACCTCGCGCCTTCCACGCCGAGCAGAAAAGAAAAGATGTCGACGACTTCGGCGTCGTGAATGTCATGTGCTGCGAACACCTCTGCTACAAGCGCAGGGGTGAGTGCACGCTCGCCGTCGTCGAAATTGCCCAGCATCGCCTGCCGCAGTGGATACAGCGTCGAACGCGAGTCGCCTGGCATACATTGGAAGAGGAGCAACCTGTTGCGTTGGAAGCGCGTTCGCCGGCGCACCTCGTGTAGGATGCGCGACTTGCCAATGCCGGCCTCGCCCTCGATCACTACGACTTGGCCACGTCCCGAAACGGCCTCATTCCAACATTCGTGGATCAGCTCGGCCTCATCCGTACGGTCGACCAAGGGGCTGGTGAGGCGTCCGAACGCGGAGAAACGGTCTACCCCCCGCTTGTGACTCAGCGCCTGCCAGACCTGCTCGGGTTGCGCGAAGCCTTTGATGACGTGAGAACCGTAGAAGCTAAATACGTGTGAGCGCCGTGCCAGATTACGCGTCTCGTTGCACACGACGACGGTATCCGGCCGGGCAATTGCCTGCAGCCTGGTTGCCAGCGCAAATGCAGGGCCGGTTACCGTGTCCTGCGCTACAGCGGTGTCGCCCTTCAGGATTAGCGTCATCGAGGTCGCCACGCCTACCCTTACATGCAGGTCGCTCCTCCCTTTCTCCGCGGCAAGGAGCTTGCACGCCCTGACGATCCCAAGCCCGGCGCTGATCGTCAGCGACGCCGCATCCTTCGCACCCAGATCGACTGGGAACACAGCGACGCCGCCGTCGCCGACCTCGACCGTCACGGTTCCGGAGCACGATACAATCGCTTCCTTGGCGGCCATTTGAAACGCCAAGATAAGTTCCTCAAAATCTTCGATGCCGAGCAGGCCCAGCAGCTCGGTGGAGCCTACGAGATCGTAGCAAAGAGCGGTTAGTATGCGCCGTTCGTGACGGGTCTCGACACCGTCATCCATCAACCCTTTGCCGATCGGAAGGCGCGAGCCAGTCCCCGCCTTCGGAACATCAACTCGGCTCTTATGCGACATGTCACCCTCGCTGACAGGGCATACTATCAAAAGTATGACAGAGCACAAATTACTGAGCGGCGATCGCCGGAAGGTGCGACGGCTGCTCAGGACCTCTCGCCTGTGGGTTGGCGGACTCAACGTCAAATTTTTTGTCCAAAGGCAGACATTCGACGGCCTAAGCCCAGACGTCCGCTCCCGGCGCACCGCAAAGCGGTCGTCCACGGCCCAAAGTATGGAAGTCGGCTCGGGGTCATGACCGTGGCTTCGGCCGCTGGCCAACGAAACTTCTGCCAAAGGGTCATCTTCCGCCGTGACACCGATACTGGCGTCGGATTTTTCCACTGGCCCGCCACTCCAAGGTCAAAGCGCTACAGCGTCCTTTGCGCGCCCAAAAGGACTCGCGGCTCTGTAGACCAGCGGCTTTGTCCCCCGAACTGTCCGCTTTGAACGCTTGAAGGGGCACTGTGGCTGTGCGATAGGCACTCCACAAAGCAGAGAACCTTGCGGAGAGCGCTGACATGGCGGGTGAACGGGGCCTTATGGCCGGCAAGCGCGGCCTTATCCTTGGCATCGCCAACAATCGCTCGATCGCTTACGGCATCGCCAGGGCCTGTGTCGATCACGGCGCCGAGATCGCGCTGACTTATCAGGGCGAGGCGTTCAAGAAACGTGTCGAGCCGCTCGCGGCGGAACTGGGCGCGCATGTCGCCGGCCACTGCGATGTGACCGACCCGGCCAGCCTCGATGCGGTGTTCGCCGATATCGCCAGCCATTGGGGCAAGCTCGATTTCCTCGTCCACGCTATCGCCTTTTCCGACAAGGACGAGCTGACCGGCCGCTATGTCGAGACGACGCGCGATAATTTCCTGCGCACCATGGATATTTCGGTCTATTCCTTCACGACCATTGCCAAACGTGCCGAGGCGCTGATGACCGACGGCGGCTCGCTGCTGACGCTGACCTATTACGGCGCGGAAAAGGTGATGCCGCACTACAACGTCATGGGTGTCGCCAAGGCGGCACTCGAAGCCAGCGTGCGCTATCTGGCCGTCGATCTCGGCGCCAAGAAGATCCGTGTCAACGCGATCTCCGCCGGCCCGATCAAGACGCTTGCCGCATCCGGCATCGGCGATTTCCGCTATATCCTGAAATGGAACGAATACAATTCGCCGTTGAAGCAGACGGTCACGCAGGAGGAGGTTGGCGATTCCGGCGTCTATTTCCTGTCCGACCTTTCGCGTGGCGTCACCGGCGAGATCCATCATGTCGATTCCGGCTATCATGTTGTCGGCATGAAGGCGGTCGACGCGCCGGATATTTCGACGGTCAAGGACTGACGCCACCGCCTGACCTCCTCCGGAAGACCTGATGTACCCGCTCGTCTATATCGTGCGCCACGGCCAGACGGCGTGGAACGCCGAGGCCCGGCTGCAGGGGCAGGCCGATACCGACCTCGACGAGCTTGGCCGCGAGCAGGCTAGCCGCAACGGGCGCAGGCTGGCCGAACTCATCGACAAGCCCGAAGATTTCGACTTTGTCGCCAGCCCGATGCGGCGCACGCGCGAGACGATGGAGCGCCTGCGCGCGGCGATGAAGCTCGATCCGCACGCCTATCGTACCGAGCCGCTGCTCGTGGAATTGAGCTTTGGCGACTGGCAGGGTTTCACCTTTGCCGAACTCGAGGCGAACAATCCTGGTTCGACCAGGCGCCGCCGGCTCGATAAATGGAATTTCCAGCCGCCCGGCGAAGGCGCCGAAAGCTATCAGATGCTGCTCGAACGGGTGAAGCCGTGGTTCGACGCGCTCGATCGCCAGACGGTCTGCGTGACCCATGGTGGCGTCATGCGCGTAATGTTCCGCTTGGTACTGGGGATGTCCGAACAAGATGCGGTCAGCATGGACGTGCCGCAGGACCGCGTGCTCAGACTGGACGGCCGGCGCCTGGAGTGGCTTTGAGACCGATGACGCAGCGTATGTTGAGATCAGGTCGGGCCGGCATCAGCTGAATGTCGACGCGTCCTACTCGGTCGATCCGGTGTCCGGCAGTTCCATATCGGTGACGACATTCTCGCCATTCGTCACGTCATAGGCGAGGACGATGTCCATGCCTGGCTTCAGCGCATCGAGGTCGGTTTCGGCGTTCAGCTTGTAGGACTTGCCGTCGTCCAGCGTCAGCGTCAGCGCATCCTTGTCGACCTTCTTGATCAGGCCTTCGGTCTGGCCGGCGAAGGCGGCGGTGGAAATCAACAGCGTGGCGGCAACAGCGCCAATCAGGATACGCATCATCGTCCTCTTTAATCATTGCCGGTACAGCGGCTCGGTCCAACGGAACGGAACTGAGCAGAAACCAATCGAATGTGTCAAAACTAAATCCGCCGGATCACAGTTTGACCACTGTGGAAAACGCCAATAGAAGGCAGGCGACAGCGCCGCGCGTCCTCCTGGACGCGCAAAGGACGCTGTAGCACTTTTGATTTTGTGCATGATCCTTTCCGAAAATCGCTCCGATTTTCGGGGTTATGCGCTAGGCCGGCTCCGACGCCGGCAGGGCTGGTTCCATGTCGCACAACACGTTCGGCCATCTTTTCCGCGTCACCACCTGGGGCGAAAGCCACGGGCCGGCGTTGGGCTGCGTCGTCGACGGCTGTCCGCCAGGCATCCGCTTCACTCGCGACGAGATCCAGGCCGAACTCGACAAGCGCCGCCCCGGCCAGTCACGTTTTGTGACGCAACGTCGCGAACCGGATGAGGTGAAGGTCCTGTCCGGCTTCGTCCTCGATGAGGACGGCGAGACGATGATCACGACCGGCACGCCGGTGTCGATGCTGATCGAGAATGTCGACCAGCGCTCGAAGGATTATGGCGACATCGCCCGCCAGTTCCGGCCGGGCCATGCCGATTACACGTACGAGGTCAAATACGGTCTGCGCGACTACCGCGGCGGCGGCCGCTCCTCGGCGCGTGAGACGGCGGCGCGGGTGGCGGCCGGAGCGCTTGCCCGGAAGGTCGTGCCCGGCATGGTGGTGCGCGGCGCGCTGGTGTCCATGGGCGATAAATCGATCGATCGCGCCAATTGGAACTGGAATTTCGTCGGCGACGCCGAAAACCCGTTCTTCACACCTGATCCGGCGTCCGTCGCCGTCTTCACCAAATATCTGGACGGCATCCGCAAGGCGGGCTCCTCGGTCGGTGCGGTCATCGAGATCGTCGCCGACGGCGTTCCGGCCGGGCTTGGCGCGCCGATCTATGCCAAGCTCGACCAGGACATCGCCGCCGGCCTGATGTCGATCAACGCCGTCAAGGGTGTCGAGATCGGCAACGGTTTCGAGGCCGCCCGCATCACCGGCGAGGAGAATGCCGATGAGATGCGCATGGGCAATGACGGCAAGCCGGTCTTCCTGTCCAACAATGCCGGCGGCATTCTCGGCGGCATCTCGACCGGCCAGGCGATCGTCGCGCGTTTCGCCGTCAAGCCGACCTCGTCGATCCTGACGCCGCGAAAGTCGATCGACAAGGACGGTAACGACGTCGAGATCATGACCAAGGGCCGGCACGATCCGTGCGTCGGCATCCGCGCTGTACCGATCGGCGAGGCGATGGTTGCCTGCGCCATTGCCGATCATTATCTGCGTCATCGGGGACAAACGGGAAGGCAGTAGGGAGTAGAGTAGGGGAGTAGGTTACGCAGCTCCCACGACAGCATTTTTTCCTTTTCTCTACTCCCGTACTGCCCTACTCCCCTATTCCCTGCGAGCGAAGCGAGCACTTATGCCTTACGACCAGAAGAAGATCGTCGAAGCCCTGCGCGCCTTCGAGCGCGGCGAGATCGTCGTCGTTATGGACGATGACGGCCGCGAGAACGAGGGCGACCTGATCGTAGCCGCCGTCCATTGCACGCCGGAAAAGATGGCGTTCATCGTTCGCAACACGTCGGGCATCGTCTGCACGCCGATGCCGCGCGAGGAAGCCAAGCGGCTCAACCTGTCGCCGATGGTCGCCGACAATGATTCGGCCCACACCACCGCCTTCACCGTCAGCGTCGATTTCAAGCACGGCACCACGACCGGCATTTCGGCGGACGACCGTACTCTGACTGTCCGCAACCTCGCCAACGGCAATGTCGGCGCCTCCGATTTCGTCCGGCCCGGTCACATCTTTCCGCTGATCGCACGCGAAGGCGGCGTGCTGATGCGTTCGGGCCATACCGAGGCCGCTGTCGACCTCTGCAAGCTCGCCGGCCTGCCGCCGGTCGGCGTGATTTCCGAGCTGGTCAACGATGACGGCACCGTCATGCGTGGCCCGCAGGTGCAGGCCTTCGCCGAAAAGCACGGGTTGAAGCAGATCTCGGTTGCCGACCTCATCGCCTACCGGCAGCGCAAGGAAACGCTGGTCGAGCGTGTCGCCTGTTCCGACATTGAGACGGCAGGCGGCAAGGCACAGGTCTTCACCTACACGCTGCCCTGGGATTCGATGCATCATGTAGCGATCGTCTTCGGCGACATCCGCGACGGCGAGGAGGTGCCGGTGCGCCTTCATTCCGAGGACGTGGTCAGCGACGTGTTCGGCACCAGCCACAGACTGGACGCCATCATGAAGACGATGGGCGAGCGTAAGCGCGGCGTCATCGTCTATCTGCGCGAAGGCTCAGTCGGCGTCGCCCATCAGGAGCGCAAGCGCCCGGCTGCCGGCGACCGCGAGGATCACGAAGAGGCTCGCCGCCGCGAAAACGAATGGCGCGAGATCGGCCTCGGCGCGCAAATCCTCAAGGATCTCGGAATTTCCTCGATAAATCTGATCGCCTCGCGCGAGCGCCATTATGTCGGCCTCGAAGGTTTTGGCATCCACATCGCCAAGACCGAGATTCTTTAGGCCATTCTCACGGTGCTGGTATGCGTCCGGCCCCGGCTCGGGGCCGGACGCACCGGAAACTATTCCGCAGCGACCGCGGCTGCGTCGCATGCCGCCATGTCGCAGTTCGGCGCGGCAAGGCTGCGCTGGCCGGCGAGCACGATGGCCAAAGCGATTGTGCCCGATGCCACCGATACCCAGAACCCGTTCTGCGCGCCGAAAGCGTCCACCACCCAGCCGGCGGCGAAGGAGCCGAGCGCCATGCCGATGCCGATGCCGGTCATCACCCAGGTCACGCCCTCGGTCAGCACCGCCTCCGGCACGCGCCGCTCGATCAGGCCGAATGCCGTGATGAAGGTCGGCGAGATTGCCACGCCGCTGACGAAGACGGCCAGTGCCAGCAGCGGCACGGTGTCGGCGACGAGCAGCGGCAGCGTGGTGAGCGCAATGATGGCGATTGCGATGGCAAGCTGAATCTGCAGCGGCACTTTCAGGTTCAGGGCGCCGATGACGATGCCGACGACGAACGATCCGAGCGCGTAGACGCCGATGACGAAGCTGGCGGCGCCCGGCTGGCCAAGCTCCTTGGTGATCGCCACGGTGCTCACCTCCGTGGTGGCGAAGGTCGCGCCGATGAAGATCAGGGCCAAGGTGATGATCTGGACCGGCCGCAGGCGGATTGCCGAGCCGCCCGAACCGTGTTCCACCGGTCGCGCTCGCGGTTCGGTCGAGCGCTGCAGGATGAAGGCCGTCGAACCGAAGGCCAGGAACAATGTGCTCGCGAGCACTCCCGCTTCCGGGAAAAGCGCGACACTCAGTCCGACCGACAGCGATGCGCCGGCGATGTAGACCAGTTCGTCCGCCGCCGACTCGAAGGCGAACGCCGTGTTCAACTCGGGGCGGTTGCGGAAGATTTCGGTCCAGCGTGCGCGCACCATTGCCGGGATGCTGGGCATGACGGCGGCGAGCAGCGCCGAGACGAATAGCGTCCATATCGGCCAATGCTGATTGGTCGCTGCAATCAGGATCGCGAAGGCGAGCGCGGAAATCATGGTGGTCGGCACCACAATCCGCGTCTGGCCGAGGCGGTCCACCAGTCGCGATACCTGCGGGGCGACGAAAGCGTTGGCCAGCGCATATGTCGCGGAAACGGCACCGGCCAGCCAGTATTGGCCATCGGTCTGCGACAGCATTGCGACGATCCCGATCGGAGCCATGGCCATCGGCAGCCGGGCAACGAACCCGGCGGCAGCAAAGCCCTTGGCGCCCGGCGCGCGAAAGATCTGGGAATAGGGATTTTGCATGGTCTGGCTCCTCGACAACGGCCGGTTCGGCGATTACATACGTAGCGTATGAGTTTAAATAGATCATACGTGGCGTATGTCAATTGGCATGCGAAGCGTATGTTAATAGGGCCAGTGCATGCACAAACCACGCAAGGAGATGATTGCCGAGACCCGCGCCAAACTGATTGCCGCGGCGCGCCAGGCCTTCGGCACGCTCGGCTATGCCGAAGCCTCGATGGATAACTTCACGGCATCGGCCGGGCTGACGCGCGGTGCGCTCTATCATCACTTCGGCGACAAGAAGGGCCTGCTCCAGGCGGTTATCGCCGAGATCGACGCCGAAATGGCAGCCCGGCTGAAGGTCGTTTCGGCCAAGCCGGACAATCTCTGGCAGGGCTTTGTCGACGAATGCACCGCCTATATCGAGATGGCGCTGGAGCCGGAGATCCAGCGTATCGTGCTTCGCGACGGGCCGGCGGTGCTCGGCGATCCATCGCAATGGCCAAGCCAGAGCACATGCATCCGCTCGATGACAGAGAGCCTGCAAAGACTGAGCGACGAGGGGACAATTCTCGCCGTCGATCCCGAAGCCGCGGCAAGGCTGGTCAGCGGCGCCTCGCTGCATGCGGCGCAGTGGATCGCAAATTCGAACGATCCCGAAGCGACGTCGAAGAAGGCAGTGAAGGCGTTCAAGGTTCTTCTGGAGGGGCTGCTCAATCGCACCGGCAGGCTGCATCAACCTGATCGACCGTCAGCGATGCAGCCCGAGGTTGACCGATCACCGGCCTGAGATCATCTTTTCGCCAATCCCAGGCGGCTCGCGGTGGGCTCGGCCGACGCCGGTTGCCTAAACCCTGTTGAACATCGCGTCACCAGCGCGCGAAAACATGGCCAAAGCGGTAAGGCGCGCCTATATCGGGGCATGGTCACGAGACTTTACACGCATCCGATTTTCCTCGAGCACATAACACCGCCCGGTCATCCGGAGCGGCCGGACCGTCTGCGCGCCATAGAGCGTGTGCTTGACGACGAGGCCTTCGCGGCGCTCGATCGCGTCCAGGCGCCTGAAGGCGACGAGGCAACCATTCTCTACGCGCATCCGCCCGAATTCGTCGAACGTGTCCGTGCAGCGATACCGGACACCGGCATCGCCCGTATCGACGCCGATACCACCGCCAGCCCGAAGAGCTGGCAGGCTGCCGTGACCGCGATCGGAGCTGCCAACGCCGCGGTCGATGACGTCTTCACCGGCCGTGCCGAGAACGTCTTCGTCGCCGCACGGCCGCCCGGCCATCATGCCGAAAAGACCACCTCCATGGGTTTTTGCCTGTTCAACACCGCGGCGATCGCGGCACGCTACGCGCAGAAGAACCATGGCGCCGGCCGTGTCGCCGTCGTCGACTGGGATGTGCATCACGGCAACGGCACGCAGGACATCTTCTGGGACGATCCGTCGGTGCTCTATTGCTCGACACACCAGATGCCGCTTTACCCGGGAACCGGCGCCGCGAGCGAAACCGGCGCCGGCAACATCGTCAACGCGCCGCTGGCGCCGCAGAGCGGCAGCGATGTTTTCCGTGACGCCTTTCTGTCACGCATCCTGCCGGCGCTCGACAATTTTGCGCCCGATCTCATCATCATCTCCGCCGGTTTCGACGCCCACCACCGCGATCCGCTGGCCGAGATCAACCTGACCGAGGATGATTTCGACTGGGCGACCGGCCAGTTGCTCGAACGAGCCGGGCGCCATAGCCGCAACCGGCTCGTCAGCGTTCTCGAGGGCGGCTACGATCTGCAGGGATTGGCATTTTCGGTCGCCGCCCATGTCGGGCGGCTGATGAAGGGATAGATGATGGCTGGTGAGACCAACGAGGACGTCAAGGCGATGAGCTTCGAGCAGGCGCTCGAGGCGCTGGAACGGATCGTCGACGATCTGGAGCGCGGCGACGTGCCGCTCGACCAGTCGATCCGCATTTACGAGCGCGGCGAGGCGCTGAAGGCGCATTGCGACCGGCTGCTGAAAGCGGCCGAGGACAAGGTCGAGAAAATCAGGCTGTCGCGTGACGGCAAGCCGGTGGGGACAGAGCCGCTGGATGCGGACTGAGGCGCGGCCTCGAACGACGATTGTGCTTACCGGCTTTGGACATCATCACGATTGAGGGTAAAACTCATCCCGTTTGAAACGGCTCCAGGACGAGAGGAGATTGCGAACGATGTGCAGAAACATCAAAACCCTGTTCAATTTCGATCCGCCGGCAACCAATGACGAGGTCCGCGATGCCGCACTTCAGTTTGTCCGCAAGCTGAGCGGAACGACACGGCCGTCGAAACAGAACCAGCATGCGTTCGACCATGCCGTCGAGGCCATTGCCGCCTCGGCGCGTGAATTGCTCGACAGCCTCGAGACGACGCAGCATCCGCGCAATCGCGAAGAGGTGGCGGCCAAGGCGAAGGCCAAATCTGCACTTCGCTTCGCCTGAGGGGACCGCGTGAGCTTCTTTCCCGGAAACGATCCGCAGATGGGCGATGCCTTCGCCAGCGATCAGATCGAACTGATGGTCATTCCGAATGCCAAGGACATCGGCGGATTTCAGGTTCGCCGCGCCTTGCCGACGGCCAGGCGCCGGCTGGTCGGACCCTTCATCTTCTTCGACCGCATGGGTCCAGCCGTTCTGCGGGCCGGCCAGGCGCTCGACGTGCGCCCGCATCCGCATATCGGCCTGTCGACGGTGACTTACCTGTTCGACGGCAAGATCAGGCACCGCGATTCGCTCGGCACCGAGATGGTGATCCAGCCCGGCGACGTGAATTTGATGACCGCCGGCCGCGGCATCGTCCATTCGGAGCGCACGCCGGAAGAACTGCGCGGCTTGCCGATGTCGGTTTCCGGCCTGCAGACATGGCTGGCGCTGCCGGACGGCAAGGAAGAGGTCGCGCCGGTCTTCGAAAACACCGCGGCCCTGCGCCTGCCCGAAATCGATGCAGAGGGTGTCAGCGGCCGTATCGTCATCGGTGCATTGTCCGGGCTGCGCTCCCCGGTCGCCACCGCTTCGGACACGCTCTATGCCGATCTCAGGTTGGCGCCGGGTGCCAGCGTGAAGATCCCGGCCGACGCCGAGGAGCGCGCCATCTATACGCTGGCAGGCGAGGTTTCGATATCCGGTGACCGCTTCCCGGCCGAGCGGCTGCTGGTTTTCCGGCCCGGCGATGAGATCGTTGTTTCATCGGAGGGCGGCGCCCATTTCATGCTGTTTGGCGGCGCTTCGCTCGGTTCGAAACGTTATATCTGGTGGAATTTCGTATCGTCCTCAAAGGAACGCATCGAGCAGGCGAAAGAAGAATGGAAGACGGGCCGCTTCGATATCGTTCCTGGAGACGAGCAAGAGTTCATCCCGCTGCCCGAAAGCTGATGCGCGTTACCGCCACATTTACATTCGCCGGCCAGCGGCATATTTCACGATGAACAGAAAATCTGACCAGGCTCGCAAACAGTGAACGCAAAGCCCGATACGCCGCTTCTCGACAAGGTCCGCGTCCCAGCCGATTTGCGCACGCTTGCCGAAGCCGACCTGCCGCAGCTGGCGTCAGAGCTTCGCGCCGAACTGATCGACGTCGTTTCCCACACCGGCGGCCATCTCGGCGCCGGCCTCGGCGTGGTCGAACTGACTGTCGCGCTGCACTACGTCTTCAACACGCCGGACGACCGGCTGATCTGGGACGTCGGCCACCAGGCCTATCCGCACAAGATCCTGACCGGCCGCCGCGACCGCATCCGCACGCTGCGGCAGGAGGGCGGCCTGTCCGGCTTCACGCGTCGCGTCGAGAGCGAATACGATCCGTTTGGCGCAGCCCACTCCTCAACCTCGATTTCAGCCGGCCTCGGCATGGCGATGGCGCGCGATCTGTCCGATGGCCGCAACAATGTCATTGCCGTCATCGGCGACGGCGCCATGTCGGCCGGCATGGCCTACGAGGCGATGAACAATGCCGGCGCACTCGATGCCCGGCTGATCGTCATCTTGAACGACAACGACATGTCGATCGCCCCGCCGACCGGTGCGATGAGCGCCTATCTGGCGCGGCTCGCCTCAGGCAAGACCTATCTTGGGTTGCGCGATTTCGGCAAGAAGCTGACGTCCTATCTTGGCGAGCGCGCCGATCGCGCCATCAAGCGCGCGGTCGAGCACGCGCGCGGTTACGTCACCGGCGGCACGCTGTTCGAGGAGATGGGTTTCTACCACATCGGTCCGATCGACGGTCACAACCTCGAGCACCTGATCCCGGTGCTGAAGAACGTCCGCGACAATGCCGACGGCCCGGTGCTGATCCATGTCGTGACCCAGAAGGGCAAGGGCTACGCCCCGGCCGAGGCCGCGGCCGACAAATATCATGGCGTCAACAAATTCGACGTCATCACCGGCGCCCAGGCCAAGGCGCCCGCCAATGCGCCGAGCTATACGAAGGTGTTTGCCGAAAGTCTGATCCAGGAGGCCCGAGAGGACGACCGCATCGTCGCCATCACCGCCGCCATGCCGAACGGCACCGGGCTTGACCTGTTCGGCGAAGCGTTTCCGGCGAGGACCTTCGATGTCGGCATCGCCGAGCAGCATGCGGTTACCTTCGCCGCCGGCCTTGCCACGGAAGGCTTCAAGCCTTTCGCCGCGATCTACTCGACCTTTCTCCAGCGCGCCTACGACCAGGTCGTCCACGACGTGGCGATCCAGAAATTGCCGGTGCGCTTTCCGATCGACCGCGCCGGCTTCGTCGGCGCCGATGGTGCCACCCATTGCGGCGCCTTCGACACGACCTTCCTGGCGACGCTGCCCGGTTTCGTCGTCATGGCCGCGGCCGATGAGGCCGAGCTGCGCCACATGGTACGCACCGCTGCAAGCTTCGATGACGGCCCGATCGCCTTCCGCTACCCGCGCGGCAACGGCGTTGGCGTCGAGATGCCGCAACGAGGCTCGGTATTGGAGATCGGCAAGGGCCGGATCGTCAGGGAAGGCACCAAGGTTGCGCTGCTTTCCTTCGGCACCAGGCTGCAGGATTGCCTTGCCGCGGCCGAGGAGCTTGGCGCGGCCGGGCTTTCGACCACGGTCGCCGATGCCCGTTTTGCCAAGCCGCTCGACGAGGACCTGATCCGGCGGCTGGCCCGTTCGCACGAGATCCTGGTGACGGTGGAAGAGGGCGCGGTCGGCGGCTTCGCCAGCCATGTGCTGCAGTTCCTGGCCCATGAAGGGCTGCTGGAGAGCGGCTTGAAGGTGCGCCCGCTCGTGCTGCCCGACGCCTTCGTCGACCATGCCAAGCCGGAAAAGATGTATGCCGATGCCGGGCTGGACAGCGCCGGCATCGTGCGCACTGTGTTCGTGGCGTTGGGGCATACCGCGCAGGCCCAGCGCGCCTAGTTTTTAGACGCATGTCCCGCGACGCCGAAGCGATTCAACTTGGCTGCAAGATGCCGGTCTGAATCAAAATCTCAACTGCTTGAATCAAATTGCCGGCGAACAGTCGTAACGTGCTGTTTACGCTGCTGGTTTCCGGCCGCGCACGCAGGTGTCCGGCGACAGCAGCGACGGTCTGACGCCGGCCGTCGAACGGCGGGTTTCGCGGAAGATATTCTAAAGCATGATCCCGAAGAGACTCTAGAAACTAGAACCACATATCCCGCACGCAGCGACCATCTCTCGGCAAATCCTCGAATGTATCGAGACCATCGAAATGGTCGATCGGGAGATCGGCGACGGCCTCGGGCGGCGCAAGCCTCACATTGACGGCGATGCGGTAGCGCCCAGCCGCATCGGGACGCAAACCGCGCCAGGCCAGGACGCAAGCGCACGTTGGACAGAAGAGAATCTCAAGTGAAGGATGAGCCTTTCCGACGCGACTATAGGCGCTTACGGGCCCGGCAAGGCGGATGCGTTCGTCGATATAGTCGTAAGCCCAGAGCGTGCCGTAGCGGCGGCAAAGTGTGCAGTTGCAGGCAGTGACCGAACCGGGATCGCCCTCCAGGGTCCAGCGGGCGGCACCGCAGTGGCAGGTTCCCGTCAGCATTTCCTCCTCCGCGTTTCGACCACAAAACGGCATCTCGTTCTTAGCATTGCGTCGCGCCTGGCGCGAGGTTCGACTGGTAGCGGAGCGGCTTGATGCGTTCACCGCTTTTCCAGCCATGCCTTGTCTCATCGCCAATATCCTTGCCATCATCGTTGGCATTCGCCATGAAGGCCGATGACTTCCCTTCCGCCAGCCAGCATACGCCAGAGGCTCGACGAATTGCTCGTCCACCGCGGCCTGTTTGCCAGCCGCTCGCGTGCCCGCGATGCCGTGGCGCGCGGCACCGTGACGGTCGATGGCATCGTCGCCCGCAAGCCAAGCCAGGCCGTTCTGCCTGAGTGCAACATCGTCGTTGACGATCCGGCGCAAGGTTACGTGTCGCGCGCCGCACTGAAGCTGAAGGCTGGTCTCGACCATTTCGGCCTCGACCCCACCGGCAGCGAAGCCCTCGATGTCGGCGCCTCGACCGGCGGCTTCACGCAGGTGCTGCTCGAACGCGGCGCGGCGCATGTCACGGCGATCGATGTCGGGCACGGCCAGATGCACTCCGATGTTGCCGGCGATCCGCGCGTGACGGTAATTGAAGGCCTGAATGCGCGCGAACTGTCGGCAGCCGATCTCGGCGGCCGTGTGCCGGATTTCATCGTCTCGGACGTCAGCTTCATCTCGCTGAAACTGGCGCTGCCGCCGGCGCTTGCCTTGGCCGGGAACGGCGCAAAGGCTGTGTTTCTGGTCAAGCCGCAGTTCGAGGCCGGCCGCGAGGCGATCGGCAAGGGCGGCCTGTTGAAGGACCCCTATGATGCGGCGCGCATTGCCGGCCTGATGCAGGACTGGCTCGATGCCATTCCCGGCTGGCGCTCGCTGGGGCTGCATCTGTCGCCGATAGAAGGCGGCGACGGCAACCGCGAGTTCCTACTCGGCGGCATCAAGGACGTCGAGACCCAGAAGCGATGAGCACCCGTTTCACGATCGCAAGGTTGGGCTCGCAGGGCGACGGCATCGCCGAGACGGAAACCGGCGAGGTTTTCATTCCGTTCGCGCTGCCGGGAGAGGTCGTCACCGCCGCGCGGGAGAAAGATCGCGCCACCTTGATGTCGGTCCTTGAGGCTTCGCCGTTGCGGGTCGATCCGCCGTGCCGGCATTTCGGCGCATGCGGCGGCTGCGCCGTCCAGCATCTCGAGACTGAAGCCTACCACCGGTGGAAGCGCGAAAAGGTCGTGCATGCGCTGAAGAGCAAGGGCATCGCTTGCGATGTCGGCGCGCCGGTGCCGTGCGCGCCGCACACGCGCCGCCGCGTCGTCTTCACCGCCCGGCGGAGCGAGGCGGGAATGCAGTTCGGTTTCGTTCGCGCGCTGTCATCCGAGATCATTTCGATCGAGGAATGCCCCATCTCGCTGCCGCAGATCGTCGCTGCGCTCGACCGTTTGAGGATGCTTGCCGGACTGATCTGCGCCACGACCAAATCGTTCCACATGGCGGTGACGGTGACCGGTTCCGGCCTCGATGTCGCGGTTCACGATTCCGGCAAGCTCGGCGAGAACCAGCGCCGCGTCGCGTCCAACTTCGTCGTGGCCGAGGGGCTAGCCAGGCTGTCGATCGACGGCGAGATCATTATCGAACCAAAGAAACCGGTCGTCCTGTTTGATGGCGTCGCCGTCGCAGTGCCTCCGGGCGCTTTCCTGCAGGCAACCGAGGCTGCCGAACAGGCGATGGCCAACATTGTCGGCCAGCATTTCGCGCGCGCCAAAAAGGTCGCCGATCTCTTCGCCGGCTGCGGCAGCTTCGCGCTGCGCCTGGCCGCAAGATCGGAGGTTCACGCGGTGGAAGGCGATGCGGCAGCACTCGCGGCGCTCGACCGGGCATTCCGTTTCGCCAGCGGCCTGAAGCGGGTGACCGGCGAACGTCGCGACCTGTTCCGGAGGCCGCTCACATTCAAGGAGTTGAATGCCTTTGACGGCGTAGTCTTCGACCCGCCCCGCGCCGGCGCCGAGGACCAGTCGAAGCAGATCGCGCGCTCCGACGTGCCGCTGGTCGCCGCGGTGTCCTGCAATCCGGCAACGCTGGCGCGGGATCTTCGCATCCTCCTCGATGGCGGTTACGCCCTGAAGAGCGTAACCCCGATCGACCAGTTCCTGTGGTCGCCACATGTCGAGGCAGTGGCATTGCTGGAGAAGCCCAAGAGAAGGCGCTAGCAGCATTTATCGGGCGTGAAATGCGCACTAAAAAAGCGCATTTGAGCGTACGCCGGTCAAATATTCTAGGAAATTTATAATGGGCCAAAGCCTTTGATATTTCGGCATCGCGCTGCGGCGAGGAGCGGACGCCGTTTCTCTCGTCGAAGCGGATGGCTGAACTGCTCGGGAACTGGCGGGCCTGAGCGGCATCGCCCGCGACACGTTTGCCGCTAAGACCGGAGCGCGCAAGGTCGACGCCGCATTGAGCCCCATCATTCGTATTCTGGCGACGGCCGGCGAGATGACCGGCGATCAAGTGCGTGCAGCGATCTGGTTCAAACATCAGCCGATCCCGGCTGGGTGGGAAAGACCGCCTATGATCTGGTTCGCGAAGGCAAGACGGATAAGGTTCTCGCTTACCTGCAGGCCGCTCGTTCCGGTATCTATGCCTGAACGGTCGCCTTCATGCCAGGCTGGGTGGCCATAAACTGCTATGCTTCTTGCACGCCGTCATATCCAGCCGCCTGCGCTGCCGTGACGAACTTACGATCAAAAGTCGCGAAGCCAACGCAGTGAGCAGATTTGCCCAGATGCAGCGCATCAGCGAAATCCAATCCCCTTTCCGAGAGGTCGAGCGCGGACGACACGACCGTCCCGTCTTCCACCTCTACCGTAGGGAGCCCGCTAAACGCCCGTAGCGTGCGGGCGATTTCGAGCGGTGCCAAACCGTAGGCGCTGCGCAACACCCACTCGACCTCCAGCATTACCGTGACGGCGACAAAGACTGGCTGGCTATCGATCAACGCGCGGGCGCGGGAAGACTGAGTCGGGTGATCGTCCGTCAGGTAGCGGACGATCAGGTTGGTATCAATCGCGAGCATGGCGCCGCCGCGCTTCGGCGAGCACGCCCGCGTCCATTTCTTCCAACGTCTTCGGTCTGCCGCTATAGCGCAGCGATCCAAACACGTCCTCTGGCCGCGTCTCGGCGAAGACTGGCGCAGGCTTCAGTAGCACTCCCTCCGGGGTATCTTCGACCAGAAGGCGTGTGCCGGCGTCCCATTCTCTCCGTTTCCGGATCGAACTGGGCAGGATGACCTGTCCCTTGGTCGAGACGGTGGTCACGAGCTTTTCCGCGGCAGCCATGATGGCGCTCCTCTGGATGTAAGACGAACGTAAGATAAGTGAAGATCGCGCCCAATTCAAGGCTCGAATAGCTCAATGGGACGACAGGACGGACAGGGTGTTCGAAACAGCGATGCCGGACCGCCGGCCGCATCAAACCCTGGTGCCGCCGACCGTCATCTGGTTCATCCTGAGATGCGGCTGGCCGACGCCGACCGGCACGCCCTGTCCGGCCTTGCCGCACATGCCGATGCCGGTGTCGAGCGTCATGTCGTTACCGATCATCGCCACACGATGCATGGCATCCGGCCCGTTGCCGATCAGCATGGCGCCCTTGATCGGCTGCGTTACCTTGCCGTTCTCGATCATGTAGGCCTCGGTGCAACCGAACACGAACTTGCCCGAAGTGATGTCGACCTGGCCGCCGCCGAACGACACGGCATAGATGCCGTTCTTGACCGAGGCAATGATTTCCTCCGGCTCCATGTCGCCTGCGGTCATGTAGGTGTTGGTCATGCGCGGCATCGGCTCGTGTGCGTAACCTTGGCGCCGCCCGTTGCCGGTGGCTTTCATGCCCATCAGACGCGCGTTCTGGCGGTCCTGCATGTAACCGACCAGCTTGCCATCGTCGATCAACACGTTGTGGGCAGAAGGCGTGCCTTCATCGTCGACGGTCAGCGAACCACGCCGTTCGGGAATGGTGCCGTCGTCGACGACGGTGACGCCTTTCGCCGCCACCTGCTGGCCAAGCAGGCCGGCGAAGGCAGACGTCTTCTTGCGGTTGAAATCGCCTTCCAGCCCGTGGCCGACGGCCTCGTGCAGCATGACGCCCGGCCAGCCGCTCGACAGCACGATGTCGAAAGTGCCGGCAGGCGCGGGAACCGCTTCGAGATTGACCAGTGCTTGCCGCAGCGCCTCCTTGGCCGCATGCTTCCAGCTGTCCTCGATCAGGAACTCGCCAAAATCCTTGCGCCCGCCCATGCCGTAGGAGCCGCTCTCCTGGCGGTCACCGTCGCCGACCACCACCGACACGTTGATCCTGACCAGCGGGCGGATGTCGCGGACCATCTGGCCATCAGCGCGCACGATCTCGACATGCTGCCAAGAGGCGGCGAGCGACGCCGTCACCTGCCGGACGCGCGGGTCCTCCGATCGCAGCCAGGCATCGATTTCCTGAAGCAGCTTGGCCTTGGTCTCGAAGGAAGGCGAGGGGATAGGGTTTCCGTCACCGTAGAGATGGCGGTTGGTGCGGGCGGGAGCCGCAGCAAGCCTGCCGGAATAGCCGCTCTTCACCGTCGAAACCGCGTCGGCGGCGCGCAGCAGCGAGGCTTCGGAGAGATCACTGGAATGGGCGTAGCCGCTGGCCTCGCCGGCGACTGCGCGCAGGCCAAAACCCTGGTCGGTGTTGAAATTGGCGGTCTTCAGCTTGCCATTGTCGAACATCAGCGCTTCGCTTTCGCTGTATTCGAGAAACAGTTCACCGTCGTCGGCGCCGTTTATAGTCTCGGCGACGATCTGCTTGATGCGATCGTCGGAAATGTCGAATTGGCCGATCAGGCTGTTCATGGCGCTGGCCTCTTGAGAAGTGATTTACGGCATGTAGGCGCCTGGGCGCCGTTCGGCAACTTCACGGTGGAACACCACGACCTAAGTCAAGCGGCGTGCCATCATGATTTCGTCGATCTCCCTGCCTTCATGAAGAAAGCCGGCCGGTATGCAGCCTACTTCGTGAAAACCTTCTCGTTGATAGAATCGTATGGCCGCTGGATTTTCAGCACTTACAGCCAGCTCGACCTGCCTTATGCCCAATGCTCGGGCGTGATCGAGCAGCAGATTGAGCATCTTGACGGCGTATCCGCCGCCACGCTCGCTGCCGCGCAAATAGACCATGACGATCGTCGCGCGGTGCGCCATCTTGCTGGCCGGCTGGCGCATCAGGCCCATTATGCCGACAGGTTCCCCGCTCCGAAAGCTGACGACAACCAGGTTGTTCGTCAGGCGCCGCCGCCATTCCTCGTCGGGAAGTTGCTCCCATTCCGCTGCGCTGCTGGCGAAGGCTTCGGGCGCAGCGCGCAAAGCCTCCAGGCGAATTCGCCTGAATATCTCGAAGTCGTCCGCATCGAGCAGTTTCAGCGTCAACGTGCAGCCTCAAGGCAGGGCGGCAAAGCCGTCGGCGAAACCCTTGAGGTCGACGGGAATGCCGATGCCCTCCTCCGGCGTCTGGAAGACGATGAAGGTGGCGGACGTACCGGTCTTCAGCGTGTCGAGCAGCGGCTTTTCCAGGATGACCTCGGCGTAGCAGCCGTCCTGGAAACAGCGCACGAAATAGGCGCGGCCGATATCCTTGCCGTCGACATTGAGGCCGAGCCCGTTGGGCAACAGCACGCCGAGCGGCGCCAGCACGCGAAGGATTTCGGCCTTATTGTCGGCTGTACGCAGCACGACGACGGAAAGACCCATTTCCGGGCGGTCCTCGGCGACGACGTTCTGCATCATCACGCATTGTTCGGACGTAGCACCGGCCGGCGTATCGCAGATGATCGACCACGCCCCATGCGTCGACTTCACCGTGCCGCTTGGCTGCGCGGCATTGGCCAGGCCGGCGCCGGGCAAGGCTATTGCGGCGGCAACAAGGATGACCTTCGCCAAGGTTCTCGAAAGCCAAGGGTTCATGACGGCTCCATTGCGAATCACGGCACTTTAAGCCGCACTAAACCCAAGTAAAGGACGAGACCCCGGCGATCTGCCCCGACACAGGCGACAATGCGCTTTTCAGTGCCAATTTCGCCCTAATTGCGACGGTTCCGCGCGCCGCGCGGCTCATTCTACTCGGATGCCGCTCTGGTGATTCGCGGCGAGCCATCACCGCACGAAGCCAGCGCCGCGCTTGCGCGCAAAAATGCCGCACGGGTTCCGGCGCTCCTTTCTTGCGGAGGCAAATAGAGTATGGTTTGAACCAGCCTTGAATTGTCCGGGATTCCCGTCCCGGCATTGTTCGACATTCTTGCGGTCCGATCGCGAGGAACTGGGAGATAACGAGGGCGATGAGAAAATTCCTGGCAACCGCCAAAATCGTAGCTAGTGCCGCCGCCACGTTGTTTGCCGCTGCATCGGCTCGTGCAGCCCAGCCCCAGCCTTGGGAAACCAGTTTTCAGCCTGCGGCGACCGACATTATGAGGCAGATCGAGTGGTTCGGGAACTACTCGTTCGCGTTCATCATTGTGATCACCGCCTTGGTGCTTTTCCTGATCGCCTACTGCATTTTGCGGTTCCGGGCGAGCGTCAACCCGACCCCGTCGCGCACCAGCCACAACACGCTGATCGAGGTCATCTGGACTGTCGGTCCCGTCGTGATCCTGCTCTGTCTCGCCATTCCCTCGTTCCAGCTGCTGACCGCGCAGTACACGCCGCCGGAAGAAGCCAAGCTGACCGTCAAGGCGACCGGAAATCAGTGGAACTGGGACTACGAATACCAGGTCGACAATACGCTTTCCTTCAATTCCGCGATCCTTCAGGATGCCGACAGGGCTGCTGCCGGCAAGGAAGATCGCGCCGCGTATCCGCGCCTGCTCGCCGTCGACAATGAGATGGTGGTGCCGGTCAACACCATGACCCGGGTGCTGGTGACGGCGACCGACGTCATTCACGCGTTTGCCATGCCGTCCTTCGGCATCAAGACCGATGCGGTGCCGGGCCGCATCAACGAGGTGTGGTTCAAGGCCGACAAGGAAGGCCTCTATTATGGCCAGTGTTCCGAACTCTGCGGCAAGGACCACGCCTTCATGCCGATCGCTATTCGCGTCGTCTCCGATGCGCAATACAAGACCTGGCTGGCGGCAGCCAAGACCGACCTTCCCGGCGCCAACAAGGCGCTGATGGCCGAGGTCGATGGCACGAACAAGGTAGCGGCCGCCGGCAACTGATGCCGCGACCAGAAAAGATTCAGGGAACGGAGCCGATCATGGCAGACGCTGCAGTTCACGACGACCACGACCACAAGCCGTATCATGGCTGGGTCCGGTGGGTGTATTCGACCAACCACAAGGACATTGGCACGCTTTATCTGATCTTCGCGATCATGGCGGGCTGCATCGGTGGCGCCTTGTCGGTCGTCATGCGCATGGAATTGCAGGAGCCGGGCATCCAGATATTCACTGGCCTGGCGCAGATGGTCTACGGCATGAATGGTGACGCCGCTATCGACGGCGGCAAGAGCATGTACAATGCTTTCACCACGGCGCATGCGCTGATCATGATCTTCTTCATGGTGATGCCGGCGCTGATAGGCGGTTTTGCCAACTGGATGGTGCCGATCATGATCGGCGCGCCGGACATGGCCTTCCCGCGCATGAACAACGTCTCGTTCTGGCTGCTGCCGCCGGCTTTCATCCTGCTGATTATCTCCGCCTTCGTCCCGAGTGCGCCCGGCGCCTACGGCGTCGGCGGCGGCTGGACGCTTTATCCGCCGCTATCGACATCGGGCCAGCCCGGACCGGCCATGGACCTGGCGATCCTTTCAATCCACATCGCCGGCGCCTCCTCGATTCTTGGCGCCATCAACTTCATCACCACCATCTTCAACATGCGCGCGCCCGGCATGACCATGCACAAGATGCCGCTGTTCGCCTGGTCGGTGTTGATCACCGCCTTCCTGCTGCTTCTGTCGCTTCCAGTGTTGGCCGGCGGCATCACCATGCTGTTGACCGACCGCAATTTCGGCACCACCTTCTTCGCCCCGGACGGCGGCGGCGATCCGATCCTGTTCCAGCACCTGTTCTGGTTCTTCGGCCATCCGGAGGTCTACATTCTGATCCTCCCGGGTTTCGGCATCATCAGCCACATCATCTCGACCTTTTCGAGGAAGCCAGTGTTCGGTTATCTAGGCATGGCCTATGCGATGGTTGCCATCGGCGCAGTGGGCTTCATCGTCTGGGCCCACCACATGTACACGACGGGCCTGTCACTCGACACACAGCGCTATTTCGTCTTTGCCACCATGGTCATCGCGGTGCCGACGGGTGTGAAGATCTTCTCGTGGATCGCCACTATGTGGGGCGGGTCGATTTCGCTCAAGACGCCGATGCTGTGGGCGATCGGCTTCATCTTCCTGTTCACTGTTGGCGGCGTCACCGGCGTGCAGCTGGCCAATGCCGGCCTCGACCGCCCGCTGCACGACACCTATTTCGTGGTCGCGCACTTCCACTACGTGCTGTCGCTGGGCGCGGTCTTCGCCATCTTCGCCGGCTGGTACTACTGGTTCCCGAAAATGACCGGCTACATGTATTCGCCGGTGATCGCCAACACCCACTTCTGGGTCACTTTCGTCGGCGTCAACCTGGTTTTTTTCCCGCAGCACTTCCTCGGCCTTTCCGGTATGCCGCGTCGCTATATCGACTATCCGGATGCCTTCGCCGGCTGGAATATGGTGTCGTCCTACGGCTCGTACATCTCGGCTGTCGGCGTCGTCATTTTCCTGTTCGGCGTCTTCGAGGCGTTCCAGAAGAAGCGTGTCGCCGGCGCCAATCCTTGGGGCGAGGGTGCGACCACGCTGGAATGGCAGCTGCCTTCGCCGCCGCCGTTCCACCAGTGGGAACAGTTGCCGAAGATCAAGTAGGCGGTTGCCTCCTTTAATACGGAACCGCCGGCCGACCGGCGGTTTTGGCCAACGGAATGATGGACTTTAAGTACGCATGGCCCTTGCCGAAGACAGACTGATTGACGAGCCAGGCTTCCGCATGTCGGAAGCGACGGCGGGCGATTTCTTCGCCCTGCTGAAGCCGCGCGTCATGTCGCTGGTGGTGTTCACCGCGTTTGTCGGCATGGTCGCCGCTCCGGTGACCATCAATCCGCTGCTGGCGGTGATCGCGATCCTGGCTATTGCCATTGGTGCTGGCGCGTCCGGTGCGCTCAACATGTGGTACGACGCAGACATCGATGCGGTGATGACGCGCACCGCCGGCCGTCCCGTGCCGGCCGGCCGCATCCGGCCAGGCGAGGCATTGAGTTTCGGGCTGGTGCTTTCGGTTCTGTCGGTGATGACGCTCGGCGTGCTGGTCAACTGGTTGGCCGCATCGCTTCTGGCCTTCACCATCTTTTTCTATGCTGTCATCTATACGATGTGGCTGAAGCGCCGGACGCCGCAGAACATCGTCATCGGCGGTGCTGCCGGCGCCATTCCGCCGGTCATCGGCTGGGCGGCGGTAACCGGATCGGTCAGCCTCGAAAGCTTGGTGCTGTTCCTGATCATCTTCCTGTGGACGCCACCGCATTTCTGGGCGCTCGCGCTGTTCAAGTCGGAGGACTACGCCAAGGCAGGCATTCCGATGATGCCGAATGTCGCCGGCCATCCCGCGACCAGGCGCCAGACCTTTGCCTATGCGCTGGTCCTCGCGCCAGTTGGCGTGCTGCCATGGGTTCTTGGCTTCACCACGCCGGCCTATGGCATCGTTGCATTGCTGCTCGGCGCCGGCTTCGTCTGGTATGCGTGGAAGGTGCTGCAAATGGCCGATGACGACAGGGCGATGAAGCCGGCCAAGGCCTTGTTCGGCTATTCGCTGCTTTATCTCTTCGCTATCTTCGCCACCTACCTTGGCGATTGCGTCGTCGCGCGCGCGCTGACCATCGGCGGAGCATGAGCATGGCCGAAAAGCAGCTTGAACTGGTCACACTGACCGAACGTCAGCAGAAGGCGCGCCGCAATCGCTCGGCCGCAATCGGTTTGGCGCTGGCGGCGCTGGTCGTCATATTCTACGTCGCGACCATCGTGAAATTTGGCCACAGTTTCCCTGGCTCGATGTGAGCTGACGATGACCAGGCAAACAGTCACCGATCCTACGAAGAAGAATACGAACCGCGTCGTCGCTGCCGTCTGCATCGCGTTCTTCGGCGGCATGATCGGCATGGCCTACGCCGCGGTGCCGCTCTATGCGATGTTCTGCCAGGCGACAGGCTACGGCGGCACCGTCAAACGGGCGACCCAGCAATATGCCGATCGGGTGCTCGACCGCGACATCACCATCCGCTTTGATGCCAACACCGCCGGCGTTCCCTGGCAATTCCAGCCGGTCGACCGCTCGATCACCATCAAGATCGGCGAGACCGCCGAGGCGCATTTCAGCGCGACGAACAAATTCAGCCGGCCCATCACCGGACGCGCCACCTTCAACGTGCAGCCGGAACTGGCCGGACCTTACTTCAACAAGGTCGAGTGTTTCTGCTTCACCGACACGACGTTGAAGCCGGGCGAGACGCTGGACATGCCGGTCGTGTTCTATGTCGATCCCGACATCGTCAACGCGCCGGAATTGAAGGATTTGAGGACGATTACCCTGTCCTACACGATGTTCCCGGTCGACAAGACCAAGCCGGTCGCATCATCGGTGCCGGCCGACGGCCGCCGCAACAAGATTTCAGATACCGAAGCAAGCCTCGGGGGTTGATATGGCAGACGCACACGCAAAACCACAGCATGACTATCATCTCGTCGACCCGAGCCCGTGGCCTTTTCTGGGCTCCGTCGGGGCGCTGGTGACCGCGATCGGCGGCGTCTGTTACATGCAGTATCTCAAGGGCGGCGATTTCCCGATCTTCGGTTTCAACATTGCCAATCCGTGGCTGTTCTTCATCGGCCTTTTGATCGTCATCTACACGATGTTCGCCTGGTGGTCCGACACCATCAAGGAGGCGCATGAGGGTCGCCACACCCGCGTCGTGTCGCTGCATCTGCGCTACGGCATGATCATGTTCATTGCCTCCGAGGTGATGTTCTTCGTCGCCTGGTTTTGGGCCTTCTTCGACGCCAGCCTGTTTCCGGGCGAGGTCCATCAATACGCCCGCACCGCCTTCACCGGCGGCGTCTGGCCGCCCAAGGGCATCGAAGTTCTCGACCCCTTCCACCTGCCGCTCTACAACACCGTCATCCTGCTTCTGTCGGGCACCACGGTGACATGGGCGCATCACTCGCTCATCCACGGCGACCGCAAAGGCCTGATCAATGGCTTGGTGCTGACCGTCGGCCTCGGCATGCTGTTCACCATGGTGCAGGCCTACGAGTACATGCACGCGCCGTTCGGCTTCAGGGATTCGATCTACGGCGCCACCTTCTTCATGGCGACCGGCTTCCACGGCTTCCACGTCATCATCGGCACGATCTTCCTGTTGGTCTGCCTGATCCGCGCCATGAAGGGCGACTTCACGCCCAAGCAGCATTTCGGCTTCGAGGCCGCCGCCTGGTACTGGCACTTCGTCGACGTGGTGTGGCTGTTCCTGTTTGCCTCGATCTACGTCTGGGCATCGAACGGCGCGATGATCGAACCGCATTGAGATCGACCTGAGGAAATCGACAAGGCGGCTGCGGCGACGTGGCCGCCTTATCTTTTGCGGCAAATGCTCCTAGGATGATCCGATGAGCGACGACAAGGCGATCTGGCCACCAATCGATCCGATCCCGGCCGGCCTGCATGGCCGCTGCCCGCGCTGCGGCGAGGGCAAGCTGTTTTCTGGATTCCTCACGGTCGGCAATCGCTGCACCAATTGCGGCCTCGATTATTCCTTCGCCGATGCCGGCGACGGGCCGGCGGTGTTCGTTATCCTGATCATCGGCTTCATCGTCGTCGGCCTGGCGTTGTGGACGGAGGTGACGCTCAATCCGCCGCTCTGGCTGCATCTGCTGCTGTGGATTCCGCTGACGCTGGTGCTTTGCCTGGCGGCGCTCCGGCTGATCAAGGGCGTGCTGCTGACGCTGCAATACCGCAACAAGGCGGCCGAGGGCCGGCTGGACCGCGGCGAATGAGCGAGGCATCAGGTTTGGTGGCCGGCCGGTCGCGGCCCAAGCGCGCATTGGCACTCGGCCTGGGTATCATCGTGTTTTTGATCCTGCTGGCGCTCGGCACCTGGCAGGTTCAGCGCCTGCACTGGAAAGAGGGCCTTCTCCAGACGATAGACCAGCGCACGCATTCGGCGCCTGTGCCATTGGCCGAGGTCGAAAAGCGGTTTGCTGCCACCCGCGACGTGGACTACACGCCGGTAACGGTGACCGGCACTTTCCTGCATCAAGGCGAGCGGCATTTCCTCGCCACCTGGGAAGGCCAGTCCGGTTTCGATGTCTTCACGCCGCTGCAACTCGACGATGGCCGTTTCGTACTGATCAACCGCGGCTTCGTGCCTTACGATTTCAAGGACCCAGCCAAGCGGCCGCAGGGGCAGGTAACGGGCGAAGTGACGGTGACGGGGCTCGCCCGCAACCCGCTGCCGGCCAGGCCCTCGATGATGCTTCCCGACAATGATCCGCAGAAGAACATCTTCTACTGGAAGGATCGTGATGCGATGGCCTCGAGCGCCGGCCTGCCGGCAGGTGCGGCGCTGGTGCCGATCTTCATCGATGCGAACGCCACGCCCAACCCCGGCGGGCTGCCGGTCGGCGGCGTCACCGTCATCGACCTGCCGAACAGCCATCTGCAATATGCGATAACCTGGTACGGCCTTGCCGCCGCCCTTGCCGGTGTCCTTATCTCCTGGCTCCGCCGCCCGGCGAAAGACCAATGATCGCCGCCACTACCCTTGACAGGGCAGGGCCGCGCACCTCATTTCGCGCCTAGAGCTCAGAAGTCACAGTCCGATCAACCGGCCTACAATCAGCGTAAGATGCAATCATGCTTCACACAAAGCCACCGCTGACCATCCGGCTTTGCCAGCCGCGCGGTTTCTGTGCCGGCGTCGACCGTGCCATCCAGATCGTCGTGCTGGCGCTGAAGA
The DNA here is from genome assembly GCF_040323405.1 of Mesorhizobium sp. M0048. Classification (NCBI taxonomy): domain Bacteria; kingdom Pseudomonadati; phylum Pseudomonadota; class Alphaproteobacteria; order Hyphomicrobiales; family Phyllobacteriaceae; genus Mesorhizobium; species Mesorhizobium sp. M0048. Next base: position 80,961 of record NZ_JAMYUV010000002.1, on the reverse strand, counting down.
AATACGGCGCGCCGGTCTATGTCCGCCACGAGATCGTGCACAACCGCTACGTCGTCGAAGGGCTGCAAAGCCTCGGCGCGGTGTTCATCGAGGAGCTCTCCGAAATCCCGCCCGAGCATCGCCAGAGCCCGGTCGTCTTTTCGGCGCATGGCGTGCCGAAATCGGTGCCGGCCGACGCCCAGTCGCGCAACCTCTTCTATCTCGACGCGACTTGCCCGCTGGTTTCGAAAGTCCACAAGCAGGCAATGCGCCATCAGCGGCTTGGCCGCCACGTGCTTTTGATCGGCCATGCCGGGCATCCCGAGGTGATCGGCACAATGGGCCAGTTGCCGGATGGCGCGGTCACTCTGATCGAGACCGAAGCCGACGCCGCAAGCTTCGTGCCTGCAGACCCGCAGGCGCTCGGCTTCGTGACCCAGACGACGCTGTCGGTCGAGGACACCGCCGGTATCATTCGCGCCCTGCAGCAGCGTTTTCCCGAGCTGCACGCGCCGGCGGCGGAATCGATCTGTTATGCCACCACCAATCGCCAGGAAGCGGTCAAGGAAACAGCGGCCGGCGCCGATCTCTTCCTCGTTGTCGGCGCACCTAACTCCTCCAACTCGCGGCGCCTGGTCGAAGTGGCCGAGCGCGCCGGCGCCTCGATGTCGCTTCTCGTGCAGCGCGCCTCCGAAATTCCGTGGAATGAGATTGCCGGCATTTCGACGCTCGGCCTGTCGGCGGGCGCCTCGGCGCCGGAGATCATCGTCGACGAGATCGTCGATGCGTTCAGGCAGCGCTTCGACGTGACCATCGAGCTGGCCGTAACGGCGACGGAGACGGAGGACTTTCCGGTGATGCGGGTGTTGCGCGATGTCGAACTGACGGCCGCCGACATGGCCTTCGTCAACGGGGCCGCGTAACAACGATGGCGGTCTACACCGACGTCAACGAGGGCGAGCTCGGCGCATTCCTCAGGAACTATCCGGTCGGCGACCTCCTGTCCTACAAGGGCATCGCCGAAGGCACCGAAAACTCGAATTTTCTGCTGCACACCAGCAGCGGCTCCTACATCCTGACGCTTTACGAGAAGCGCGTCGACAAGGCTGACCTGCCGTTCTTTCTCGGCCTCATGGCCCATCTCGCCAGAAAGGGCATTTCTTGTCCGCTCCCGGTCACCGCACATGATGGCAGTGTGATCGGAACACTTGCTGGTCGGCCGGCGGTCATCATCACCTTTCTCGAAGGCCTGTCGCTGCGGCGGCCGACGGCTGCGCATTGCGGCGAGGTCGGCAAGGCACTGGCGGCACTGCATCTGGCCGGCGCGGATTTTCCGATGACCCGCCTCAACGCCCTTGCCATCGATGGCTGGCGCAAGCTGTGGAATGCCGCCCGCGCCCGCGCCGACGAGGTCGAGCCGGGACTGGCGGCCGAGGTCGATGCCGATTTCGCCGATTTCGAGCGGAACTGGCCGAGCGGTCTGCCGCAAGGCATCATCCATGCCGATCTTTTCCCGGACAATGTGTTCTTCCTCGGCGAGAAACTGTCCGGGCTGATCGACTTCTATTTCGCTTGCAACGACCTCTACGCCTATGACGTTGCCACGTGCCTGAACGCCTGGTGCTTCGAGAAGGATTTTTCCTTCAATCTGACCAAGGGCACGGCGCTGCTTGCCGGCTACCAAAGCGTGCGGCCGTTGAGCAGTGACGAGAAAGCTGCGCTGCCGATGCTGGCGCGCGGCTCGGCGCTGCGCTTCATGCTGACCCGGCTCTACGACTGGCTGACGGTTCCGGATGGCGGCATGGTAATGAAACGCGACCCGACCGAGTATATCCGCCGGATGCGCTTCCACCGGGCGATCCACTCTCCTTCCGAATATGGACTGACATGACCAAGCGCGTTGAAATCTTCACCGATGGTGCCTGTTCGGGCAATCCCGGGCCTGGCGGCTGGGGCGCAATCCTGCGCTTCAACCGCGCCATCAAGGAGCTCCATGGTGGCGAGGCTCTGACCACCAACAACCGCATGGAGTTGTTGGCGGCGATCTCGGCGCTCAACGCGCTCAAGGAGCCTTGCGTCGTCGACCTTTATACCGACAGCAACTACGTCAAGGACGGCATTTTCGGTTGGATCGATGGCTGGAAGCGCAACGGCTGGAAGACCGCCGCCCGGCAGCCGGTGAAGAATGCCGAGCTGTGGCAGCAGCTCGACGCGGCGCGCAACCGCCATCAGGTCACCTGGCATTGGGTCAAGGGCCATGCCGGCCATCCTGAGAACGAGCGCGCCGACGAATTGGCGCGGCTCGGCATGGCGCCATTCAAGACGAAGTCGGCGAAACCCGTGCTCGCGTCCGTGCCGCCGAAGGAAGGCACCCGGTCCAGGCAATCGGCGGCCAAGAAGGTTCGGCGCTCGACCCAGAGTTATTGATCCGGTTGAACTGGCGTGTCAGCGGATCAGGAGGGCGGTGCCGAACAGTCCGATGGCAAACACCGTATGCGACACAAGATTGAGGGCGCGGACCTGCATCGGATTGGGCCGCTTCGAAGCGGCCCAGCCAGCACCCATGCCGGGCGCCAGCAGAAACCACCCGGCGCCGACGGTGACGATGCCGAGGATAAAGGCCGGCAGGAAGGTCGGCGCGGTGAGCCAGGCCGTCCCGGCCAGCACGACCAGTATGATGCCGTAGACGATACCGACAGCATAATGAAAGGCCCAGCCAAGTACTGATTCATGTGGGTAGGGCGAGGCCTCGCCAATGTCATCATGGAAGACCTTGCCTTCCCTGAGATGCCAGACCCAGCGGCCGACCAGCCCCCAGTTCGGGCGCGGTTGGGCAAAGGCCTTGTTCAGGAAAATCGCCCAGAAATCCATAAGCGCGGTTGCGCCGATGCCGATCGCGACGCTGCGCCACAAGATGTCAGACATAATCGAGATCCCCAAAAGCAACCAGTCCCGAAAGGCCGACACATGGCCCCGAAACCGGGTCGGCTTTCGGAAGGATCATGCGCCGATGCAAAAGTCAGCGTCCTTTGGACGTTGAGCGCTAGAAGGCGCCCTTTGCCGTGCCTGGCCTAGGCTGTCGCCAGGACGGAAAGCTGTCCGAGAATGTGAGCCGCACCGGACTCGTCGACGCCGGGCTTTGTCTCGACATTGAGTGCGGTGACCTTGCCGTCATCGACGATCATCGAAAAACGCTTCGAGCGCAGCCCCATACCGCCGCTGGAGAGGTCGGCGTCGAGGCCGACCGATTTGGCGAAATCGCCATTGCCGTCGGCAAGATAAAGGATTTTGCCTTCACCGCCGCTGAAGCGGGCCCAAGCCCCCATGACGTGAACATCGTTGACCGAGACAACGGCGATAGTGTCGACGCCGCGCGCCAGGATGGCGTCATAATTGTCCAGGTAGCCGGGCAGATGATTGTTGCTGCAGGTCGGCGTGAAAGCGCCTGGAACACCAAACAGCACGACCGTCTTTCCTGAGAATATCTCGCCCGTCGTGATCGGCTTTGCACCGTCGGCGGTCATTGTCTTGAAGGTCGCATCGGGCAGTTTGTCGCCAACGGAGATCGTCATGATGGTCCTCGTTTGGAATGGAAGGGAGTGTCCTTGCGATAGCGAATTAAGGCGCGCCCGGCAACAGTCCAGACGTTGGCATCACGGGAATGGCAACAGGCCTTCGACCGCGCCTGCGGCACTTGTCAGTGTGTAGTGCAGGCCGCCATCGGTTGGCGTTGTCGACGGCCTGTCGAGGATCGGCACAGTAAAGATCAGCTTGCCATCCTTTTCGCTGCGTGCCGGGGCACCGAACATGTAGTCGCGTTCGCCGGCAACGAAGAAGTCGGCGCCCTCGGGGCTGCCCGGAAAGCTCGCTTCGACAATCAGCGTTTCGTGGTCGCCCGGCAGTACGTTTATGCCGAAATCGGGCGTTGCCGTGGCGGGCAGGGTGGCAAGGCCTGCCTTGACCAGTGCCGCATCCTCGGCGTTGTCCGGATCGGCGCCGGGATCGACGGTCAGCCTTGTTTGCACCGGGATGCAGATGGTTTCGCAGATGCCGAGGAAAATGTCCGCATCGATGACGGCCGGCTGGCCGGGCGTGGCAAGCGTGAACGTCACCGGCAACGAAACCGGGTGGTCGTAGCCGGCCCATTTGCCATAGCCGTCGTCATGGCGCTGCGGCGGCGGAAACAAAAGCGTCGCGTCGGCAATGTTGGTGCTGGCCGAGACGTCGATCTGTGGTGGCACGCCCGCATCGCCCGGATCGCGCCAATAGGTTTTCCAGCCGGGCTTCAGCGCAATGTCGAGGACGCCCTGGAGACGTCCGGCCTCGTCGGCTTTGCCGCTCGTCACCAGCCTCACCCTGCCGCCTTCGCTGTTGTACCAGGCCGACGAGGAGGCTGAGGCTGGGAGGCCGGTCGCCGATCCAATGGCCACACCAAGCAGCAGGATTTTCAAGCTTTGCATGACGGTGATTTGATCGTCCGTTGATGGCCGCACAATGATTTCATGACGCGGCCGGCATCATATTTGCGTGACCTTCGATTTACGAGCCTGATCAAATCGAGCGCCGCCCATCTTTTCGAGGCTTCGGAAACGCGTTACGCTGTGGCCATGGATTTGTTGCGCCATAAAAGGACGGCCACAGGCCCCGGCTTTCTCGACGACCAGTTCCTGATCGCCATGCCCGGCATGAAGGACGACCGCTTCACGCGCTCTGTCATCTACATTTGCGCGCACAGCGACGAAGGTGCGATGGGGCTGATCATCAACCAGACGCAGCAGATGCTGTTTCCGGACCTGCTCGTGCAACTTGGCATCATGAATGAGATGGAGGCGATCCGTCTGCCGGCGCCGGCGCGCGACTTTGTCGTGCGCAATGGCGGACCGGTGGATCGCAGCCGCGGCTTCGTCCTGCATTCGGGCGACTACCGGGTGGAATCCTCGCTCGCCGTGTCCGACGACGTCTGCCTGACCGCGACCGTCGACATTTTGCGCGCCATCTCCTCCGGCCGCGGACCCCGGCGGGCGCTGATGGCTCTCGGCTATGCCGGCTGGGGTGCGGGCCAGCTTGAAAACGAGATCGCCGAGAATGGATGGCTGACTTGCCCGGCAAGTGCCGAGCTTCTGTTCGACGCCGACATCGACCGCAAATACGACCGGATCCTTGCCTCGATCGGCATCGATCTCGCGCATCTCAGCCTGGCTGCCGGTCACGCCTGAGCCCTCATCACGTCCCAGAAACTTGTCACGCTTGAGTGAGCGGATACTGTTCCTTCAGCGTCTTCAGCACCTGGTCGCCGGGCATCGGCGCGCCGAACATGAAGCTCTGCACGTATTCGCAGCCCATCTGCCGTAGCTCCAGCGCATCGCTTTCGTCCGAAATCCCTTCGGCAACGACCGACAGGCCGAGCTCATGCGCCATGTTGACCATCGATTTGAGCAGCACCGCGCGTTTCGGCGTCGCGTCGTCGACGAAGCTCTTGTCGATCTTGATGGTGTCGAAAGGAAAGCGCGTCAGATAGGCCAGCGATGAATAGCCGGTGCCGAAATCGTCCAACGACAGGCCGATGCCAAGCTGCTTCAGCTTGGTCAGCACATGGGCGGTCTGCTCGGGATTGTCCATCACCAGCGATTCGGTGAGTTCGAGCCGGAAGCAGCGCGGTTTCAGGTTGGCTCGCGCGATCACCGAGCGGACGTCGCTGACCAGGTCGCGGCGGATGAGCTGACGGCTGGACAGATTGACCGAGACCGACAGCGGCGCATCGCCGATCTGCTTTTGCCATCCGGCCAGGTCTTCGGCAGCCTGCTGCATGGCGAACAGCCCAAGCTGCACGATCAGGCCGCAGTTTTCGGCAACCGGAATGAAATCCGCGGGCGGGATCATGCCGCGCCGCGGATGGTCCCAGCGCAGCAACGCTTCGAAGCCGGCAACGCTGCCGTCCTCGAGCCGCACGATCGGCTGATAGGCAAGCGTGAATTCACGTCGCTCGATGGCGCGGCGCAGGTCGGACTCGAACTGCAGCCGGTCGGTGCCGACCGTGCGGAAGGCGGGCCGGAACGGCTCGATCCTGTCGCCGCCGAAGCGCTTGGCCTGATGCATGGCAAGCTCGGCATCCTTGACCATGTCCTCGGCCGAGGTCTGCGTGGACGTCCAGGTGATCAGCCCGATCGAGGCGGTCAGCACGATCTCGCGCTTGGCGAAGGTGATCGGGTTGTTGATGGCGTGCTTGATGGCATCGGCGATGGCCGCGATGCGAGCCGGATCCTGCTCCGACAAAAGCATCAGCGCGAACTGGTCGCCGGCAAAGCGCGACAGCGAATCCTTCGGCTTGAGCAGCCGGTGCAGCCGCCGCGCTATGGTCAAAAGGATGGTATCGCCGGCCGAGATGCCGAGCCCGTCATTGACCTGCTTGAAGCGATCGATGTCGATGACGAAGACGGTCGGGCGCACCTTCTCTTCGGTGCGGGCGATCGAAATGATCGCCTCCAGCCGGTTCATGAACAGCTCGCGGTTGGGCAAGCCGGTCAGATTGTCGTGCACGGCGTCGTGCAGCAGCCGTTCCTCGGACTTCTTCTGCTCCGTCACATCGACCATGGTGCCGACGCAGCGGATGACCTCGCCGTCCGAGCCGATCACCGGCCGGGCGCGCAGCGCAAACCAGTGATAGTGCCCATCGGCGCCGCGCAGGCGGAAGTTTTGCGACACCCGGCCACGCCGGTGCTCGAGCACCACGTCGAGCGTCGTGCGAAACGTGTCGCGGTCGTCGGCATGCAGCACCGGCAGCCAGTTGCGGGCGGGACCGCCGAGACTGTTGGGAGCAAGGCCGAGCTGAATGCTGACGTCGGGACGAGTGACGACCCGGTCGCGCAGCACGTCCCAGTCCCACACAGTATCGCCCGATCCGGCAACCGCCAGCGCCTGCCGCTCGAGATCGGAGAACAGGCCCTGATGCAGGGCGCCGCCAGCAAAAGCGTGCTGCATCACCGTGAAGCCGATCAGCAGGATGATGAGGATCAGCCCGCCGCCCAGCGCCGGCTGGGCGATATCGTTGTCCAGCATGCCGGTGATCGCCATCCACGATCCGCATAGCCACAGCAGAACCATCACCCAACTGGGCACGAGCATGATGGCGCGGTCGTAACCGCGGATACCGAGGAAGATGATCAGGCCGAGCCCGGTCAGTGCGGTGGCGGCGAAGGACAGCCTGGCAATGCCGGCGGCAACCGCCGGATCGATGATGGCGACGCCGGCGATCAGCACCAGCCCGAGAATCCAGACCAGCGCGCCGTAGCTGAAATGGCCGTGCCACCGGTTGAGGTTGAGATAGGCAAACAGGAACACCACGAAGGTCGCCGCAAGCGCCACCTCCGTTCCGGCGCGCCACATCTGCTCGTTGCCCGGGGATATTTCTATGATCTTGTTAAGAAAGCCGAAATCGACGCAGATATACGCAAGCACCGCCCAGGCAAGGGCCGCCGTCGCCGGAAACATCGAGGTCCCCTTGACGACGAAAAGAATGGTCAGGAACAGCGCCAGCAGGCCGGCGATGCCGATGACGATGCCACGAAACAGCGTGTAGGAATTGACCGAGTCCTTGTAGGATTCAGGATCCCACAGATAGACCTGCGGCAGCTTGGGCGAGGCGAGCTCGGCGATGAAGGTGATCACCGTTCCGGGGTTCAACGTCACCCGGAACACGTCGGCGTCGGGGCTGGTCTGGCGGTCGAGCGCAAAGCCTTCGCTGGGCGTGATCGCAGCGATACGGGTCGAGCCGAGATCCGGCCAAAACAGGCCGGAATTCACCAGCCGGAAATGCGGTGCTACAATCAGCCTGTCGAGCTGCTGGTCGGTGGTGTTAGCGAGCGCGAACACCGCCCAGTCGCCGGTCGAGCGCGCGTCATTGGCCTCGACCTCGATGCGCCGTACGATGCCGTCCGGGCCGGGTGCCGTCGAGACCTGGAAATTCTCGCCTTGGTTGCGGTAGATTGCGACGGCGCCCGAAAGGTCGAGCGCCACGTCGTCGCGGGCGATCTTGATCGGTTCGACCGCAAACGCCGACGATGCCGCGCAGAGCGTGACGATTGCAGCCAGCATAAAGGCAAGCAGCGACCCGTTGCGCAGAAAATTCGTCAAAAATCAGTCCTTTGTTCCAACGCCCGGCGGATCGTCCGCGATTCGGGCGTATAGGTAATGGTCCTGCCAGATACCGTTGATCCTGAGATAGGATCGTAGCAGTCCTTCGCGCCGGAATCCGGCTTTTTCAAGCACGCGGATCGACCGGGCATTATCGGGGATACAGGCAGCTTCGATCCGGTGCAACCGCAGCGTTTCGAAGGCGAAACGCGTCACCACCTTGACGGCATCGGTCATCAGGCCGCGTCCGCTGAAGCGCTCGCCGATCCAGTAGCCGATATGGCCGCTTTGGGCGACCCCGTGGCGGATATTGCCGAGGGTGATACCGCCGGCCAGCTTGCCGCTGCTTTTCTCGAAGATGAAGAAGGCGATCGCCGTCCCCTGCGCGTAGTCCTCGCGGTAGCGGCCGATACGGTGCCGCCACGCCGTGCGGTCGAGCTCGTCAGGCGTCCATCGCGGCTCCCACGGCTCGAGGAAGGCGCGGCTTTCACTGCGCAGCACCGACCACTCGCGATAGTCGTTGGTCAGCGGCACGCGCAGCGTGACCAGCTCGCCCTTCAGTGCCGGCAGGTCGCGGCGAAAGAAAGGGAGCGCGAACACGATGCTCGAATGGGCTTAGACGGCAAGCTTACGGGCAGTGGTCTGCGTGCCCGAAAGCGAATCGAGGATCGCCTCATAGGGCGCGAGCGTACCCACCGGCCCGACAGCTGTAAGCGTCGGCTTGGTCGAAAAAAGCCGGGACGACAGATCCGTCAGCCGCTCGACAGTCAACGCCGACAGGCGCTCCATCAGCTCTTCCTTGGCGATCGGCCTGCCGAACAGAAGCAACTGCCTGGCGATCTGCGAGGCGCGGCTGGCCGGGCTCTCGGCCGACATGATCAGCCCGGCGCGGTACTGGGCACGCGCCCGGTCAAGCTCCTCCTGCAGGATGTTTTCGCCGGCCTTTTGCAGCTCGTCGATGATCACAGGCACCAGCTCGGCAATATCGCTTTGTCCGGTCGCGGCATGGACCCCGAAGACGCCGGTGTCGGAAAAACCCCAATGGAAGGCATAGACCGAATAGCACAGGCCGCGTTTTTCGCGGACTTCCTGGAAAAGTCGCGACGACATGCCGCCGCCCAGGATCATCGACAGGACCTGGGAGGCATAGAAATCGCGGACGTGATAGGCGCGGCCCTCGAAACCCAGCACGATCTGGGCGTCCATCAGGTCGCGGTCCTCGCGAAAATCGCCGCCGACATACTGCGCATATTGCGGGATGGTGCCGTCGGCCTTGCCGCGGAAGCTGCCGAGCCGCTTTTCGACCTCCCGCACGAAATCGTCGTGCTTGATATCGCCGGCCGCCACCATCACCATGTTCTCGGCACCGTACTGTCGCTCGATGAAGTCGTGCAACTGCTTCGAAGTGAAGGATTTGACGGTTTCCGGCGTGCCGAGAATCGAGCGGCCGATAGTCTGGTGGCGAAAGGCGGTCTCGGTAAAGTGATCGAAAACGACGTCGTCGGGCGTATCGTGCGCGGCGCCGATCTCCTGCAAAATCACATGCTGCTCTCGTTCCAACTCCTGCGGATCGAATTCGGAGTCCTGCAGGATGTCGGAAAGAATATCGACCGCCAGCGGCACGTCGTCGCTAAGAACCCTTGCATAATAGGAGGTCGTCTCGACGCTGGTGGCGGCATTGATCTCACCGCCGACGTCCTCGATCTCCGAGGCAATCTCGAAGGCGCTTCGCCGCCTGGTGCCCTTGAAAGCCATGTGCTCGAGCAAGTGCGCCATTCCGTGCTCTTCGTCACGCTCGTTGCGTGCGCCCGACTTGACCCAGGCGCCAAGGGCAACAGATTCGAGGCTTGGAAGGGTTTCGGTGGCGACTGTCAGGCCGTTCGACAGACGGCTTACCTCAACACCCATATGGCAATTACTCCCTAACGCGCCGCCCGCGTGTGGCGGCCGAGATAATCTTCCACCATTTTCAGGTCGGATGGAAGTACCGTGTATTTTTCCTCGGCGCTCATCAACCCGCCTAGCCATGCAGGCAGGGCAGGCGACACGCCGCTGGCGGCTTCGACGGCGGCGGGAAACTTTGCCGGGTGCGCAGTGCCCAGCACCACCATCGGCACCTCACCCGCAGCCTTGCCGGCGGCCACATGCACGGCCGCGGCCGTATGCGGGTCGAGCAGATAGCCGCTCGCCGCTAGTGTGGTGCGGATACTGGCGGCGACCTCGTCCATGGTGGCGCGGCCGGCGTCGAATTCGGAGCGGATCTTGGCGATTTCGCCAGCCTCGATGGTGAAGGCGCCGGACTGCTTGAGCCCGTTCATGTAGCGCCGCACGGTCGAGGCATCGCGGCCGGACGCTTCGAACAGCAAGCGTTCGAAGTTCGAAGACACCTGGATGTCCATCGAGGGCGACGTGGTCGAAAAAACCCCCTTCATGCGGTATTCGCCGGTCGCCAGCGTGCGCGCCAGAATATCGTTGTCGTTGGTGGCGATGATCAGCCGTTCGATCGGCAGCCCCATCTTCTTGGCGGCATAGCCGGCAAAGATGTCGCCGAAATTGCCGGTCGGCACGGTGAAGGAAACCGGTCTGTCGGGCGCGCCGAGCGACAGCGCGGAGGAGAAATAATAGACGATCTGGGCCATGATGCGGGCCCAGTTGATCGAATTGACGCCCGACAGCGATACCCGGTCGCGAAAACCATGGTCGTTGAACATGTCCTTCACCAGGCCCTGGCAGTCATCGAAATTACCTTCGATCGCCAACGCATGGACGTTTGCGGCGGTCGAGGTCGTCATCTGCCGCTGCTGTACCGGCGAGACGCGGCCATGCGGGAAAAGCACGAAGATGTCGGTGCGGTTGCGCCCGGCAAAGGCATCGATGGCGGCCCCTCCGGTGTCGCCGGAGGTGGCGCCGACAATGGTGGCGCGCTGGTCGCGCTCGGCCAGCACATAGTCCATCAGCCGTGCAAGAAGCTGCATCGCCACGTCCTTGAACGCGAGCGTCGGGCCATGGAAGAGCTCGAGCACGAAGCTGTTCGGCCCGGTCTGCACCAGCGGGCAGACGGCCTCATGGCGGAAGCTCGCATAGGCTTCGCACACCAGCCGTTCGAACACCGGCGCCGCGATCTCGCCGCCGAGGAACGGCGACAGCACCCGGATAGCAAGATCGGGATAGGCAAGGCGGCGCATGGCGCGGATCTCGGCTGCGGAAAAATGCGGCCAGGCGCTCGGCAGGTAGAGCCCGCCGTCGCGCGCCAGTCCGGCCAGCACCGCGTCGGAAAATCCCAGCGCGGGCGCTTCCCCGCGGGTACTCACATATTGCATCGTTACGGTTCCATTGCTGCCGGGAATTTTGGCCCGCCGCGAGGTGGTGGATTTCTGCGCTGGCTCAGTCGCATTTTTGCCGCGCGGTTGATATACGTCACCGGCTTTGCGAGAGGGAAGTGCAGTTCATGGCGTTTCATTCATTCAACGGTCGTTTTGTCGCGGGTCTGGGGCTCGCCGGCTTTATGCTTGCCGCCGCAGGCTGCCAATCGAGCGACAATGGTATTCTCGGCTTCGGCAAGAAGGACACGACGCCGCCACCGCCACCCGATCCCAAGGTGCTTTCCAGCCAGCTGCAGGCCTATTGCCCGAAAGTGACGTTGCGTGACGGCACCGCTTTCTTCAATACCTACGCCAAGAGCGGTCCGAAGCCGAAGAAAAAAACCGATGTTGCCGCCGAGGAAGCCGCGCAGCCGGCAACGGACGCGGCTGGCGTCGATCAGCCGGACGATTCCGCCAAGATCGTCTATCAGGCTTCGATCACCGATGTGACCCGCGACTGCAGCCGCGCCAACGGCTCCTTGTCGATGAAGATAGCCGTCGCCGGCAAGGTCGTGCCTGGCCCGATGTTCACCCCCGGGACCATCACCATGCCGATCCGCATCGCGGTGATGCACGGCACCGAAGTTCTCTATTCGCAGCTTCACTCCTATCAGGTCCAGGTTACCGATCCTTCGAGTGCCACGCAGTTCGTCTTCACCGATTCCAACGTCGTCGTTCCGGAGCCGACGGCGAAGGACTACCAGGCATATGCCGGGTATGACGAGGGCGCTCCGAAAGTAGCGACAGACAAGCCGAGGAAGAAGAAAGCCGCCGCGACCAACTAAGCCGCTGCATTCGCGCCGCGGCGGCTGAGGCGGCCTCTCACGCGTCCGCCGACCATTCCGACAGCGCGGCGATCACGCTTTTCAGTTCCGCCCAGCGGCGGATGACCGTTTCCGCGCCGGCCTCGGTCAGCGCATCGGCGTGGCCGGGATAGCTGTGCGCCGCGCCGGTAAAGCCGATGACGCGCATTCCCGCCGTCTTGGCGCCGGTGACGCCATGCACCGAATCCTCGATGACAAAGGTGTTCGCCGGATCGGCCTTGAGCTTTTCCGCGGCGAACCGAAACACGTCCGGCGCCGGCTTGGTTTTCCCGGTCGGGGTTTCCAGCGAGGAAAAGATCCGGCCGGCAAAGAACGGCAAAAGCTGCACCTTCTCCAGCATGAATTCGATCCGCTCAGAACGCGAATTCGAACAGACGCAGCGCGGCACTGCTACCGTGGCGACAGCTTCGTGCGCTCCGTCGATGGCACGCACGTCGCTGCGCAGCCTGCGATCGACAAGCTGTTCCTCCTTGTCGATCAAGGAGGCCTGGAACGGGATCCGGGACTTTTCCTCGACCCGCATCATGATGTCCTTGAAAATCAGCCCGGCATAGACCTCGGAAATCTCCTCGGCCGATATCTCGTAGCCGGCCGAGGTCAAAAGCTCGGCATCGATACGCGCGGCGATGATTTCGGAATCGACGAGCACGCCGTCGCAATCGAAGATGACAAGATCTGGCTGGGGCATGGTGATCCGGGAAGCGGGATGAGGGGAATGCCGAGAGGGCCTTTGGTCAAAACGGCTCAGGCGGCGCGGCATACACCAACAGGCCGGGCTTCGCAAATTCGGCGTGCTGCTTCACTGAATATTTACGCTGATCGGTAACCATAACGGACAGTAAACAGTAACGCGTGCCTTGGGTGTCACAATGTCTGCCGTGCGTCTTCTCGACGACCTTTCCGATGCTCCCCAGCAATCCGAGTGGCTGGATACGATCCTGAAGGGCGACTGCGTCGCCGCGCTCGAACGGCTGCCGGAAAAGTCGATCGACGTGATCTTTGCCGATCCGCCTTACAATCTGCAGCTCGATGGCGATCTGCACCGGCCCGACCAATCCAAGGTCGATGCCGTCGACGACCATTGGGACCAGTTCGACAGTTTTGAGGCCTACGACGCCTTCACTCGCGCCTGGCTGCTGGCGGCGCGCCGCGTGTTGAAGCCCAACGGCACGATCTGGGTCATCGGCTCCTACCACAATATTTTCAGGGTCGGCGCCAAGATGCAGGACCTGGGCTTCTGGATCCTCAACGACGTCGTCTGGCGCAAGACCAATCCAATGCCCAATTTCCGTGGCCGCCGTTTCCAGAACGCGCATGAGACGATGATCTGGGCATCGCGCGACCAAAAGGGCAAGGGTTACACATTCAACTACGAGGCGCTGAAGGCGTCGAATGACGACATTCAGATGCGTTCCGACTGGCTATTTCCGATCTGCACCGGCGGCGAGCGCCTGAAGAACGACAATGGTGACAAATTACATCCGACGCAGAAGCCGGAAGCGTTGCTTGCCCGCGTCATGACGGCATCGACCAGGCCAGGCGACATCGTGCTCGACCCCTTCTTCGGTTCAGGTACCACCGGGGCTGTGGCCAAGCGGCTTGGCCGCCACTTCGTCGGCATCGAGCGTGAGCAGGCCTATATCGATGCCGCCATGGAACGTATCGATGCGGTCCGGCCGCTGGAAGGCGCCAATTTGACGGTGCTGACCGGCAAGCGGGCTGAGCCGCGCGTCGCATTCGTCACGCTTCTCGACAATGGCTTGGTGGCGCCCGGCGCCACGCTCTACGACGCCAAGAAGCGCTGGGCGGCAAAAGTGCGTGCCGATGGCACGCTGGCGATCGGCGACAGTGCCGGGTCGATCCACAAGATCGGCGCTCACGTCCAGGGGCTGGACGCCTGCAACGGATGGACCTTCTGGCATTATGAGCGCAGCGGCGGTCTGACACCGATCGACGAGCTTCGCCGCATTGCGCGGCTGGGCATGGAGCGGGCAGGGGCCTGAGGCTCCGAGTTGCGATAGATCGGTTATGCCAAGGCTCACCCAACCTCTGGAAGCGATTCAAATCACACTTTGATCCCAAGGCGCTCAAGGTCCGCCCTGAGCGTCTTTGCGTCGGTGAACAGCACAGCCTGCCAACCGGCCGCCTTGGCGCCGTCGACATTCTTCTGGCTGTCGTCGATGAACAGCGTGGCTGCCGGATCGAGGCCGAACGCGGCGACGTGGTGATCGTAGATGGCGCGATCCGGCTTGATCTGGCGGATGTCGCCCGACACGGTCACGCCGCGCGGCCTATTGAGGAAATCGAACCGCTCACGGGCCTCGGCAAGCGTATCGGCCGCGAAATTGGTCAGCATCGTCACGTCGTGGCCGCTCTCGATCAGCCCGATCATGATCGCGACGCTGTCCTCATAGGCATGAGGCACCATCTCGTGCCAGTGCCGGCGGAAATTGCGGATGTTTTCGGCATGGTCGGGATATTGAGCGATTGCCAGCGCTTCGGCCTCTTCCCAGCTGCGGCCGCGGTCCTGCTCGATGTTCCAGTCGTGCGTGCAGACATTTTCGAAGAACCATTTCCGTTCGTCGGGATCGGGGATCAAGCGGCTGAAGGGCAGGTTCGGATCATAGTGGATCAGCACTTTGCCGATGTCGAAAACGATGTGGCGGATTTCGGACATTCTTCTCTCTTTCAATGCGGCCGCTGCTTTTTCGTCGCGCCCGGTATCGCCGCTTCGATTACCTTTTTCATGACGCTCGGCAGCGCCTCCCCGGAAATTTCATGGGCCAGCGACCAGAAATGCCCGGCCGGGCCGACGCTGTCGGTCTCCGCCTTGAACACGTCGAGTTCAAGCGCAAAATGGGTAAAGATATGGCCGATGCGTCCGGCCTGCCGCCAGTCGCCGGGGAACGGGGCTGCCGCCACCGTGGTGGCGCCATCGATCCGCGCGGTCCAGCCGGTCGTCGGCACTTCGGTCATGCCGCCCAGCAGGCCTTTATTCGCGCGCTTGCGCAAAAGGATGGCGCCGTCGCTCCTGACGGCGACGAAGGCGGCGCCGCGGCGCAAGGGTTTCTCGGCCTTGGGCAGGCGGACCGGAAAGCGCTCGGGATCGCCCGAGATTGTGGCGCTGCAATCCTGCCTGACCGGGCAGAGCATGCAGCGGGGCCGGCGCGGCGTGCAGATCGTCGCGCCCAGGTCCATCATCGCCTGCGCGAAGTCGCCGGGCCTTGTCGGGGGAACCATGCGTTCGACCTGGCCGCGTATCTCGCCCTTGGCGTCGCCCAGAGGCGTGGCGATCGAATACAGCCGTGAGACGACCCGTTCGACATTGCCGTCGACGACCGCGGCTGGTCGGTCGAAGGCGATCGCCGCGATCGCCGCCGCCGTGTAGGCGCCGATGCCGGGCAGTTCCCTCAAGCCGGACTCGCTGTCCGGAAAGCGGCCGCCTTGCCGCGCGACGAGATCGGCGCAGGCTTTGAGGTTACGGGCGCGGGAATAATAGCCGAGCCCGGCCCAGGCCTTCATGACGTCTTCGGTCGGTGCCGCCGCCAGTGCCTCGACAGTTGGCCATTTCTGCACGAAAGCCCGGAAATAGGATTTTACCGCCTCGACCGTGGTTTGCTGCAGCATCACCTCGGAAAGCCAGACCAGATAGGGATCTGGCTGGGCGCCGCCTGCCACCGCACGCGGCGGAACGCGCCACGGCAGCTCGCGGTGATGCGCGTCGTACCAGCCAAGCAGCCGGAACGCGATCTCGCCATTGTCTCCGGATACGGCCTTGCGGGTCTGGTCGTGCAGTGCCATTGATCGAGGGTCGGCCCTAATCCACTGATGCTGAAGCTGGAGAACGCACATGGCAGGGAAAAGGCCCTTCGGCAATCCCGTTCCGGTGAGCGATCTCGCAACCGAGATCCTCGACCCGGTGCTGCGCAAGCGGGCCGGCATGTCGATCGGGCTGGTCCAGTCGTGGGAAGAGATTGCCGGACCGCGGCTTGCCGGCCGCTCGCGCCCGGAAAAGATCCAGTGGCCGCGCCGCATGCACGAGGACGATCCGTTCGAGCCGGCCGTGCTGGTAATTGCCTGCGAGGGTGTGGCGGCACTGCATCTGCAGCACGAGACCGGCGAGATCATCAACCGGGTCAATGCGTTTCTCGGTTTCAATGCGATCGGCCGGATCAGGATCGTGCAGAAGCCGGTAATGGCGGGCAAGGAAAGGCCGGCACCCAGTTTGCGGCCGCTGACCGTGGCGGAGAAGGCGAAGCTGTCGGGCACTGTCGGTTTGATCGAGGACGACGGGCTGCGCGCCTCGTTGGAGCGCCTTGGCGCCACCATTCTTGGTCAAAAGAAGCCGTGATCTCGCGCTATCGTGATGGTATGCCCGGATTTGGCGATTGGAATAGGGGCGGTAATGCCTTAATTCGCGCCAACTCTCGCTTTTTGTAGCCTTTGCATTGCAAAATCCAACTATTGCCAGGTGACTCGTATGCTTCGTTCCTTGTCCCGCAGACACCTTTTGACTTCACTGGCCGCAATACCAGCGGCAGCCCTGCTTGCCGCCTGCAGCGACTCGGGCGAGAAAGCCGAGGCGCAGGATGTGAAACCTGCGGCTCCGGCGGAACCTGCGAAGCCGGCCGCCCCGGCCGCCGCCAAAGCGCCTGAAGCTCAGGGCACGGTGGATATGGCAGCCTTGTTGAAGCCCGGCGCGCTGCCCGACATGCAGCTCGGCAAGGACGATGCAAAGGTCACCATCGTCGAATATGCATCGATGACCTGCCCGCATTGCGCGCATTTCGCCGAGACCACGTTTCCGGAGCTGAAGACGAAATATATCGACACCGGCAAGGCCCGTTACATCCTGCGCGAGTTTCCGTTCGATCCCAGTGCCGAGGCCGGTTTCATGCTGGCGCGCTGCTCCAAGGACAACTATTTCCCGATGGTCGACGTGCTGTTCAGGCAGCAGGCGAACTGGGTTGGTGTGAACAATACCAAGGACGCACTGCTGCAAATCGCCAAGCTTGCCGGTTTTACACAGGAGTCCTTCGAGGCCTGCTTGACGGACCAGAAACTTCTGGACGATGTGAGATCCGTCCAGAAGCGCGGCGCCGACGAATTCAAGGTCGATTCCACACCGACCTTTTTCATCAACGGAAAGACCTACAAAGGGGCGATGTCGATTGCGGAAATGTCGGCCATCATCGACCCTCTGCTCTGACGTTTCGGCAGTGCCGAAGCGGCGTCGCTTCGGCGTGCGCACTTCTTTGGCTTGCCGCGGGTTCTCCTTGCAAAACCCCGGAACAGTGTTGCGAAACTTGGCTATGGGCCGGCGCGAATGAAGTTCTCGCGCCTTCGCCTGCTCGGCTTCAAATCCTTCGTAGAACCCGGCGAGTTCGTCATCGAACGCGGCCTGACCGGCATCGTCGGGCCGAATGGCTGCGGCAAGTCGAACCTGGTCGAGGCGCTGCGCTGGGTTATGGGCGAAAGCTCCTACAAGAACATGCGTGCGTCCGGCATGGACGACGTCATCTTTTCCGGTTCCGGAACACGACCGGCCCGCAACACCGCTGAAGTCACGCTTTTTCTCGACAACAGCGACCGTAGCGCGCCCTCGGCCTTCAATGATTCAGACGAGTTGCAGGTTTCGCGCCGCATCGAACGCGAGGCGGGTTCGCTCTACCGCATCAACGGCAAGGAAGCCCGCGCCAAGGATGTGCAGCTGCTGTTCGCCGACCAGTCGACCGGCGCGCGTTCGCCATCGATGGTCGGGCAGGGCCGCATCGGCGAGCTGATCCAGGCAAAGCCGCAGGCGCGCCGCGCGCTGCTGGAAGAGGCAGCCGGAATTTCCGGCCTGCACACACGGCGCCACGAAGCCGAGCTGCGGCTGAAGGCGGCGGAACAGAACCTCGAAAGGCTGGACGACGTTGTCGGCGAACTGGAAAGCCAGATCGAAAGCCTGAAACGCCAAGCCCGCCAAGCCTCGCGCTTCAAGAACCTGTCGGCCGACATCCGCAAAGCCGAAGCGACGCTGCTGCATCTTCGCTGGACGCTGGCCAAGACGCAGGAAGGCGAAGCGCGTTCGGCGCTGGCGATTGCCACCGCGCTGGTCGGCGACCGTGCTGCTGCCCAGATGGCTGCCGCCAGGGAACAAGGCATCAACGCCCACCGGCTGCCGGACCTGCGCGATGCGGAAGCAGCAGCCGCCGCAGCCTTCCAGCGTCTGTCGATCGCCAAGGCGCAGATCGAGGAAGAGGCAGGCCGCATCCGCGCCCGCCAGGCAGAGCTCGACCGCCGACTGCAACAGCTTGATGACGACCTTGCCCGCGAGCAGCGCATGGTCCGCGACAATGCGGATATCCTCGAACGTCTCGCTGCCGAAGAAGCCGCGCTCAACACCGAAAACGCCGGCGCCGCCGAGCGTGAGGCCAGCACCCGCGCGGCTTTCGAGCAGGCGGCATCGACGCTTGCCTCTAGCGAGGCCAGGCTCGCCGCGCTGACCGCCGAACGGGCGGAGGCTGCCGCCTCCCGCAACCAGATCGAACGGACGCTGCGCGATACCGCCGAGCGCCGCGACCGCTTTGGCCGCCAGCTTGCAGATGTCGACCGCGAATTGTCGGAGATCGTCTCCAGGGTCGCCGGCCTGCCCGATCCCGCCGAGAAGCGGCTGCTGGTCGAACAGGCGCTGGCACTGCTCGAAGGGGCCGAGGCAGCAGCGATTGCAGCCGAACGGGCGGTCGCCGAGGCGCGTGCGGGCGAAGGTGCTGCCCGCCCACCGGTTCAGGACGCAAAGGCCGAGCTGGCGCGGATCGAAACCGAGGCCCGCACGCTTGCCAAGATCCTCAATGCTGCGAGCGGCGACTTGTTTCCCTCGGTGCTGGAGCAGATCAGCGTCGAGCGCGGCTACGAGACGGCGCTGGGTGCCGCACTTGGCGAAGATCTCGACGTGCCGCTCGACCGCAGCGCGCCGGTGCATTGGGGCCAGAGCGAAATCCAGCCCGGCGACGCCGCGTTGCCCGAAGGTATAAAGAGCCTCGCCAGCGTGGTGCGCGCGCCGGCGCAGCTGGCCCGCCGGCTGGCCCAGATCGGCATTGTCGAAGCCGCCGACGGAAGAAGGCTGCAGACGCTGCTTGCCCCCGGTCAACGGCTGGTCAGCCGCGAAGGCGCGCTGTGGCGCTGGGACGGCTTTACCGCCAGCTCCGATGCGCCGACCGCCGCCGCGCAGCGGCTGGCGCAGAAAAACCGGCTGGCCGAACTCGACGCCGAAGCGATCCATGCCACCCGCATACTGCGCGACGCCGAACAGGCTCTTGCCCGGGCCGAACAGGCGCTTGCCCAGGCGAGCGAAGCCGAACGCTCCGCTCGACAGGCCGGGCGCGACGCCCAGCACGGGCTGGACGCTGCTCGCAATGCGCTGGCCGAGGCCGAAAAGGCCGGCGGCGAACTGTCGAGCCGGCGTGCAGCACTTGACGAGGCGCGCGCCCGCATTGTCGACAGCCATGAGGAAACGGCGACAGCATTCGTCGAGGCGGAAATGCTGCTGCAGGACGCGCCCGATCTCGGCGATCTGCAGTCGCAACTCGACCAGTCGGCCGCCAACGTCGCCCGCGACCGCGCCGCCCTTGCCGATGCGCGCGCCGTTCACGAGGGCCTGAAGCGGGAAGCCGAGGCACGTGCGCGCCGGCTCGACGCCATCGGCGCGGAACGGCGCAACTGGGTGGAGCGCGCCGAAAACGCGTCGACGCAGATCGCAGCGCTCGGCGAACGCAAGGCCGAGGCCGAGGCCGAGCGCGAGCGGCTGGCCGACGCACCCGACGAGATCGACGCCAAGCGGCGCGCCTTGCTGTCGCAGCTCGCCGAGGCCGAAAGCCTGCGCAAGGCTGCCGGCGACCGCTTGCAGGAAGCGGAGAACCGGCAGTCCGAGCTGGACAAGGCTGCGACCGCTGCCATCCAATCGCTCGCCGAAGCGCGCGAAACGCGTGTTCGCGCCGAAGAGCGGCTGACCGCCGCCGACGAGCGTCGGCTGGAAGTCGAAGCGCGCATCCAGGAAACGCTGAACACGCCGCCGCATCTGGTGATCCGCCACACCGGCCTCGAACCCGACAGCCCGATGCCCGAAATGGCCGAGATCGAGCGTCAGCTCGACCGGCTGAAGGTCGAGCGCGAACGGTTGGGCGCCGTCAATTTGCGCGCCGAAGAAGAGCAGAAGGAACTGTCGGACCGGCTGGAGACCATCGTTTCCGAGCGCGACGACATCATCGAGGCGATCCGTAAGCTGCGGCAGGCGATCCACAGCCTGAACCGTGAAGGCCGCGAGCGGCTGCTCGCTGCCTTCGAGGTGGTCAACGGCCATTTTCAACGGCTGTTTTCGCATCTGTTCGGCGGCGGCACCGCCGAGCTGCAACTGATCGAGTCCGACGATCCGCTCGAAGCCGGGCTCGAGATCCTGGCGCGACCGCCCGGCAAGAAGCCGCAGACGATGACGCTGCTGTCGGGCGGCGAGCAGGCGTTGACGGCGATGTCGCTGATCTTCGCCGTGTTCCTGACCAATCCGGCGCCGATCTGCGTGCTCGACGAAGTCGACGCGCCGCTCGACGACCACAATGTCGAACGCTTCTGCAATCTGATGGACGAAATGGCCGCAACCACCGAAACGCGCTTCGTCATCATCACACACAACCCGATCACCATGGCGCGCATGGACCGGCTGTTCGGGGTAACCATGGCCGAGCAAGGCGTCAGCCAACTGGTGTCGGTTGACCTGCAGGCGGCCGAAGCCATGCGCGAGGCAAGCTGACGCATCAGCTTAATGGTGGTCTCCACCTCGGCTTTCGACTATAGCACGACGAAATGGGCCGGATCTGCCGCTCCAGATACCGGCCCGGCTATGCGCGTGGAGAAGCTTGTTGCCTATACTTGTCACCGGTGCCGCGGGGTTCATTGGCAGTCACGTTTGCCACTATCTGCTCGACCGGGGACAAGCGGTCGTCGGCGTCGACAACATGAACGACTATTACGACCTGGCGCTCAAAAAGGGGCGGCTTGCCCGCCTTCTGCCCCGCAAGGATTTTTCGTTCCACCAGCTCGATATTGCCGAACAGGGCGCGCTTGCGGCTGCTCTGGCCGGGCAAGGCATCGTCAGGATCGTGCATCTCGCCGCGCAGGCCGGTGTGCGTCACTCACTCGACAATCCGCGGCTCTATGTCCGCTCCAATGTCATGGGCCACCTCGAAGTGCTCGAATTCTGTCGCGCCGAGCCGGCATTCGAGCATCTGGTCTATGCCTCGTCGAGCTCGGTGTATGGCGGCAACCGCAGCGTGCCGTTCAGCGAAGCCGATCAGGTCGACAAGCCCGTTTCGCTCTACGCCGCCACCAAGAAAACCGATGAGTTGATGAGCCACACCTACGCCCATCTGTTCGGCATACCGCAGACCGGCCTGCGGTTTTTCACGGTCTATGGTCCTTGGGGCCGCCCCGACATGGCCTATTGGATGTTCACCCGGGCGATGCTCGAGGGCAAGCCGATCCGGGTTTTCAACAATGGCGAAATGTGGCGCGATTTCACCTACATAGACGATGTGGTTAAGGTGGTCGTCGCCGTGCTCGACAAGCCGCCGGCAGCCGACGTTCCGCCGAACAGGCTCTACAATGTCGGCAACAACCGGCCGGTGCGTCTGGGCGACTTCATCGACATTCTGGAAAGGCTGCTCAAGGTCAAGGCAATCCGCCACAACGAGCCGATGCAGGCGAGCGACGTCGAGAAGACTTACGCCGACATGAGCGCGCTGGAGCGGGATTTCGGCTTCAGGCCTAGCGTTTCGATAGAGGACGGGCTGAAGAAGTTTGTCGACTGGTACCGGCCATACTCGAAGCAGTGATTTGCACCACTCGCCGTGACGCCTTCAAGCGGGACACCTGGAGTGGGCACAAGCCGGTCCGCAAAAGCATCGTTTTGTCCTAACATCCTGTTAACCACATGCTCGCTGAAAGGTATCCGATTAACCTTTGAGGCGCTTATGACGGCTATGTTTCGTGGCTTGCTGTTCAATATGAGCTGTGTGGATGTGCGGATTCGGGGGCTATTTCGGTTCAGTCCGGGATGCGGAAGCTTTGCTTGCGCGCATGACGTCCGCGATCGCCCATCGCGGACCGGATGAACAAGGCAAATTCGTAGCGCCCGAGGCTGGACTCGGGCATGCGCGGCTGTCGGTGATCGGAATTGGTGATGGCCAGCAGCCGATGTCCGACGAAACCGGCAATTTGACGATTGCGTTCAACGGCGAGATTTTCAATTACGTGGAATTGCGCGAAGGGCTGCTGGCCAAAGGCCGACGCTTCCGCACGTCGAGCGACACCGAGGTTCTCCTGCAGCTGTATGAGGAGATGGGCGAAGACTGCCTCCCGCTCCTGAACGGTGATTTCGCCTTCGCGATTTGGGATAGCCGGCGGCGGCGGATGGTGCTTGCAAGAGACCGCATGGGTGTTAGGCCGCTGTTCTACACCAGCAAGGACGGGGTGGTCTACTTTGCGTCCGAGATAAAAGCCCTGCTGAAGGTACCCGGCATCTCTGCCGAAATCGATCCGATTGCACTCGACCAGATCTTTACGCTTTGGGCGCCGATCGCGCCACGCACGGCTTTCCGGGATATCCACGAGCTGGAGCCGGCAAGCGTAATGATCGCGACCGAGGGGCAAGTGACGGTCAAACCATACTGGCATCTGGACTATCCTCATCGAGATGCGCCATCGAAGATCACCAATGAGGACGACGCGGCCGAGGCACTGCGGACCTTGTTGACCGACGCGGTGAGGCTTCGCATGCGCGCCGACGTGCCGGTCGGTTCTTACCTTTCGGGCGGGCTCGATTCATCCCTCGTTTCGGCACTCGCGGCCGGCATGACTCCTCTTAAGCTGCAGACATTTTCCGTAACGTTCGACAGCGGCGAGCATGACGAAAGCGCCTTCCAGACCGAAATGGCGTCAGCACTTGGCACGCGCCATCGAACCATAGCCTGTCGTGCCGGTGATATCGCCGGCGTGTTTCCCGAAGTCATCCGCTTTACCGAGCGGCCGATCATCCGCACCGCCCCGGCCCCCCTCTATCAACTGTCCGGCCTCGTTCGCCAGGCCGGTTTGAAAGTGGTGCTGACAGGCGAAGGCGCCGACGAAGTCTTTGCCGGCTATGATGTCTTCAAGGAAGCGCGGGTTCGCCGTTTCTGCGGACGACAGCCGGCATCGCGCATAAGACCACAGCTGTTCCGGAAGCTTTATCCCTATCTGCCAGGTCTGCAGCAGCAGTCCGTAGAGTACCTGGCCGCGTTCTTCGGCACCGGCAGCGCAGCCCTGGACGATCCGCTGTTCTCGCATCGGCCGCGTTTCAAGACCACATCAGCGGCCAAGATGTTTTTCTCCGGTGACCTGCGTGCGACATTGAAGGGCTACGACGCAGCCGAGGAACTGGCCGGCCGGTTGCCTGAGGCGTTTTCCCGGTGGCATCCGCTGCATCAAGCGCAATATCTCGAAACCCGCTTTCTCCTGCCGGGCTACATCCTCTCCAGCCAGGGCGATCGCATGGCCATGGCGCATGGTATCGAAGGGCGTTTCCCCTTCCTTGACCATCGCTTGGTGGAGTTTGCGGCAAGACTTCCGCCGGAGATGAAGCTCAAGGGACTGGTGGAAAAACACATACTGCGCAAAGTTGCCAAGCACCTGCTTCCGACGGCCATCAGCGAGCGCACCAAACAGCCTTACCGGGCGCCGGAAGCCCGCTCCTTCGTTGGACCCGGAGAACTGGACTACATACGCGACTCGTTGAGCGAGGCAAGCATCGCCGCCGGAGGACTATTTAACGCCAAGGCGGTGGCGAACCTGCACGAGAAATGCCGCTTGCAGCCCGCGTCCGGATTCCGCGACAATGCGGCTTTCGTCGGCATTTTGTCGACGCAGCTGTGGCAGAAGATTTTCACCGGCGAAAAGGTCGGTGCAGCACGAGCGGCCTGAGAAATCGAGGGAATGAAAAATCATGGTAGCAATCAAGGACAAGGTCAAAACCTTTATCGTCGACAACTTCTTGTTCGGCGACACGTCCTACGAGCTTGCGGACTCCGCGTCACTGATCGAAAACGGCATCATCGATTCGACGGCCGTGTTGGAGCTCGTGGCATTTATAGAGGATGATTTCGGCATAGCGATGGTCGATGCCGACATCGTACCGGCCAATCTGGATTCGATTGACCGCATCTCAGCCTTCATCAAGGCAAAAGCAGAAGCGCTGGCAGCGTAGGCGCCATCGGCGAGGAGCGTCCGTGCGAATCGAACATTTTCTGACGGCGAAAGCCGCTGCCCATCCAGCCAAAACGGCATTGATCACCGAGCACAAAAGGCTGTGCTACGAAGAGCTGGACGATCTCTCGAGCCGCCTGGCCGCCGCCCTTTTCATGAATGGCGTCAGGCGCGACGACCGGGTCCTGATCTTCATGGACAATTGCTGGGAGGCTGCGGTTTCGATTTTCGCGGTTCTTAAAGCAGGCGCGACTTTCAGTCCGATCAACGCATCCACTAAGGCCGAAAAGCTGGCCTACATTATCACCGATTGCGATGCGGCCGCGATTCTCACTCAAGCAAAACTGATGCCCGTGGTCGCGGAGGCGTCAAGATACTCCGGCAAGACCGGTATCTTCGTGGCTTCCACCGTTGCTGCCGATAACCAATGCCCGGCAGGAGCCACATCCCTGGCGGATTGCTTGACGTTTCAAGCCAGGGAGATTGACCATCGCGGCATTGACGTCGATCTTGCGATGTTGATCTACACCTCGGGCTCGACCGGCCGGCCCAAGGGTGTGATGATGACGCACCGCAATTGCGACGCGGCGGCCGACTCCATCACCACCTATCTGCGCAACTCGCCCGACGACATCATCTTGAATGTTCTGCCGCTCGCCTTCGACTACGGCCTCTATCAGCTGCTGATGGCCGTCAGGCTCGGCGCCACGCTCGTGCTCGAGAAGTCCTTCGCCTTTCCCCAGGCCGTCTTTGAACGCATCCGCCAGGAACGAGTGACCGGGCTTCCGCTCGTGCCCACGATGGCAGCGATGATCCTGCAGATGCGTGATCTGGCGCCGGGCTTCCTGCCCAGCCTTCGCTATATTTCCAACACGGCGGCTGCCTTGCCGCCCTCTCACATAGAACGCCTTCGGTTCCTTTTCCCCGGTGTCAGGCTCTATTCGATGTATGGCCTGACGGAATGCAAGCGCTGCACCTATCTGCCGCCCGAGGAGCTCGACCGCCGGCCGGGCTCGGTCGGAATAGCCATTCCGAACACCGAAGCCTTTGTCGTCGACGACCACGGGCAACGGGTGCCGCCGGGCGTAGCAGGCGAGCTGATCATTCGCGGGCCGCACGTCATGCAGGGTTATTGGCGAAACGAAGCTGCGACGGCACGAGCCCTGCGCCCGGGTCCGAACCCTTGGGAGAAGGTTCTCTACACCGGCGATCTGTTCAGGGTCGATGAGGAAGGTTTTCTTTATTTCGTCGGCCGCAAGGACGACATCATAAAGTCGCGGGGAGAGAAGGTGGCGCCCAAGGAGGTGGAAGCCGTGCTTCACGCTCATCCGGGCATCGCGGAAGCGGTGGTTGTCGGTGTGCCGGATCCCGTGCTCGGGCATGCGATCGGCGCAGTTATCGTACGGTCCGACCCGGCGCTCAGCGAAAAGGATATCATCCGTCACTGTGCACGCCACCTTGAGGACTTCATGGTCCCCAAGGTCATCGAGTTCCGCCGGGAACTGGCGAAGACCGATACCGGCAAGGTCAGCCGTCGGCTTGCGGCAGAAACCATGGAGGCCGCGCAATGAATGTTCGCCCGACCGAGGATGCGCGGACCTTTCTGGCGCAGGCTCTGGCAATCGACCTGATCACCGAAACGGACCGTATCGTAACGGCCTTACGCCAGCAGTTGCGCGGGCTTCGCAAGCGAGGCCTTGTGCTCGGTCTTTCGGGCGGGATCGATTCGAGCGTATCGGTCGCGTTGGCAGCACGAGCCGTCGGGCCCAAGAATGTGCTTTGCCTGTTCATGCCGGAGAGCGATTCCGATCCTGAAAGCCTGCGGCTCGGCCGCCTCGTCGCCGAAACTTTCGGTGTCGAGGCTGTGACGGAGGATATAGGGCCGATCCTGCGCGCAATGGGCTGCTACAAGCGTCGCGACGCCTTCATCCGCGAAGTGGTCCCGGAATACGGCGAAGGCTGGGCCTCGAAGATCGTCATCGCGAACGCGCTCGAGGGCGGGGGTTACAACATCTCATCTCTGGTGGTGCAGGATCCGGACGGCAAGCAGACGAAACTGAGAATGCCGCTGCCTGTCTATCTCGGCGTCGTCGCCGCTACCAATATGAAACAACGCACCCGCAAGCAGATTGAATACTATCACGCCGACCGCCTGAATTTCGCCGTTCTTGGAACACCGAACCGGCTGGAATACGATCAGGGTTTCTTCGTGAAGAACGGTGACGGCGCCGCGGACGTCAAGCCGATCGCCCATCTCTATAAAACGCAGGTCTATGCGCTTGCGGCCCATCTCGGTGTTCCGGAGGAAATCCTTAACCGGCCTCCGACCACCGATACCTACTCGCTGGCGCAGACCCAGGAGGAGTTTTACTTCTCGCTTCCTTATGACCGCATGGATCTGTGCCTTTACGGTCTCAACAACGGCGTGGCGGCTGAGGTAGTGGGGCAGGCGGCGGGGTTGGCCGCCACACAAGTGGAAAGCGTCTGGGCCGATATCATCGCCAAACGCAGGGCGACGCGTTATCTGCACCAGCGTCCGCAACTCGTTGATGTCGTCGAGGAAATCGGCACCTGACAAACAGGTAGAGCGGTGTGCACGGTTCGATTTGCATGCATCCCGCTCTAGCTGAAACGGGTGCCGATCAGCCGGCTCCATTGCTCGCCCGCAAGCCCGTTCAGGAAAACTTGCGAGTTCTTCATGGCGTCCAACAGCTCTGGATCACGTGAATGCACCACCGTTGAAGCAACGGTCAGGAAAGCGATCCGTCGTCCAAGCATCGCCTCTAGAAGTGCAGGTTGAACACGTCCGCGCAGGCCGCTGACGCCGCGCGCGGCGGCATGATCGATCAGGCAGTCTATCACGGAGCCCGCCTGGCCGGGCAGGGCGAGGATCTGCAGCACGCGGCCAATTTCATACTTCCGTGCGTAATAGGCGAAAGCGCCGACATTGGTGCCGACTGGCGACGTCACGCAAACGTAGACAAGCTCGCCCAGATCCGGCTTTTGTGCGGCATCGGTCAGGATGTGGTTGAGTTGGTCTTCCGTCCATTCCGGGCGTAGCGCGAAACGCGCGATAAACGGCTCGATTAGCTTGGCAAATGTGTGGCTGTCGATTTCGGACATGCGAAATCCCCCGTGACCTGCCCCGTCCGCCGCCACACCCGACCAGCGTCGTTCGCTGGACGTCATCCTCCTGCAATAGAATCGGTCGACGGCACGCGCCAACGGATTGAGCACTCGGGCAAGCTCCATGCGATTGGCGGAAAGGCTGAGCATGAAGGTCGCTGGCCGCATCACACGCACCCAGTCGAGGCTGTATTGCGGCAGGACCACGCCGCGCAGCCGGGTCCACAATTTCACCGAGATATCGTTGGCCGTCTCGCTGAAGGAGATGTCCTGCGGACCATCCAGGTAAGCTTTCAGCAAGCGGGCGCCGGCCAGCGGGTCGTGCTCATGGTCCTCGACCATGAGCGAGCTACAGATGGCGGCGCGTACTTGACGGCCGTTGAACGTCATCGGCAACACATGAACACCGACAAACCCGGAGACACGACCGGCGTCGTTGACGTGGACAAGCGACCGGAGGCTATCTCCGCAACCGGGCGCATCCAGATAAAACCGTTTCATGTATTCCACGAGAGAGGCCGGCGCTTCGGTCCTTTCCTTCAGCAGCACGCGTTGAAACATGTTCGCGACTGCTGGGAGATCGGCGCCTTGCAAGGCGCGAATGACGCTCAAGCCCGGCTCCCGCCACCAAAGTTCCACCCACCGAGCTTCCGGGCCAAGGCGACACGAGGCACGAGAACATCGGGCGCGCGTTCCAATTCGACGCCCATGAAGCCGTGGAACCTCGGCCAGTTGCGATCGCCCGGGTGACCGAACGGAATGCTGAATTGCTGCGGCAAGGTGAACCCTTTGCTTGACCGACGAAAAACCGGCGTCATTGCTGCTAGCAGATTCAGGTAAACCGATATTAAAGTCGTTGCTTTGAATGGTAGCGAACCTGGTTGTCCGGGCTCATACCTGGGCATCAGCAATTTTGGTTCCTGGCGGACTCCATACGACCGGCGTGAGTTGCGTGCTCCACGTCGAACCGTTGCGGCTAGCCAAAGTTTCGTGCGGCGGCTCTTGACTGGGAGCGCGGGCGGAATACGGTGAGGACAAATACCGGCTCTGGCCGCCGGGCGGCAAGAATGCCTCGTATGCCTCGCCTTGCGGCGGTGGCTGCGGGGCATTGTCATTTTGAGGCTTTGCTTGAAACGGCATATCGAGATCGGCATTCTCTATTCGCGGTCCGGCAACTACCGGCTGGTGTCCGACTCCTGCCGCGCGGGCGCGGTGAACGCCATCGCGGACGTCAATGCCGATCCCGCTGTCCCCTTCGAATTCGTCCCGGTTGAGCGCGACCCGCAGGGCAACATCGATCGGTATGCAAGCGGCTGCGCGGACATTCTCGCCAACAGTGGCGCGCGTCACATCATTGGCTGCGTCACCTCGTGGAGCCGCAAGGAGGTCATTCCAATCCTGGAAAGGGCAGGCGGCACGCTGTGGTACGCCTGCCCGTACGAAGGCTTCGAAGCCAACGAGCACGTCGTCTATACGCACGCCTGCCCCAATCAGCATCTCGTACCGCTGCTTGCCTATGTCGTGCCTCGTTTCGGCGCCGACGGCTTCCTGCTCGGTTCCAACTACATCTGGGGTTGGGAGACCAACCGTGTGGCGCGCGACCTGATTGCGGACGCCGGCGGCAAGGTGCTGGGCGAACGCTATCTGCCACTCGGCGAGGTCGACGTTGCGCGGCTGATCGCGGAGGTACAGGCGACGAGACCTGATTTCATTCTGAACAATCTCATCGGCCCTTCGTCCTATGCCTTTATCGCCGCCTATGCCGAGCTTGGCCGGCGCGACCCGCATTTCAGGCCGGAGCGTTGCCCGATCCTGTCCTGCAATCTCACGGAATGCGAATTGCCGGCGCTCAACGGGGCAGGCGATGGCCATCTTTCGGTTGGGCCCTATTTTCACGACATCTCGGGCGCGGATCGCGGAGCGGCTTCAGTGTCTTCCGTTATGCCTGCCTCATCCTTCGAGGCGGCGGCTTATGCCTCGGTGCGTACGCTCGCAGAGATACTCACCCGCAACCCCGGTGCACAATGGATGGACCTTCCCAAGGTCTTTGCCGGAACATCATTTCGAACGCCGCTGGGCGACATCGCCATCGACCCGCAAACCCAGCATGCTACGTTGCCGGTGCAGATCGGACGTATCGATGGAACATCGTTCAAAACGGTCACGCTGACGAAGGGCGTGGCACCCGATCCCTACCTTTCCCGCTATGACCGGACGGAGACGTTCGGGCGGCCACGCCTGCGGGTGGTGTCGTGAGCAAGATGGCGCGTATCCCGAACCTTGGAGGTGCCAGGGCTTTTGTCCTGCATCGTCCACATCCGACCGTGCAGGCGATCACAAGGCAATTGTCGGCCATCGGCCTTGAGGCGATTGGCTTCTGGCCGGAACTGCCGGCCGAAGCCTTGGCGGCGGACTTCGTCTTCTTCGACGTCGACCTCGGCTTTGACGAGCAATTTCCGTGGAAGCCGGGCGAGGCCCCGATGCCGCTGATAGCGCTGATCGGCTCCGAGGCGCCGGGGCGTGTCGAATGGGCACTGTCGCACAAGGCCGATGCCCAATTGCTGAAACCGGTCGGCAATGCCGGCGTCTATAGCGCGCTTTTGATCGCAAGGCAGAGTTTCGAGGCGCGCAAGCTTCTGGCCGGCGAGATCGCCTCGCTTCGTCAGCGGGTCGCGGAGCGCCAGACCATCGTACGCGCGGTGGAGGCCTTGTCGAAGGGCGCCGAGGACGGCCGTGCCTATGCGCAGCTCCGCTCGCTGGCGATGAGCTGGCAAATCAGCGTCGAGGAAGCCGCGCGCAGGATCGTGGCGATGACACAAGAAGAAGGCGACGATGACCAATCCGATCGCGCCTGAGCTTTCAGCTGCCGGGCGTATGCCAGCCAAGCCTCGCGCCGGCGTTTGGCGACGTCTGCTAAAACGGCCTCTCGCTTTGCTCGGCCTCGGGATTATTGCCCTTGTCTTGGCCGGCGCCATTCTTGCACCGTGGCTGACAGGCTACGATCCGAACGAGCAGATGTTCGACGGGCTCACGCTTGAAGGCGCGCCACTGCCGCCGGGAGCCCAGTTCTGGCTAGGCACCGACCTGCTTGGCCGCGACCTGCTGACGCGTCTCCTATTCGGCGCGCGCACGTCGCTGATCATCGGCATCGTCGCCAATGGCGTGGCGCTTCTGATCGGCACGCTGGTCGGCATCACCGCCGGCTATTTCCGCGGCTGGATCGGCAGCGCGCTTATGCGCTTCACCGATTTGATGATGGCTTTCCCGGCGCTGCTGCTCGCCATCTGCCTGGCGGCGGTGCTCCAGCCGAGCCTGTGGATCGTCGCCATGGTGATCGCATTGGTGAACTGGGTGCAGACCGCCCGCGTCATCTATACCGAGACAAGTTCGCTCTCCGAGCGCGAGTTCATCGATGCCGAGCGCACCATCGGCGCAAGCGCTCCACGTATCCTGTTTCGCCATATCCTGCCCCACCTTTTGCCGACAATCATCGTCTGGGGCACGCTCGGCATCTCGACGACGGTACTTCTGGAAGCGACGCTCAGCTATCTCGGCATCGGCGTGCAACCGCCGACTGCTTCCTGGGGCAACATCATCTTCGAAAATCAAACCTATTTTCAGGCAGCGCCCTGGCTTGTTTTCTTTCCGGGTGCGGCGATCCTGGCGCTGGCGCTAGCCTTTAACCTGGTCGGCGACGCGCTGCGCGACATCCTCGATCCGACGCAAAGGGGGCGGGCATGATCGCCTATCTCGGCCGCCGCGTTGTCCAGTCGGTTCTCATCTTGCTCGGCGTCTCCCTGATCACCTTTGCGCTGCTCTATCTGCTGCCCGCCGATCCTGTCCGCCAGATCGCCGGCCGCAGCGCAACGCCCGAGACGGTCGAGAGCATCCGCCGGCAGCTCGGTCTCGACCAGCCCTTTGTCGTCCAGTACTGGCACTACCTGACCAGCCTTCTCAGCGGTGATCTGGGGCGCTCCTACATTCAGCGTTCGGAGGTCACGGAGCTTATCGTCTCGCGGCTGCCGGCAAGCCTGCTGCTGATGGTCGGCGCCATTGCTTGCGAAGTCATGATCGGGCTGACGATGGGCCTCATCGCCGCCATCAAGCGTGGCACCGCCACCGACCAGTCGCTGATGGTCGCCTCCTTCGTCGGCGTCTCGGCACCGCAGTTCGTCGTCGGCCTGCTGCTGCTTTATGTATTCGCGGTGCAGCTCGGCTGGTTCCCGATCGGCGGTTACGGCACCTGGCGTCATCTGGTGCTGCCGTCGCTGACCATGGGAATTCTTGGCGCCGGCTGGTACGCCCGCATGATGCGCTCGTCGATGATCGACGTGCTGCGCCAGGATTACGTGCGTACCGCGCGTGCCAAGGGTCTTGCACGCAGCGCCATTATCTTCCGGCACGCGCTGCCCAACGCCATCCTGCCGGTCATCGCCATGATCGGCATCGATATCGGCATCTTCATGGGCGGCATCGTGGCTGTCGAAAGCGTGTTCGGCTGGCCAGGCATCGGCCAGCTAGCCTGGCAGGCCATTCAGCGCATCGACATTCCGATCATCATGGGGGTCACCCTGGTTTCGGCCTTTGCCATCGTGCTCGGCAATCTCCTGGCCGACACTGTCGCACCGTTCATCGACCCACGCATCAAGCTCAGATGAAAACCAAGAACACCAGAGAAAGGGAACATGACATGAGAAGATATCTGATATCCACCGTGGCAGCATCGGCGCTTGCGCTGGTGCTTGGCATGACGAGCGTACGCGCCGAAGACATTGTCGATCCGAATGCCAAGCAGGGCGGCGCGATCACCATCACCTACAAGGACGACGTCGCCACGCTCGATCCGGCCATCGGCTATGACTGGCAGAACTGGTCGATGATCAAGAGCCTGTTCGACGGGCTGATGGACTACGAGCCGGGCACCACCAACCTGCGGCCCGACCTTGCCGAGAGCTACGAGATTGCGCCTGATGGCAAGACCTTCACCTTCAAGCTGCGCCATGGAGTGAAATTCCACAACGGCCGCGAGATGACCGCCGACGACGTGAAATATTCGCTCGACCGGGTCACCAATCCAAAAACACAGAGCCCGGGTGCCGGCTTCTTCGGCTCGATCAAAGGCTATGACGATGTCGCTGCCGGCAAGGCGGAAAGCCTGGCCGGCATAACCGTCGTCGATCCCTACACGATCAAGTTCGAGCTGACCCGGCCCGACGCCACCTTCCTGCATGTCATGGCGATCAACTTCTCGCACGTCGTGCCGAAGGAAGAGGTCGAAAAATACGGCGCGGATTTCGGCAAGCATCCGGTCGGAACCGGCGCTTTCAAGCTCGCCGAATGGACGCTCGGCCAGCGCGTGGTCTTCGAGCGCAACCCGGATTACTGGCACAAAGGTCTGCCGCATCTCGACAAGATCACCTTTGAGATCGGCCAGGAGCCGATCGTGGCGCTGCTGCGGCTGCAGAAAGGCGAGATCGACGTTCCCGGCGACGGCATTCCCCCGGCGAAATTCCAGGAGGTGATGGCCGATCCCGAGCAGAAGGCCCGTGTCGTCGAGGGCGGCCAGTTGCACACCGGCTATATCACCATGAATACCACCATGGCGCCCTTCGACAATGTGAAGGTACGGGAGGCGGTCAACATGGCGATCAACAAGGACCGCATCGTCCAGCTGATCAACAACCGTGCGGTGCCGGCCAATCAGCCGTTGCCGCCGTCGATGCCTGGCTACGACAAGGAATTCAAGGGCTATCCCTATGACGTGAGCAAGGCCAAGGCTTTGCTTGCCGAGGCCGGGCATCCCGACGGATTTGACACGCAGTTGTTTGCCATGAACACCGATCCCAACCCGCGCATCGCGCAGGCCATTCAGCAGGATCTGGCGGCGGTCGGCATCAAGGCCAGTATCCAGTCGCTAGCGCAGGCCAACGTCATCGCCGCCGGCGGCGACAAGGCCGGTGCGCCGATGATCTGGTCCGGCGGCATGGCCTGGATCGCCGACTTTCCCGATCCGTCGAACTTCTACGGCCCGATCCTCGGCTGCGCTGGTGCCGTCCCGGGCGGCTGGAACTGGTCGTGGTATTGCAACAAGGACCTCGACGCCAAGGCAGCCGAAGCCGACTCCATCGTCGACCCGGCCAAGGCTGGCGAGCGCGCCAAGATGTGGAGTGAGATCTACGGCAAGATCATGGAAGACGCGCCCTGGGCACCGGTTTTCAACGAGCAGCGTTTCACCATGAAATCAGCCCGCATGGGTGGCGCCGACAACCTCTATGTCGACCCGGTCCACATCCCGATCAACTACGACAATGTGTATGTGACCGATGTGCAATAGCTGCGACTACACCATCCATGGGCGCCACCATCATTTCGGCTGGGACAATTCCTTTGTCCCGGCCGAACGAGTGGCGCCAGGGTCGACGATCGAGTTCCAGTGCCTGGACTCGTCCGGCGGGCAGCTGACGATGGAGAGCACCGTCGACGACGTTGCTGTGCTCGATTTTGCCAAGGTGAACCCGGTCACTGGGCCGATCTATGTCGACGGGGCGGAGCCGGGCGACGCCCTGAAAATCACTATCGAGGCGTTCAAGCCGTCCGGCTTCGGGTGGACGGCAAATATCCCGGGATTCGGTTTGTTGGCGGATGACTTCACTCAACCGGCACTGAATATCTGGAAGTACGACGCCGCCTCGCTCGAGCCGGCGCTGTTCGGCAAGAGCGGCCGGGTGCCGCTCAAGCCCTTCGCCGGCACCATCGGCAATGCCCCGGCTGAGCCGGGTCTGCATTCGGTGGTCCCGCCGCGGCGCGTGGGCGGCAATCTGGACATACGCGATCTCGCTGCCGGCACGGTGCTCTACCTGCCCGTAGAGGTCGCGGGAGCGTTGTTCTCGGTCGGCGACACGCACGCCGCGCAAGGCGACGGCGAGGTCTGCGGCACGGCAATCGAGAGCCCCATGAATGCCGTGCTGACGCTCGATCTGGTCAAGGATGCCCGGCTGCGGACGCCGCGTTTCACAACGCCCGGTCCGGTGTCGCGGCATCTCGACGCCAAGGGCTATGAGGTGACAACCGGTATCGGGCCGGATCTGATGGATGGCGCCAGGAGCGCCGTCTCCCACATGATCGACCTGCTCTCCGGCCGCTACGGCATGGATCCGGTAGATGCCTATATGCTCGTCTCGGTTTGCGGTGACCTGCGCATCAGCGAGATCGTCGAC
The DNA here is from genome assembly GCF_040323405.1 of Mesorhizobium sp. M0048. NCBI lineage: Bacteria > Pseudomonadati > Pseudomonadota > Alphaproteobacteria > Hyphomicrobiales > Phyllobacteriaceae > Mesorhizobium > Mesorhizobium sp. M0048. Next base: position 46,053 of record NZ_JAMYUV010000002.1, on the reverse strand, counting down.
ATGCCCAACTGGGTGGTTTCGTTCTACTTCCCCCGCTGCGTCTTTGAATGAACGTGGAGGACATCAAACGATCCGGGCAGGCCGCCGCAAAGAGTGGCTCCATTAGGCCGGTACTCAGCGTCTCAGGTCTGAGCGTCGCCGTGCGTGGCGAGGAGGGCGAGCGCGACGTCGTTTCCGACCTGACATTCGGCCTGATGCGCGGCGAAACGCTTTGCATCGCCGGCGAGTCCGGTTCCGGCAAGTCGATGACGGCGCTGGCCATCATGGGCTTGCTGCCGCAGCCGGCGGCACGCATCAGATCAGGCTCCATCCGGCTCGGCGATCAGGATCTCGCGGCTCTCAGCGAGAGCGGCATGCGCCGCATCCGCGGCAACCGTATTGCAATGATCTTTCAGGAACCGATGACATCGCTCAATCCGGTTCTGTCCATCGGCCGTCAGCTCACGGAGGCGATCGAGGCACACACCTCGCTGCCGCGCTCCGACTCGCGGCTGAGGGCGCTCGAGGCGCTGAAGGCAGTCCGAATTCCGGATGCCGGACGGCGGCTCGAGCACTATCCGCACGAACTCTCAGGCGGCATGCGTCAGCGCGTGATGATTGCCATGGCTCTGGCCCTGAACCCGGATGTGCTGATCGCCGATGAGCCGACGACCGCCCTCGACGTCACGGTTCAGGGCGAGGTGCTGGAGCTGCTGCGCGACCTGCAGCGCGAGCACGGCACCAGTGTTATCCTGATCACGCACGACATGGGCGTCGTCGCCGAGATGGCGGACCGCGTCATTGTCATGCGCGACGGCCGGATGGTCGAGCAGGGCAGGGCGGCTGACATCTTCAATCGCCCGCAGGCCGACTATACGCGCGAGCTTCTGGCCGCCGTGCCGCGTATCGGCGGCGGACGGATGGCCGAAGACCGACAAGATGCCGCCAACATGCCGGCCGAGCTTGTACATGTCGGCGATCTTCACGTCCGCTTCGACCTGCGTGGCGGCTTCTTCGGCCGCGTTGACCGCAGGGTGCACGCGGTCGAAGGCGTCAGTTTCTCGATCGCGCCGCACGAAACCCTGTCGCTGGTCGGCGAATCGGGCTGCGGCAAGTCGACGACGGCCAAGGCGATCGCCGGGCTGGTGCCCTACATCGGCAGCATTTCAATCGGCGGCCAGGACTTGTCGGCACTCAGCCGAAAGGAGCGCAAGGCTGTCCGCCGCAATGTGCAGATGATCTTTCAGGATCCCTTCGCGTCCCTCGACCCGCGTATGCGAGTAGGCGATCTCGTCGCCGAGCCTCTGCTGATCCACGGCCTTGGCGACAGAGAGCAACGGCGTGCCCAGATCGCCGCCCTATTCGAACGCGTCGGCCTCTCCGCTGACCAGATGGAGCGCTATCCCCACGAATTCTCCGGCGGGCAGCGCCAGCGAATCTGTATTGCAAGGGCGCTGGCGCTGCGACCGAAGCTGATCATTGCCGACGAGAGCGTCTCTGCTCTCGACGTGTCGGTGCAAGCGCGCGTGTTAAGATTGCTGAAGGAACTGCAGCGCGAATTTGGCGTCGCATATCTCTTCATCTCGCACGACATGGCGGTGGTAGAAAACATCTCGGATCGCGTGGCGGTAATGTATCTGGGGCAGATCGTCGAGATGGGCACCCGCGACCAGATCTTCTCCAACCCGTGCCATCCTTACACAAAGCGGCTGATCGAAGCCGTTCCGGTTCCCGATCCAGGCCGCCGGCGCGCCCGGTTCGCCCGCTTGGACAGCGAAATTCCAAGCGCTGTGCGGCGCATCGGTGACGAGCCCCGGAAGCTCAAGCTTGAAGATGTTGGCGACGGCCACCTCGTCGCCACTTGAGCGAGCTTAGGCTACCTCGTCCAGCCAATCCGCAGAGGCTCGGGGACAGCAGCCTATGTGATGCTCAGACGCGGGAAATGATCGGCGATGGCGTTGCCGCGGCAGCGCCAGTCGGCGATGCCGATCGCCAGTTTACATCTGACATGTTAGTGTGCTAACACTACGTGCACATTGATTTCAACGGAGTTCGTATTGGCTTTCCACTTTGGTCTTTCGGTTGCCCTAACCACACCCTTCGACCCGTCGGGGCAGATAGCGCTCGCGCCGATGATCGCGCATGCCCGAGCCTGCCTTGGCGCCGGCTGCAGCAGTGTGACGCTGTTCGGCACCACCGGCGAAGGTGCCTCGGTCGGCACCGACGAGCGGCGGATCGTGATCGAGGCCATGCTGGCGGCCGGTATTCCGGCACATCAGCTCGTTACCGGCGTGCTGGTCGATGCAGCCGAAGATGCCGCCGATCAGGCCCGGCACGCTTTGCAGCGCGGCGTTCGCAACATTCTGCTGGCTCCGCCGAGCTACTTCAAGAATGTCGGCGAGGACGGGCTGTTCGGATGGTTTTCCGCCGTCTTCGCCGCACTCGGTCCGCTGGCGCGCGACGTGCTCCTCTATAACATCCCCTCAGTCACCATGGTGCCGCTCCCGCTTGGGCTGATCGGCCGGCTGCGCACCGCTTTTCCCGCCGCGGTGGCCGGGGTGAAGGATTCCGGTGGGGACTGGAGCTACAGTGAGGCGCTGCTTGAAGCGCACGGCGATCTGGTGATCCTCATCGGCGACGAACGGCATCTGGCGAGAAGCGTGCGCCGCGGCGGACAGGGTGCGATTTCCGGCATGGCTAATTTTGTTACCGGCGAAATCCGCGCAATGGTCGAAGAGGGCCGCGACGACTCACGCGTCGAGGACTTCGTGCTCGAATTGCTCAAATACCCAGTCACGCCGGCGGTGAAGGTTATGGTCGCGCGCAAGATCGGCGACGAGCGCTGGCTGGCGGTTCGCCCGCCCCTGGAGGCGATCGGCCCGCAAGGACAGCGGCAGCTTGCTGCTGCATACGACAGGCTGTTTGCGACAGAGGCGGCCTGACCGACAAGGCCGGGCTGACCGACAAGGAAGCGAGCTGAAGTGGAAGACGGCAGCGAACCGATTACTCTCCGGGAGAAAGCCTATGCCAGCTTCACGCGGCATTTGCTGGCCCGTGATCTGCGGCCGGGGCAGTTCGTGTCACAGCGCGAACTGGTCGCTTTCACCGGACTGCCGCTGGGTGCCATTCGCGAGATCGTCCCGCGTCTCGAGGCTGAGGGACTGCTGACCACCATCCCGCAGCGCGGCATGCAGATCGCGCATATCGACATCAATCTGATCCGCGAGGCGTTTCAGTTTCGGTTGTTCATGGAACGCGAGGCAGTGGCGCTATTCACGGCCAGCGCTTCTGATGCCGAACTTGCCCGCATGCGGCGCGAACATGAGGAGATGCTGGCTCAAGCTCTGGGACAGGCGCCGACGCCGGAAATGGAAGCCAAGGCCCAGAACATCGACTGGGCCATGCACGACACCTTCATCAATGCGCTCGGCAACGAGATTATCGCCAAGGCCTACCTGGTCAACTCGGTGAAAATCCGGCTGATCCACCAGGAGCGTTTCCGCATCGACGGACGTGTGGTGCCGGTGATGCGCGAACATTTGGCGGTCATCGAAGCCATGGAGAGCCGCAATCCGCAAAAGGCGGTTGAAGCGATCAGTCTGCATATCGACAATGCGCGCCGGCTGGCGCTCCAGATCTGAGGAAATATAGCCGCGCTGCGGGTTCGCGGCGCATCCACAACGACAGCAACCGGGAGGAAGAAATGTCGTCCAATCTGTTCAACCCAACCAGGAGGCAACTCCTTGCCGGAACCGCAGCGCTAACCGCTGCCGGCCTTGTGGGGCTTCGCCCCGGCTTTGCCGCAGGCGTCGACTGGAAACGCTTTGCCGGGACGACGCTTGACGTCAATCTGGTGAAAAGCCCGCGCAGCGACACCATCCTGAAATATCTTGCCGAGTTCGAGGAACTGACCGGCATCAAGGTCAATGCCGAGGCAACGCCCGAGCAGCAGCAGCGCCAGAAGACGGTGATCGAGTTGAGCTCGGGCAAGCCGAGCTTCGATGTCGTGCATCTGAGCTACCACGTGCAGAAGCGCCAGTTCGAGAAGGGCGGCTGGCTGGCCGACATCGCCGGCTATCTCGCCGACCCGTCGCTCACCGATCCGGCGCTGGTCGAAAGCGACTTCGCCGAAGCCGGCATGCTGTTTGCCAAGGACGGCCAGGGCGTGCTGCGCTCGCTACCCTTCTCGGTGGACTACTGGATCCTCTACTGGAACAAGGAGCTGTTCGAGGCCAAGGGCCTCAAATACCCCGAGACCTTCGAGCAACTGGTGGCCGCCGCCGAAGCGCTGACCGACCCCTCGACCAATACATACGGCTTCGTCGCCCGCGGGCTCAAGAACGCAAACACGCCGGTGTGGACGTCGCTGATGCTCGGCTACGACATGACGCCGCTCGATGACAAGGGCAAGCTGCGCACCGAGGCTCCCGAGGCGGTCGAGGCTGCCAAGCTCTATCAAAGATTGATGACCAAGTCCGCCCCTCCGGGCGTCACGGGGTTCAATTGGGCCGAAGCACAGTCTGCCTTCCTGCAGGGAAAGATCGGCATGTGGTTCGACGGTGTGGGTTTTGCCCCGCCGATGGAAAACCCGGAAAAGTCGAGGGTAGTCGGTAAGGTCGGTTATGGCGTCATGCCCAAGGGTCCCAAGGCGCATGCCTCGGGCACCTTCGGCGACGGGATTGGCGTTACCGCCGCCAGCGAGAAGAAGGAAGCTGCCTATCTGTTCTGCCAGTGGGCGGTATCGCCAGCCATGGGCGCGCGGCTGTTGCAGGCCGGCGCTGGCGTTCCGTTCCGCAAATCAGTGCTGGAGGATCCCAAGGTGCGCGAAGGCGTAACCATGCCGGCAAGCTGGCTCGATGCCGTGGTCGGCTCGGGCAATATCAGCCGGCTGGCGCTGCCGGTCATCATCCCCGTCACCGAATTCCGCGACATCTATGGCGTGGCGCTGACCAACATGATTGCCGGCGCCGATCCCGCCGCGGAGCTGAAGAAGGCCACCGAGCAGTTCCAGCCGGTTCTCGACAGGAGCGAGCAGGGCTGATGTCGGCCACCACCCCAGAACAGACCGGGGTGACGATGCCGGTTATCGACGGGAGCCAGACCATCCGGCTGGCTCCCAACTACTGGCCTTTCGTTGTCCCCGCACTCGTCGTCGTCGGCGCCGTCATCGTCTTCCCCTGGGCTTTCACCCTGTGGATGAGCGTCAACCGCTGGACGCTCGGCCAATCGCGGAGCTTTGCCGGGATGGAAAACTATCTCCGCCTGGCAAGCGACCCACGTTTCTGGGAATCCCTTGTTCATACGTTGACCTACACCTTCCTCTCGGTTGCAGCGCCGATGCTGCTGGGCACTCTGGCCGCCCTGATTTTCGACGCCAGGTTTCCGCTGCGCGGCTTGCTGCGCGGCGTCTTCGTCATGCCGATGATGGCGACACCCGTTGCCGTGGCACTGGTTTGGACAATGATGTTCCATCCTCAGCTTGGCGTGCTCAACTACCTGCTGTCGCTGGTCGGCATCCCGGCTCAGGAATGGATATTCAACGCCAACACGGTCATCCCGTCGCTGGTTGCGGTCGAGACCTGGCAGTGGACGCCGCTGGTCATGCTGATCGTGCTTGGCGGGCTGGCCTCGGTGCCGCGCGAGCCCTTCGAAAGCGCCGAGATCGACGGCGCGAATGCCTGGCAGCAATTCCGCTATCTCACTCTGCCGATGATCGCGCCGTTCCTGATGATCGCGGTCATCATCCGCACCATCGATGCGTTGAAGAGCTTCGATATCATCTACGCGATGACTCAGGGCGGGCCGGGCACGGCGTCGGAGACCATCAACATCTATCTCTACAACACCGCCTTCTCCTACTACGATATCGGCTACGGCTCGGCCATGGCCGTGGTGTTCTTCGTTGTCATCGTGGCCCTGTCTTTTGCCCTGCTGATGCTGCGCCAACGCTCGCAGTGGATCGACACGGAGGGCAAATAGATGAGTTCACGGCTGCTCAACCAGATCGGTCTGTTTTTCGCTGCCCTGGTTTTCGTCTCGCCGGCGATCCTGTTCTTCCTCTGGATGATCTCGTTGTCGCTGAAATTCGAAATCGATAACGGTGCCTATCCGCCGATCCTGATCCCCGAACGTTTCGCCTGGTCGAACTATGTGAAAGTGTTCGAGGAGAACAATTTCCTGCTGTATCTCTGGAATTCGGTTCTGGTCACCGGCACGGCGACCTTGCTGGCGCTGTTGATCGGCGTACCGGCCGGCTATGGCATCGCACGGCTCAAGGCTGAACGATCGGCGGTCCTCATCATGATAGCCCGCATGACGCCCGGACTATCCTATCTTATCCCGCTGTTTCTGCTGTTCCAATGGATCGGGATCCTCGGCACGCTCTGGCCGCAGATCATCATCCATCTGGTGGTGACGGTGCCGATTGTGGTCTGGGTGATGATCGGCTATTTCGAGACCACGCCGATGGAACTGGAGGAGGCGGCCAACATCGACGGCGCCAGCTCCTGGCAGGTTTTCCGGCTGGTTGCCCTTCCCATCGCCAAGCCGGGCATCGTCGTCGCCTTCATCCTGTCCGTTATCTTCTCGTGGAACAATTTCGTCTTCGGCGTAGTGCTCGCCAGCCGTGAGACGCGCACACTCCCGGTCGCCGTCTACAACATGCTGTCCTACGAGCAGGTCAGCTGGGGGCCGCTCGCCGCGGCGGCGCTGGTGGTGACGCTGCCGGTGCTGATCCTGACCATGTTCGCGCAAAGGCAGATCGTCGCGGGGCTGACCGCCGGCGCCGTCAAGGGCGGCTGAGGGCGCGTCCCGACATCACTCTTTTCCAGGAAAGATCCAATGGCATCGGTAACAATCAACAACGTGCAGAAGGCCTTCGGGGCCACCAAGATCATTCACGACGTCAGCGTCGACATCGCCGACGGCGAATTCGTCATCCTGGTCGGTCCGTCGGGATGCGGAAAATCGACGCTGCTGCGCATGATCGCAGGCCTTGAAACGATCTCCGGCGGAAAGATCGCCATCGGCGAACGTATGGTCAACAATCTGCGCGCGCGGGACCGGAACATAGCCATGGTGTTCCAGAATTATGCGCTCTATCCGCATATGACTGTTGCCGACAATATGGGCTTTGCCCTCAAGATCAAGAAAGCCGATCCGGCCGACACCGCTGGCCGGGTCCGGAAAGCAGCCGGCATTCTTGGCCTGGAAAAGTTGCTTGACCGCTATCCGCGCCAGCTTTCTGGCGGCCAGCGCCAGCGCGTCGCCATGGGCCGCGCGATCGTACGCGACCCACAGGTCTTCCTGTTCGACGAGCCGCTCTCCAACCTCGATGCCAAATTGCGCGTCCAGATGCGCGGCGAGATCAAGGCCCTGCACCAGCGGCTGGGTACCACGACGATCTATGTCACGCACGACCAGATCGAGGCCATGACCATGGCCGACAAGATCGTCGTGCTGCATGACGGCCTGGTCGAGCAGATCGGCGCGCCGCTGGACCTCTACGACCATCCGGCCAACCTCTTCGTTGCCGGTTTCATAGGCTCGCCCGCCATGAACTTCATTGCCGGCCGCATCGAGGAGGGTGTGTTCCGCAGCGCCGGCGGGTTGATCCTGCCGTTGCCGGAAGGCGCCCAGCCGGCGGATGCCGCAGGACGCGAACTCGTCTACGGCATTCGACCGGAACATATCCGGGCGACCGGGCAGGGCGTGCCGGGCACGATCACGCTTCTCGAGGCGACCGGCTCGGAAATCTTCGCCAGGGTCGACTGCTCCGGTGAAGAAATCTCCTGCCTCTTCCGAGAAAGGCTTGCGCTCAAGCAAGGCGAAGGGGTGCGGATCGAAATCGACCGCGCATGTGCGCATCTGTTCGACGCAGCAACCGGTCGGCGCATCTGACCCGATGGTTTGGTGAATGCGTGGTTGGCCTTAGGTCGGCAATGCGAATTCACCGGCGAGTTCGATGGCGCGGCCTTCGCGGGCCGATCTCTCGGCGGCGAGGCCCATGACGACGGCCCACCAGCCGTCTTGCAAGGTCACTTCCACTTTGCCTTGTCCGCGCACGGCAGCGGTGAAGCAAGCGTGCTCGAAAAAGGTCGAACCGTTATGGTCGCCTGCCTCGAGCAGCCAGGGGTCGACGGGAATCTCCAGCAGTCGTGGTCCAGGCGGATTGCGCGGGCTGACGATCAACTGGGGCACTGGCGCAGGGCCAAGGTGGGTCGGCCAGAAACGGCCTGGTCCGGGCACCAGACATTCGATCTTTCCCCCGCCGCCGACAGCGCAGAGTTCCTCCTGGTAGCGGCTGCCCTCGGCAAACATGCACAGTTCCAGCATGGCGCGCGCGCCGCTCGCGAAATCAACCAGCACATACCCATGGTCAAGGATATCCGGCCTCTCACCGCCATAGCGTTCGTCGAGATGGTTTACGGCCTGTCCAGCGCTCGCCATCACGCGGACGGGGTCGGACCCGAGGATCAGCCGCATCAGGTCGAAGAAGTGGCAGCACTTCTCGACGAACGTGCCGCCGGTGTTGCGGTTGAAGCGGTTCCAGTCGCCGACTTTGGCCAGAAACGGGAAGCGGTGCTCGCGGACCGTCAGCATGCGGATGCCGCCGGTGGCATGGCGCGCCTGCTCGACGAATGCGGCGACGGGCGGCATATAGCGGTATTCCATGGCCACCCAGACGAGCGGAAGCCGTGCTTTCAACACCGCGATTCGCCCCTCGTCGGCGGCCGCGGTGAAGAGCGGCTTTTCCACCAGCACCGGCAGTGGTCGAAGTGCGGCGATCTCCTCCATCTGACTGAGGTGATGGTGGTTGGGGCTGGCAATCAAGATGCAGTCCACCTCGTCCATCGCCAGCAGCTCGGCGATCGATGCCGCCGATCGCGCGCCCGACGCCGTCGTCAGCGACGCCGCCAACATGCCGGGGTCCGGCTCGAAGATCGCGGCCACATGCGCGTCGGGCAACAGAGCGATGTTGCGGATATGCTCGCGGCCCATCATGCCGCAGCCGATGATGCCGTAGCCGATCGATGATCTGGTCACGCTGCGTCTTGCTCCGGCCTATCTGAAACGTGTGACGTACCGCGCCGCGCCCGGATCGAACCAGCTGCGGGAATATTCTGCGCTGGCGCCATCGCCAGCCCAGGCGATACGTTCTATGAAACCCACGACCGTCCCCGGCGGTGGCCTGAACTCGAGCGGGGCCCAGTCCGGCACAGGCGCGACGGCGACATGGTCTTCGGCGCGAACGATCGAAAAGCCGAGCGCGAGCCGGTAGTGGAGATAGAGGGATTCGGACAGGTCCTCGCGCTTGAGCCTCTCGGCGCGGCTGACATCGAGCCAGATCTCTTCGACCGCGGCCGGCTCGCCGTCGAGCCGCCGCAGCCGGCGTATACGATGGGCTTCGCCGGCGCTGCCGAATTGCGGCAGGTCGGCTGGTTTGGGCAGTCGCTCGACGGATAGCACGTCGGCGCTCGGCAGGCCGCCGCCACCGATACGCTCCAGGCGAAAGAAAGCATAGATCCCGAGCAAGTCGCCGCGCGCCCGCACATAGTTACCCGAGCCCTGGATGCGGTCGAGAAGGCCCTTTTCGGTCAAATCTGCCAGCGCCCGCCTGAGCGTGCCGACGGCAATCCCGAGGCTCGCGGCCATCGCGCGCTCGGGCGGCAGCCGCGCCCCGTCGGCCAGCCGTCCGGCCGCGATTTCGCGGATCAGCATTTCGCTGGTCTGCAAGTGCACAGGCAGGGGGCCGCGCATCTGGCTGGATCGGTGGCCGGGGTCCGCCCTTGTCAAATGCATCCGGTGTTCCAATCGCATCCTGGTTTAGGGCTTGGCTCCAAAATTGATACAGTATTGATCTACACCAAAACGAATGCTACGCAAGCCCTATTCGCAGCTCCGGAGGTCATTGAAGAGTGGCCCGGACGTCTTTTTCTGAAGAGTGGCAATGAGCATCGTCCCAATCACCTCGCCGGATCTCGATGCAGCCGAAGTCTCGTGGTTCGCCGCACTCTGCTCGGACGACTATTACTATCTCGGCGTTCCGGACGACGCGCTGCGCTCGAGCTGGGCGCATTGCTCCGAGATCGTGAAGACGTCCGAGGAACTCGGTTTCCGCAACATCTTGTGTCCGTCGTCCTATCAGGTCGGCCAGGACACGCTGAGCTTCGTTGCCGGCTGTGCGCCGGTCACCTCGACGATCAATCTGCTTGCCGCTGTACGTTGCGGCGAGATGCAGCCGATCATGCTGGCGCGCACGATTGCGACGCTGGATCACATGCTGGAAGGCCGGCTGACGGTAAACATCATTTCGTCGGACTTTCCGGGCGAGGCGGCCGACAGCGCCTACCGCTATCAGCGTTCCCGCGAGGTGGTGCAGATACTGCGCCAGGCCTGGACCAGGGACAGCATCGATTTCGAGGGCGAGGTCTATCGTTTCAAGGGGCTCTCGACGGCACCGGCGAAGCCCTATCAGCAAAATGGCGGTCCGCTGCTCTATTTCGGCGGTTATTCGCCCGACGCACTCGAGCTTTGCGCCGAACAGTGCGACGTCTACCTGATGTGGCCTGAAACCAGGGTGGAACTTGCCGGCCGCATGAAAGCCGTCCACGAACGCGCCGAGCGCCATGGGCGGACGCTCGACTACGGGCTGCGCGTCCACATGATCGTGCGCGACACCGAGGCCGAGGCAAAGGAATATGCCCGGGAGCTGGTTTCGAAGCTGGACGACGAGCAGGGCAGGGCGATCCGCGAGCGCGCGCTCGACGCCCGATCGCTCGGCGTATCGCACCAGGCCAGGAACCGCCAGATCGCCGACGCCGAAGGCTATGTCGAGCCGCATCTGTGGACGGGCGTCGGGCGAGCGCGCTCTGGCTGCGGCGCGGCGCTGGTGGGCTCGACCGATCAGGTTCTGTCGGAAATCGAGGCGTATATGAAGATGGGGATCCGCGCCTTCATCTTTTCCGGCTACCCGCATCTCGACGAGGCGCGCCATTTCGGCACCAAGGTGCTGCCCCAGCTCAAGACATGCTCGCTCCCCCACGCCTATGGCCGGGTGCCGGACCGGATTCCAGCGACACCACTGGGAACGGGGGAGCGCCGCTGATGGAGCATGTCGTGTGCGATCGACGCCTTTTGCGCAATGCCTTCGGGCGTTTCGCCACCGGCGTCACGGTCGTCACCACCGGCACGGCCGACGGCCCGGTCGCAATCACTGCCAACAGCTTCTCATCCGTGTCGCTCGACCCGCCGATGGTGCTCTGGTCAATCGGCCGCCACTCGCGCCGGTTCGAAGCCTTCGCCAATTCCGCGCACTACGCCATTCACGTGCTGGCGGAAGATCAAATCGATCTGTGCTGGCGTTTTTCGAAGTCGGGCACGGACTTTGCCGATCTTGACCTGTCGTGGAGCGAGCACGGCGTGCCATTGCTGCCGCGCGCACTGGCGCGGTTCGAATGCAGCATCGCCGACCGCTTTCCGGCTGGCGACCATATGATCCTGCTTGGACGTGTCCTTGAACTGGAGACGCAAGAGGGTTTGCCGCTGCTCTTTGCTGGCGGCAAGTCGCGCGCTCAAGAGACCAGTTGATGACCGCCGGCGACGCTCCGGGCTGGTGCCGTCGACTGGCGCACCACGAGATTGCAGGCAAGCTCGACGCGGCGCGGCGGCGACCCCGAATGGGCCATGTCGTCGAGCAGCAGGCTAAGTGCTGCCGATCCGATCTCGCGCATGGGAATGTGCATCGCCGTCAGCGGCGGGTTGCAGAAGGCAGCGAGCGGCAAGTCGTCCATACCGACCACGGACACATCGCCAGGCACCGAATATCCGGCCTCCTGGACGCCGGCGATGGCACCAAACGCCAGGCTGTCGCCGGCCGTCAGCACGGCGCTGAAATCGAGGCCGCGGGCCGCGATGCGCTCGGTCACGGCTCTGCTCGCAAGTTCCGGCAGCCAGTCCTGCACCTCGACCACGAAGTCGTCGAACCCGGCAATGCCGGCCGTGATCAGCGCGTCGCGCCAACCTTCATAGCGCCGCTCGATTGTGCGCCGGCCACGCCGCATCAGGAACAGGATGCGGCGGTGGCCGAGGCCGATCAGATGCTGCGCGGCAAGCATGGCGGCAGAGCGATTGCAGGGCGTCACGCTCGAATGGCGCATCGAGGGATCGTCGCCGTTGACGAGCACGATCGGCTTGGCGAAGCCGGCTGTCAGCGTCAGCACATCGTCATCGTCCAGCGTCAGAAACAGGCAACCGGCGACGCTGTCGTCGCGCTCGGATTCACGCAGCAGCGCGATTTCGTCCTCGGGCGCCGAAACTGGCCGGGTCACCAGTTCGACGCCCAGCAACCGGGCGCGCTCGTTGAGTCCATCAAGGACATGGTAGGTGAACTGATTGCGGGCACTGTCCACCATTGCCACGCTGCTTGCGGCCAGGATGACCTTGCGGCCGGCAACCGAGGCGGGAATGGCGTAGTTCATCGACTTCGCTATTTCGATGATCCTGGTGCGAAGCTCATCCCTCACGCCGCCGACGCCGCTCAGCGCACGGGAGGCGGTGCTGACCGACACGCCGCAACGCGCCGCGATCTCCTCAAGTCGAATGCGGCGGCTGGGGCGGCCGCGCTTGCCCTGGATATTCATCCGCTTCGTCATCTCCGGCAAAGTCATCCGATTAATGCAAAAAATTTTCAGATTGCGCAAGAAAAATAGCTGTGAAACAGTTCTGATGAAGCGGGAGAAACGGGAGGAGTGATGCCGCTATCGGCCGAACGCCTGAATTCCGCGCTTGCCAGCCTCGTGGCGGGCATGACCGGCTTGCGTCATGACGGGCGCTTCCATGAGCCGAATCTCGACGGCACGCCGGGCGACTATGTCAGCTTCGATAGCTGGGAATGGCCGCAAGGCGTCGGGCTCTACGGGCTGGTTCGGCTGTGGACGCAGACCGGCGACGATCGGCTGCTGCAGACGATCGAGGCCTGGTATGACCGACGCATCGCTGCCGGTCTCCCGGCGATGAACGTCAACACCACCGCGCCCCTTTTGGCGCTAAGCGAATTGTGGCGGCGCCGGCGCCAGCCGCGCTTCGAGCCGGTGCTGCGCGAATGGGCCGAGCAGATAGTCACCGCCTTGCCGCGGACACCCGAAGGCGGTTTCCAGCATGATGTTTCGGACCGGGTCAACGACGACGAATTGTGGGACGACACGCTGTTCATGGTGGCGCTGTTCCTCGCATCGTATGGCCAGGCTGCCGGCGAGCGTCGCTTCGTCGAGGAAGCAGAAAGGCAATTCCTGGTTCACGCCCGTTATCTCGCTGACCCGGCATCAGGGCTGTGGTTTCACGGCTGGACGTTCGCGGGACGGCACAATTTCGCCCGTGCGCGTTGGGCGAGAGGCAATGCCTGGATTACCGTCGGTATCCTCGACCTGGTGGAGTTCGCCGAAATTGCGCCTTCGGTTCGGGCCTATCTGCTCGGCGTGCTGGAGACGCAGATCAACGCCCTGCTCGAGGTGCAGGCGGGTTCGGGCGCCTGGCACACTCTGCTCGACGACCCGACGTCTTACGAGGAGATTTCCGCCACGGCCGGCTTCGGCTACGGCTTGATGAAAGCCGCGCGGCTCGGAATCGGCTCGACAGAGTGCCGTGCCGCCGGGCTCCGCGCCTTGGAAGCCGTGGTGGCGAACATCGATGACAAAGGTGTGGTTGCGAACGTGTCCTATGGCACACGCATGGGCGCCGACCTGCAGTTCTATCGCGATATACCCATCCATCCGACGGGCTACGGGCAGGCGCTGGCCATTCTGTGCCTGACCGAAGGCGCGCGGCATCTGCAGTCGAAGGTGGAGGCGGCGTGATGCGGACGCTCTATGGCGCGTCGCCGGCCGATATTGCCGGCATGGACACGGACCGGCTGAGGGCCGAGTTCCTCGTCGACGGCTTGTTCCGGCCTGGCGCGATCGAATTCGTCTACACCCATGTCGACCGCATGATCGTCGGTGGCGCGGTGCCGCTGGCCAACCGGCTGGCATTCGGCAACCGGGCCGAAGTCGGCACCCCGCTCTTCTTTGACGCGCGCGAGATGGGCATCGCCAATCTCGGCGGCAATGGCGCGGTCGCGGTGGACGGCCGGCGCTTTCACGTGGCTAACCGCGACATCGTCTATGTCGGACGCGGAGCGCGTGAGGTGACGCTGGAGAGCGACGATCCGGAGAGGCCGGCACGCTTCTACATGAACTCGGTTCCGGCCGGCGCTGATATTGCGCATCGGCTTATCGTCAGCAGCGAAGCCAAGCCGCTTGTGCTCGGCGAGGAGGCCCGTGCGAACAGGCGCACGCTGCGTATGTACATCCATCCCGAAGTGGCCCCGTCCTGCCTCTTGCTGATGGGGATCACCGACCTCGCGCCGGGCAGTGTGTGGAACACCATGCCGCCGCATCTGCATGAGCGGCGCATGGAAGCTTATTGCTATTTCGACCTCGCCGAGGCCGACCGTGTCATCCATCTGATGGGCCGGCCAGACAAGACGCGCCACCTGATGGTCGCTGACGGCGACGTCGTCCTGTCGCCTGCCTGGTCTATCCATATGGGTGCCGGCACCGGCCCCTATGCTTTCGTCTGGGGCATGACCGGCGAGAACCAGGCCTATACCGATGTCGATCCAGTTGCCGTGAAGGATTTGCGATGAGCGAGGCCGCGCAAGGCGTTCGGACGGACTTTACGCTGCGCCGGCCGCTCACGGCGGGGCAGCCTATCGTCTATTGGCGGCTCGGGTCCATCGCCGGGCAGCGCTACGACGTGGCCGACCAGCCCATGCAAGGCGAGATGGATCCCTTCTTCTTCCTGACCAAGCACAAGAATTTCATTCCGCATGAATATCCGTGCCGTACGCAGTTCGCAGCGGAACGCCGCGGCAAGCGACCACAGGTCAGCGCCGAATTCGGCGCCGAGCGCACCTGGCTGCCCTTCGCCTCACCACGCATCGACCTGTCGGGCTTCTGGTTTCGGCCCACGGTGCTTGGAACCTGGGCCGAGACCACCATCGAGGCGGCCTCGACTGGCGAGGCGCTGGTGCGGCTGCGCACATGCGGCGGCGCCATACTCTTTGCCAACGGTGGGGAAGCCGGCTGGATGGCGCCCTACGGCCGCAATCTGGAAAGTGCCGCGCATTTCAAGATCGCGCTGAAGGCCGGCCGTAACGACATTCGCGTGTGGTTCGACGATCTCGCCGAGCGCGACGCCCGCTACTATTTCCAGCTCGACTATCTATCCGGTCCGGCTGCTTCGGTGGCACTGCCGATCGAAGTCGAGAGCGGCGTTGCCGATGCGATGGAAGCAGCCCTCGACGACATGCATTTCGAGCGTCCCGCCTATGACGGCGGCGAGGTGGCGCTCGTCACCGGCGTGGCCCTGTCGCGCGAGGCGCAAGTCGAGGTCGAGATCGAAGGCGATTTCATGTCGATCGAGGCGCCGGTGCGCTTCGCCTTCGATCTGCCGGCGGGCCAGGCGCGGCTGCCGATCGCCGATACCGAGCAGCTGCCGGCCGACTTTCGCCATTTCAAGGTGACGCTGAAGGTCGCCGACCATGCCGTATCGCGTGTCTTCGGCGTCGAGATATGCCACGCGCGCCGTCAGGGCGATGCGCCAGAAACGCTTGCCGCGCGTATAGATGAAGCCCTGCGCGAGGTCGCCGGTCACGCCGAGGCCGACACCGTGCGCGCTCTGGCGCGCCTGGCGATCGGACAGCAGGGCGCCGAGACCGACGCCATGATCGCCGGCACGCTGCCGGCGATCGAGGATTGTCACGATTGCGCCGACTTCATCCTGGTGCCGCTGCTGTGGTGCCGCACGGCCTATGGCGATCGGCTGGAAGCGAGCCTGCGTGCGCGCGTCGACAACGCCATCCTCGGCTATCGCTACTGGATGGACGAGCCCGGCAATGATGTACAGTGGTACTTCTCCGAGAACCACGCGCTGCTCTTCCACA
This sequence comes from Mesorhizobium sp. M0048, assembly GCF_040323405.1. Classification (NCBI taxonomy): domain Bacteria; kingdom Pseudomonadati; phylum Pseudomonadota; class Alphaproteobacteria; order Hyphomicrobiales; family Phyllobacteriaceae; genus Mesorhizobium; species Mesorhizobium sp. M0048. The sequence goes on along the minus strand of NZ_JAMYUV010000002.1, from coordinate 30,092 downwards.
CCGCCGCCTATATTGCTGGGGGTCTGTTGCCTGATATGCGGTTCGTGCGGTCGGGCCGCCTTGGCCGCGAACAGTCCGCGGTTGGAGCCGCGCGTGTACGCGCCTGGCTCGACCATTTCGAGGCATGGGAGATGGCCGAGTTCAACTCGGCGCCTTATTTCCCGATCGACCTCAAGGGCCTGTGCGCGCTCTACGCGCTGGCCCCGGACAAGGACATCGCCGAACGTGCCGGCAAGGCAATCATACGCCTGCTTGAAATCGTCGCGCGCTCGGCGCATCGCGGCATCCTCACCGGGGCGCAGGGCCGCTCCTATGAGCACACGCTGCGCGCCGCGCGTTCCCTGGAATTATCCGGCATCTGCCGCATGCTATGGGGCAAGGGCAATTACGGCATGCGCTTTCACGCGCTGCCGCAGCTGGCACTCTGCCTGCGGGATCACGATTTGAGCGTTCCCGATGGGTTGGCTGCAATTGCTTCCCTCACCGACGATACGGCGTGGGAATGGACTTTCGCGCAGGGACAAGACCGCTTCGCGCGGCTCTACCACTACAAGACGCGCAACCATGCGATGGGCAGCGCCGCTGGCTACCGCTGGAACCAATGGGGTTATCAGGAGACCGTCATTCACGCCCGGCTGGGCAAGAACCCGGATGCGCAGATCTGGATCAACCACCCCGGCGAAGTGCTGCAGTCGGGATATGGCAGACCATCATATTGGGGCGGCTCAGGCACTTTGCCCCGGCTTCACCAATACCGCGACCTCGCAATAGTCAGCTTCTCCTGCTCGGATGAACAGCCCGACTTTACACACGCCTGGTTCCCCGCAAAAGCCTTCGATGCCGTGCAAGTGGGTGGCGATCGGGCGTTCGCGCAATCTGGCGACGCCTTCGTTATGCTGAAGACGGATGTTCCGCTCACGCAGGTCGTGGCCGGCCCGACCGCCGGCAACGAGTTGCGGGCGCCGGGACGCAGGACGACATGGATCGTCCGCCTCGGTGATCGGAATGCCAATCTGCCGGCGCTCGACGCCTGGGCGGGCGCCTTTGCCGGCCTGTCTGTGCGGTCGGGTCCCGACGGCGAGTTGACCGTCGAGGATCCGGAGTACGGCACGGTGCATTTCCTGGCCGACGCAAGGATCGTGGCTGAGGGACGCACACTCGATCCGGCCAATTGGATCGTGCGCGGTGAGGCGATGCGCATGAAGCAAGGAGGATAGGGAGGAAATCGGCTGCGACGCTCAAGAGGAGAGGGCGTGGCCGCTTGAACCATCGGGGCGCCGCCCCGCTAAAGGAGGAGACGAAGCATGAATAAGACCCGCACTTTGCTGGCCGCGCTATCGGTCAGTCTGCTCGCATCGACCAGCGCGTTTGCCGGCGACGTGCGCATCATGTGGTATTCGGACGGCGTCGAGGGCGATGTCATCCAGGACATTCTGAACCGCTTCTTGAAGGACAATCCCGACATCCACGTCACGCTCGACAACGTCGCCTACAAGGTGATCCAGGAGCAGCTGCCCATCCAGCTCGAAGCCGGCCAGGGGCCGGACATCGCCCGCGTCACGAACATCAAGGAGCTTGCCCAGCACTGGCTCGATCTCAGGCCACTGGTGGCCGATCCGAAATATTGGGAGGCCAATTTCGCTGACACGCTGGACTGGATGCGCCCCGATGGCTCCAACGCCATCCCGGGTTTCATGACCCAGCTCACGCTCACTGGCGGCTTCGCCAACAAGACGCTGTTCGAACAGGCCGGCGTGCCGCTGCCCGGTGACAAAGCGACCTGGGACGACTGGATCGCCGCCGCCGCCGAGGTGGCGAAGAGCCAGCAGCTTCCGGCTGCCTTCGCCATCGACCGTTCCGGTCACCGCATTTCGGGTCCGAATGTCTCCTTCGGAGCGAACTATATCGGCCCCGATGGCATGCCGGCGAAAGTGGACGACGGCACCAAGGCGTTCGTCGGCAAGCTCGTCGACTGGACCGCCAAGGGCCTGATGCTGAAGGATACCTGGGTGTCGGCGGCAGGCTCGACCTATCGCGCGGCCGCCGACGACTTCATCAACGCCCAGATCCCGTTCTACTATTCGGGCAGCTGGCAGGTCGCCAATCTGTCGACCAAGATCGGCGATAGTTTCGACTGGGTGGCAACCGGCTCGCCCTGCGGTACCGCAGGATGTTCGGGCGTGAAGGGCGGCGCGGCGCTGGTTGCCATCAAATACACCAAGAATCCCAAGGACGTCGCCAAGGTCATGGATTATCTGGCCCGTGAAGACGTGGTGAAAGAATTCAGCGAGCGCACGCTGTTTCTGCCCGCGCACAAGGGCGTCGTAGACAAGGGCGGGCTGAAATGGGTCTCGGCCGACAAGAACGTCGGTCCGGCGCTCGACAAGTTCGTCAAGGCGGCGGGTGAAACCCTGCCGGCGGCCGATGCGCTGCCGCCGTGGAAGTGGGCCAACGCTTACTTCGCCGCGCTGGTGACGCGCGTCAGCCAAGTGATGGCCGGCGAACTCAGCCTCGACGATGCCTGGGGCAGAATCGACCAGGATATCGCCGACAAGGTTGCCGAGGCGAAGTGACCGCCGCCGCGACACTAAAGGCATGGACTGGCGCCGCGCTCGCGGCGCCAGTCGTCTGGCTGGCATCGATCGTCAACGTGCCGCTGAAGTTCTGGCAGCGCGCGACGGGCACCGGTGGCATGGCCGCGTTCTTCCTCGCGCCAAACATGGCGATCTTCGGCATTTTCGTCCTGGTGCCGATGATCATCAACTTCTTCTATTCGGCCACGTCGGGAACGGCCTACTTCCTGCAGGACCGAACCTATGTGGGGCTCGAGCAATACCGCCGCCTGCTCGATTGCGGCAACTACCTGGACACTGCCACTTGCCACGAGGATCTCTTCTGGAAGGCCGTGCACAATACGGGCCTGTTCGTCGTCGTGCAGGTGGCGCTGATGACGGCCGTGTCGATGGCGACAGCGCTGATCCTCAACCGCGAGATCGTCGGGCGCAGCTTCTGGCGCGCGGTGTTCTTCTTTCCGGTGCTGCTGTCGCCTGTCGTCACCGGCCTGATCTGGCGTTGGATCCTGCAGCGCCAAGGCCTGCTCAACCTGATCGTCCATGATCTGGGCGGCGAGCCGCACAACTGGCTGACGGACCGTTTCTGGGCTTTCACCGCCGCCGTCAGCGTTTCGGTCTGGGCACATATGGGCTTTTACACGCTCATCCTGCTTGCCGGATTGCAGGCGATCCCGCGCGACCTTTACGAAGCGGCCGAGATGGACGGCACGAAGCCGGCGCGGGTGTTCTGGCGCATCACGCTGCCGCTGCTGATGCCGAATCTGCTTGTCGTCATCGTACTGACGCTGATCCGCGCCGTGCAGATCTTCGACGAAGTCTATGTGCTGACGGGTGGAGGGCCGGGAACCTCGACCCTCTATATCACGCAGTACATCTATGAGATCGGCTTCGCCTCCCTGTTGCGCAATCCGGGGCTGGCTTCGGCGGCTTCGATCCTGATGGGGTTGGTGCTGGTCGTGCTCACCTTGGTTCAGCTGCAGGTCGGACGCCGGGGTGAGCGGAAAGGAGCCCGCGAATGAGCCGGGTCGTGACATTCCTGACCCGCCGGCGCGGCGGTCGCGGCTGGCACTGGACGGATATCGTGAGCTGGCTGTGGCTGCTCGGCGGTGTTGTCATCATGTTCGGCCCGGCCGTCTGGCTGGTGGGTTCGTCATTCAAGACGCCGGCACAGCTCGCCGAGTTCCCGCCGACCATAATGCCTTATGTCAGCCAACAGGCGACGGTCGAAGGCTACGACAAGCCGCTGGCCCTATACAGGGTGAAGTTGCCGGATGGTTCGACCAAGGTGCTGGCCGAGGTGCGGCGCATCGGCATCATGGCGCAGATGGTGGACCCGCAGGCGCCGAACGATGTCGTCAAGATCAACATCGCCGACCGGCAGCCGGTGCGCGAAATCGGCTTCGCGACGGAGAACTACACCGAGCCCTTCGTCCATTTCGACTTCCTGCGCTATCTGCGCAATTCGATTTTTGTGACGGCAATGGCGACGCTGATCACGCTGCTCACCAATTCGATGGCCGCCTTCGCCTTGTCGAAATACAAGTTCCGCGGTCGCGATCTGACGATGCTTGTTATCGTCGGTACGCTGATGGTGCCGCTGTCGGTCATCCTGGTGCCGCTCTATTCGGTGGTGGGCGCCGTTGGGCTGCTCGATTCGCTGTGGGGCGTGATCTTGCCGACCGTGGCGACGCCAACCGGCGTCTTCCTGCTGCGCCAATACATGCTGACCATCCCCGACGAGCTGCTCGATGCGGCGCGCATGGACAACGCTTCCGAATGGCAGATCTACTGGCGCATCGTGTTGCCGCTTGCAGCACCGGCGCTCGCCGTGCTGGCGATCTTCTCGGTCGTCTGGCGCTGGAACGACTTTCTGTGGCCGCTGGTGGTGCTGTCGCGCAAGGAACTCTACACACTCCAGGTCGGCCTCAATACCTATGCCGGCCAGCTAAACGTGCAGTGGCACTACATCCTGGCGATGACCGTGGTGACGATGATCCCCGTCGTCCTCGTCTTCGTCTTCCTGCAGCGTTACATCACTTCCGGCATTGCCGGCACCGGGCTGAAGTGAGGATGTCATGGGACGGATAACGCTGACCAACATCGATCGCGCTTACGGCAAGATGAAGATCTTGCACGGCATCAACCTCGACGTCGGTGACGGCGAGATGCTGGTCCTCGTCGGCCCGTCGGGTTGCGGCAAGTCCACGTTGCTGCGGCTGATTGCCGGGCTCGATCGACCGACCGACGGCAAGATCGAGATCGACGGGGTCGACGTCACCAACGTTTCGGCCGCACAGCGCGGTCTGGCAATGGTGTTTCAGTCTTACGCGCTCTACCCGCACATGAGCGTGCGCCAGAACCTCGCCTTCGGCCTCGAAAACATCCGTATGCCCAAAGCCGAGATCGACGCGCGGATCACGGAAGCGACGCGCATGCTGGAAATCGCTCCCTATCTCGACCGCCGGCCCGGTCAACTGTCGGGCGGCCAGAAGCAGCGCGTGGCGATCGGCCGTGCGGTGGTGCGCAATCCGACCGCCTTTCTACTCGATGAACCGCTGTCCAACCTCGATGCCGAACTGCGCATCACCATGCGCGCTGAACTGGCGGGCCTGCACCGGCGGCTGGCAACCACGATGATCTACGTCACCCATGACCAGATCGAGGCGATGACGCTGGCGGACCGCATCGTGGTCATGCGCTCGGGGCGGATCGAACAGGTCGGCCGGCCGCTCGATCTCTACAACGCGCCGGCCAACCTGTTCGTCGCCGGCTTCATCGGCGCGCCGCGGATGAACCTGCTGCCGGTGAAGGTGCGTTCGGCAAGCGGCGCCGAGGTGCGTGTCGAAGGTCCAGGCGGGCTCTCAGCCTCGATCCCGGCCGATGGGGTCGCGCTGAAACCGGGAGACGACGCGACGCTTGGCATCCGGCCACACGACATCCAACTTTCGAATGGCAGCAAGGGATCGGTGGAAGCGCGGGTAACGCTGGCCGAGGCGTTGGGACCGGAAACCGTTGTCCACGCCACCATTGCCGGCGACAGCAAACTGATCGCCGTTCTCAAGCAGCAGGGCGTTGAAACGCAAGGGCCGCCGATCAACCTCGCTCTGCCGCCGGAGCGCATGCATCTCTTCGATGCCGCCGGGCTGCGCGTTCCACCGCGTTAGCCTCACGCAAGGCCATCGTTAGGGGCCTCGTAGCGGCGATATCTCCGCGCAATACATGGATTTCCATGAGATGCAGCCGAGGCATGGCGGAACTAGATTTAGGCGGTGAGTTCGCCTGTCCAGATATTGAAAACAAGTGCTATATCAAGCGCTGACCCTCCCCAGGCTTTTTTGTCCGACAGGAGAAGCCAATGACAGCAGCATCCGACTCACTTGGCGAAATCGACCCCGAAGCAACGCTCGCGCTGCAAATCATCGAGAGCATGCCCGGCAACGCGTGGGCAGCCGATGCCATCGGAAGGTTCACCTATGTCAGCCCAAATACCCTGGCGTTCATGGGCAACACGCATGAAGGTCTCAACACCTCCGAAGACAACGATGAGTTCAGCTGGTGTCGAGCTGTCCATCCCGACGATTATGATCCTGTAGCCGCCAGATGGCGGCATTGCCTCGAAACCGGCGATCCCTACGATACCGAGCATCGCCTGCGGCGCGCCGATGGCGTCTATCGCTGGTTTCGAAGCTCAGGACGACCTTTTCGCGACAGCCAGGGGCGCATCATTCAATGGTACGGCACGACAATAGACATTGAGGACCAGAAGCGGGCCGAGTCAGCATTGCGCGACCGGGAGCGGGAACTCTCGCAGCTCGTGGATATGGTCCCGAGTCACATCTGGCGGCTCGATCCCGACGGCGAGCCGATCTTCTTCAATGGGCGCATGGTTGACTTTCTTGGCCTCGACGTAGCGGATCTGGACCGACCGGGCATGAGCCGGCTGGCGGCGATGATACAGGCCGCCGTTCATCTGGACGACGCGGCAGCATTCGGCGATGCACTCCGCGGTTGCTTCACTACCGGTGCGAGCTTCGCCATGCGCTATCGCCTGCGCCGTGCCGATGGCGTCTATCGCTGGATGTCGAGCCGGGCGGAGCCGATGCGCGATGACGCCGGCCGCATCGTCCAGTGGTACGGCCTCTGTCACGATATAGACGATCAGATGCACGCCGAAGCGGCGTTGCGGCAGAGCGAGCAACAACTTCGGCACATGATCGACGCCGTGCCGGTCCGTATCTGGAGCGTGATGCCGACCGGCGGGCCGGTCTACTTCAACAAGCGATACCAGGACCATTTCCGCTCCGTTATCGCCAACTTTGACGCGCTCGGCGAGCCGGGAATCGAAACGTTGCTGTACGAGGTGATTCATCCCGAAGATGCTCCCGAGGTGCAGCGCACGTTGCTGAGTTGTTTCGAAACTGGCGGCGGCTCCGCGATGCGGTTTCGCTGGCGCGAAAAAGACGGCACCTATCGCTGGGCTGAGTGCAGGGTCGAGCCGCGGCGCGATGACGACGGAACGGTTGTGCAGTGGTACGGGGTTTCTCTCGACATCGACGATGAGGTGCGTGCGCAGGCGGCGTTGCGCAAAAGTGAGCGGCGCCTTCAGCAGCTTATCGACACCGTGCCCGCTTTGATCTGGAGTACGACACCGGAAGGGACGCCATCCTACGTCAACAAGCGGTTCACCGATGTAACCGGGGCCACGCTCCATGACATCACGGCCCCGGACGGCTCGCCGTCGCTGAGCGTCATCCATCCAGACGATATCGACACCGCACGGCAGGCGATCCGCCATTCATTCGCAACGGGCGTGCCTTACTTTCAGAGATATCGCCAACGGCGGGCCGACGGCGGCTATCGCTGGACCGAGACTCGCGCCGAGCCGCTGCGCGACGAAGATGGCAGCATTCTCCAATGGTACGGTGTGAGCGTCGACATCCATGACCTGGTGACCACGCAAGCGGCTTTGCACGACCGGGAACGAGAGCTCTCGCAACTCGTCAACATGGTTCCGAGCTACCTCTGGCGGCTGTCCCCCAACGGTGAGCCGACCTTCTTCAACAAGCGCCTGATAGATTTTCTCGGCCTGGACATAGCGGACGCGGAAAAGCCGGACACGAGCCTGCTGGCGGCCTTCATTGCCACCGTCGTCCATCCCGACGATGCAGCCAGCCTGAAGGAAGCACTCGACAGCTGCTTTGCCACCGGCGAGCGCTTCTTCATGAGGTATCGCCTGCGCCGTGCCGATGGCGTTTATCGTTGGATGGAGGGCCGCGCGGAGCCGCTGCGGGATCACGGCGGACGCATTGTCCAGTGGTACGGTCTTACGCACGACATCGACGATCAGCTGCGCGTCGAAGCGGCGCTGCGCGAGAGAGAACGCGCTCTCTGGCAGCTCGTTGAAACGCTGCCGGCAATGATCGATTGCGCCGCGCCGGATGGCGAACCGATATACCGCAGCCAGCAGCTCCGCGAATTCCTCGGATACAATCTTGAGGAATTGGACGAAGCGGGAAAGTCGCGGCTGGCTGGCACACTCGACGCCGGTGTTCATCCCGACGACCTGACAGGTATCAAGGAAAGATATGCCCATTGTCTGTCCACAGGCGAGCCGTATGCGCGACGGCACCGTCTGCGGCGCTTCGATGGTGAATATCGCTGGGTCGAGACGCGTGCCGCGCCGATGCGCAATGCTGAAGGCGCCATAGTGCAGTGGAACGTTATCTGCCTCGACATCGAAAATGAGGTGCGGACACAAGAGGAGCTTCGACTGGCACAAGAGAGACTGGCGCGTGCGAGTCAGGCGGCGAGCCTTGCCGAACTCTCCGCATCCATCGCTCATGAGGTGAACCAGCCGCTGGCCGCCATCGTCGCCAACTCGAACGCATGCCACCGTTGGCTGTCCGCCGAGCCCCCGAACGTCGAGCGCGCGAAGATCACGGCCGAGCGCATCATCCGCGACGCCAACTCGGCGGCGGATGTCGTCAGCCGCATCCGTGCCTTGTTCAGACCTTCGCTTGAAATGAGAACCAGTACGCCGATCCCCAGCGTCGTTGCGGAAGCCCGTGACCTTATGGCCGAGGAAGCCATGCGGCGTCGCGTTCGCATGGACATCGACGTCGAAAGCAACCTTCCGCTGGTTGCGTTCGATCGCGTCCAGATCCAGCAGGTCCTGGTCAACCTCATTCGCAACGGCATGGAGGCGATGGACACCACCGCGGGCGACAAGGTTCTTGGGATGCGCGTGCACCGGATAGAGGACACGATCCAGACCGAGGTCAGCGACCGAGGCCCGGGTATCGAACGTCCTAACAAGATATTCGAGCCGTTCTTTACAACGAAAGGAAACGGGATGGGCATGGGGCTCGCGATCTCCCGTTCGATCATTGAGTCTCACGGCGGACGCCTTTGGGTGGAAAATAGCGTGCCGCGTGGGGCGACATTCATCTTCACTCTCCCGGTTGAAGCGAAAGCTGCGCAATAAGTCGGGCGACACCTCGGCCACCGGCGGCGCTCAGTAAGCGCTTGGTTTTTCGGCTCTCGGTGAAGGGGCGCCGCCGCGTGCAATGCATGGATTTCCATGAGGTGCGGTTGGGGCATGGCGGGATTAGGGTGGCGACGTGAGTCCGTCCGCCCAGTCCAGCTATCAAGAACAAGTGCTACACGAAGCGCCGACAATCTCCAGATTTTGTTTGTCCGTCAGGGGCACCCGATGACGATAGCGCCCAACTCACTTGGCGAGACCGATTCCAACGCAACGCTCGCGTTAACGCATGAGTTGGACCGATCCGGACCGGGAAGTGGCCGACCTTTCGCGACGAATGAACCGGGCCTGATTCGCGGCAACATGATCAGCGATCTTGAAAGAGGCAGGTTGTCGCGCGTCTGGTCGCACCGTCCTCAATTCTTGCATCTGGGGCTTTTTATTACGGCCTATGTCCTGGGCTGCGGCTTCGCCCAGTCGCTCGCAATCATACCTGGAACAGGGATTTCCATTTGGCCTCCGAGCGGGCTTTTCATCGCTACGCTTGTCTTCGCCTCCAGGTATAGCTGGCCGTGGTGGGTGCTGGGGGCCTGTGTGGCAGAACTGTTCAGCAACTTCTTGTGGTTCCACACTCCGCTGCCCGCGGCCTTCCTGATCTTTGCCGGCAACGCTCTTGAAGCGGTGACCGGCGCATGGCTTGTGAACCAGACCTGCAAGCGCCCAGTTCGGCTGGAAACGTTGCGGGACGTCCTCGCATTCGTCGTACTGGCCGCTGGAGTTGCGCCGGTTGCAAGCGCCACGGTCGGAAGTGCGGCGCTTGCGTGGTTTGGCATACAATCGCAAAGCTTTGCGACGGCTTGGCCGCTGTGGTGGATCGGAGACGCGACAGGAGTCCTGATCGTAGCGCCACTGGCGCTGGTCGTGTTCCAGAACTGGCGCGGCAAGGCGCAGCTCTCGGCAGCGCGGTGGATGGAAGCTTGCGTCCTAGGGCTGATCTTTCTTGGGATCGCCGCCCTTTCCTTGAGCGGCTATCTGCCGTTCGCCTACATCATCATGCCGCCTCTTCTTTGGGCCGCGGTGCGCTTTGAGTTCCGAGGCGCCGCCGTAGCATTGACCGTTCTCGCTCTGATCACGGCAGTATTCACGATATCCGGCGCCAGCCAATTTGCCGGCGATCCCGAGTCCCAGAAGCACAACCAGATCATGCTGCAGCTTTTTCTGGGCATCTCTGCATTTTCGGCGCTCGTCGTGGCCGCCATTTCCAGGCAGCATCAGGCGGCGGTGCTCACTTTGCGCCAAAGTGTGGAGACCTTGCGGGAGCGGGAGCGAGAACTCTCGTTGCTGGTCGAAATGATCCCCGCTCACATTGCCCGCATGGCGCCCAACGGCGAACCAACCTTCTTCAGCAAGCGCACGACAGACTATATCGGCCTCAACGACATCGCGGGCTGGGACAAGCCGGGCACGAGCCGCCTGGCGACCGTAGTCGCGGCAGCCGTCCATCCCGACGATGGACCCAGGATGAGAGAATGGCTCAGCCGCTCACTCGCCACCGGCGAACCCTATCCCATACGGTATCGCCTGCGTCGCGCTGACGGTGTCTACCGCTGGAGGGAGGGCCGCGCCGAGCCGCTGCGGAACCAGAGTGGAGCGATCGTCCAATGGTACACGGCCAGCATCGACATCGACGATGAGGTGCGCGCGCAGGAGGCATTGCGCGACCGGGAGCGGGAGCTCTCGCAGCTTGTCGACATGGTTCCGAGCCACGTTTGGCGCCTGACGCCGGACGGCGAGCCGACCTTTTTCAACAAGCGAATGGTCGACTTTCTCGGCCTTGACGTAACGGATTTGGACAAACAGGGCATCGGCCGGCTGGCGGCGATGATAGCGGCCACCGTCCATCCGGACGACGCAGCAGCATTCGGCGACACGCTCAGTCACTGCCTTGCTACCGGCGAGCGCTTCTCCATGAGGTATCGCCTGCGCCGCGCCGATGGCGTCTATCACTGGATGTCGAGCCGGGCAGAGCCGATGCGCGATCACGCTGGCCTGATCGTGCAGTGGTACGGCCTCTGTCACGACATAGACGATCAGATGCAAGCCGAAGAGGCGCTGCGGCGGAGCGAATTGCAGCTTCAGCAGATGATCGACGCTGTGCCGGTCCGCATTTGGAGCGCGGTGCCGACCGGCGGGCCGGTCTACTTCAACAAGCGATACCAAGACCATTTCCGCGCCGTCATCGCCAATGTCGAAACACTCGGAGAGCCGCGCATCGAGGAATTGCTGCAAGAACTGGTTCATCCCGAAGATGCTCCCGAGGTGCTGCGCACGTTGCTGACTTGTTTCGAAACAGGCGGCGGTTCCGCGATGCGGTTTCGTTGGCGCGAAACAGACGGCTATCGCTGGGCGGAGTGCAGGGTCGAGCCGCGGCGTGATGAAGACGGGGCGGTTGTGCAATGGTACGGGGTTTCCCTCGACATCGACGAAGAGGTGCGCGCGCGGGAAGCGCTGCGACAAGCCTCCGACAAACTCGCGCAAGCCACTCAGGCTGCAAGTCTCGCCGAGCTTTCCGCTTCGATCGCGCACGAGGTGAATCAGCCGCTGGCCGCGATCGTCGCCAATTCCCATGCATGCCACCGTTGGCTGGGCGCCGTCCCGCCGAACGTCGAACGCGCGAAGATTACGGCCGAGCGCATTATCCGGGACGCCAATTCGGCGGCGGACGTCGTCGGCCGCATCCGCGCGCTGTTCAAGCAATCCACCGAGACGAGGACCAATGCCGCGCTCAGCAGTGTCATCGCAGAGGCACGCGACCTCGTGACCGAGGAAGCGATGCGGCGGGGCGTTCGCATCAGCGTTGATGTCGAAAGCGACGTTCCGCTAGTCGCGCTCGATCGCGTCCAGATCCAGCAGGTTCTGGTCAATCTCATTCGCAACGGCATCGAGGCGATGGACTCTGGTGCGGATGACGGAGTTATCAGCATCCGCGTGCGCCATATCGGGGATGTTGTCCAGGCCGAAGTCAGAGATCGCGGCCGGGGCGTCGAGTTTCCCGACCGGATATTCGAACCGTTCTTTACCACGAAAGAGCAAGGGATGGGCATGGGACTGGCGATCTGCCGTTCGATCATCGAGTCGCACAGCGGGCGTCTATGGGTCGAGAAGAACGAACCACGTGGAGCGACGTTTATCTTCACGTTGCCGGTTGAAATGGAAGCGGCGTCATGACGACGGACGGCCAAATTGTCTTTATCGTAGATGACGATGAACGCATCCGGGAGGCGCTTAGTGAACTGCTGGCCGCACATGGCCTGCGTGCCACAGCGTTCGGATCGGCGGGCGATTATATCCGCGCTGACAAGCCGGACGTCCCTGCCTGCCTCATCCTCGATATCGAGTTGCCGGATATTAACGGCCTCGATCTGCAGCGACAGATTGCCGAGGGCGATCATCCGCCGATCGTTTTCCTGACAGGACATGGCGATATCCCGTCCTCGGTGCGTGCGATCAAGCACGGCGCCGTGGATTTCCTGACCAAGCCCTTCAGCGATGCAGACCTCATGGCCGCAATCCATGCGGCGATTGCCCAGGATCGGGTACAGCGATCGGAGCGCGCCGAGCTGGGCGTGTTGAAGCAACGTTATCTTGAGTTGACGCCGCGCGAACGTGAGGTGCTGCCGCTGGTGGTCAGCGGCCTGCTCAACAAGCAGGCCGCCGCTGAACTAGGGATCAGCGAAGTTACGCTGGAAATTCATAGAAGGAACGTCATGCAGAAGATGATCGCGGCGTCGCTCGCCGACCTAGTGCGCATCGCCGAGCGATTGGGAATACCGATCACGCACTCGCGCCGGGCAGGGGGGAGCTGAGGGTGAGCAAGCGGAGGCCTGTCGTTGCGATTGTCGACGATGACCCAAGACTGCTCGAGTCGCTGGAGGACCTCTTGGAGTCCGCCGGCTATGTGGCCCGCAGCTTCTCGTCGCCGGGGGCATTGCTGGTCAGCGGCCTGTCTGGATTGGACATGCTCATCACCGACATCGGGATGCCCGGCATGGACGGCTTTGAACTTCGTGACCTGGTCAAGAAGGCGCGTCCGGACCTGCCTGTGTTCCTGATCACCGGTCGCCACGAGATAGTGGATCAGCACCGCGCCAAGGGCATTGGCGGGCTTTTCTGCAAGCCCTTCGATGGCCAGGCCCTGCTTGCGGCGATCGGCGATGCTTTACGCAACCCAAAAACGGAGCCTAAACATGACAGTTGACCAATTGCCATTACGGAGATCGACGCCGTCATCACAGCAGCGGAGGGCTGAAGCCGAGCAGCCGCTGGTCATTATTGTTGATGATGATGCCTCTGTTCGGGAGGCGCTGTCGGAATTGATCCTGTCGGCGGGTTTCCTGCCGGTCAGCTTTACCTCGACCCGCGAATTGCTTGACGCCGATGTGTTGGAAGGTCCCGGCTGCTTGATCCTCGACGTGCGCATGCCAGGGACGAGCGGTCTCGATCTGCAGCATCATCTTGCGAAAAACGGCAACCCCAAACCCATCATCTTCCTGACCGGACATGGCGATATCCCGATGACTGTCCAAGCGATGAAGGCCGGCGCCGTGGACTTTCTCACCAAGCCGGTGCGGGATCAGACCCTGCTTGACGCGGTGATCACGGGCATTGCGGTGGACGCCAAGCGGCGGGCGGATGCGGTGATCGTCAAGCGCAATGTAGAGCGGGTCGAGACGCTGACGCCGCGCGAGCGCGAGGTTCTGCGAGAAGTGGCGCGCGGACGCCTCAACAAGCAGATCGCCTTCGACCTCGGCATCAGTGAAGTGACGGTCAAGCTGCATCGCGGCAATGTCATGCGCAAGATGGAGGCCGCTTCCATCGGTGAGCTGATCAGGACATGGGAAACGCTGCCCGCGCCGATGCGCCAGGCCTAGAATTTGGCACAAGCCCATCCATGCCCCATCCAATAGGATCGCCCGGCGCGCCCGGCTGCTTCAGGCTGCGGGAAATTGCTACCTCTGCGCGCCCAGGCCTTCCTGCTGTCGGTACGCTCGTGCTGGTGCGGGTGATCCTGATGTACATCGGTGGTCCTGTTGGGTGTTTCGCGGCAAGGCCCGCGCCAACATCGGTTACCATTGAGCGGCGCTCCTTGGCGGCCCAGCCTGACCGACAAACTCGCAACATTCCATGCAACAACAACTGACGCCGGCCATGCCGCGGCGGTCCCCGCGCCGCTACCCAAGCCTAAATTGACGTGTGTCTATAAGAGCTTGCCTTGGCCCGCCCCTATCCTCGGCGTGCCTGCCCTGCACCTTGGCATCGTATGACAGATGCTTCGGTAGAATAGGTTCGCGGCCCGGATCGGTGCATCCTGTTCCTCGCAAGCCATCACGACCGTCGCGTTTCTACCGCTCCTCGCTCGCTCCTCCCCGAACGCGACCGCACAGGCCGACTCGACGGTCGTGATGGTGAGCATGATGTTCAAAGCACATGGATGGACATGATGAACAAAGACGGACTTTTCTCCGTCGGCGGATCTCGCCGCGATGTCTTGTTGGCAGGCCTGATCTCTACGGTAGCCGCCGGACTGCCCCGCGCTGCTTCGGCAACGAGCCGAAAACAAAAGCTTTCCTCTTCCCCCTCCATCAAAGGAACCAAGACGATGAGCACCATCACGACCAAGGACGGCACCGAAATCTACTACAAGGATTGGGGCAAGGGTCCTGTCGTCACATTTTCGCACGGCTGGCCGCTGAATTCCGACGCCTGGGACGGCCAGATGCTGTTTCTTGCCCATAACGGCTTTCGCGTCGTTGCGCATGACCGGCGCGGCCATGGCCGATCGAGCCAGGCGACTTCCGGCAACGATATGAACGGCTATGCGGACGATCTTGCAGCCGTGATCGAGGCGCTGGATCTCCGGGACGCCACGCTGGTCGGCCATTCCACCGGAGGAGGCGAGGTTGCTCGCTATATCGGACGGCACGGGACGAAACGGGTGGCCAAGGCAGTTCTTATCGCCGCTGTTCCGCCGATCATGGTGAAGACGCCGGCCAATCCGGAAGGCCTGCCGATCGAGGTATTCGACGGCATAAGAGCTGGCCTCGTCAAGGATCGTTCGCAGTACTACCGGGACCTCGCACCGTTGTTTTATGGCGCGAACAGGCCGGGCGCTAAGGTTTCCCAGGGGACTCTGGATCAGTTCTGGCTCTGGAGCATGCAGGCGGGTCTCGTCAACGCGTACGAAAGCGTCAAGGCGTTCTCCGAGACCGATTTTACCGAGGACCTCAAAAAGTTCGACGTACCAACCCTGGTCCTGCATGGCGAGGACGACCAGATCGTCCCCGTCAAGGACTCGGCAGTCAAGTCGGCCCGACTGATCAAAGGCGCAAAGGATATCTACTACCCCGGCGCGCCCCACGGGATCACGGCCACGCACCAGGATCAGGTCAATGCTGACCTGCTCGCCTTCATCAAAGGATAGTACGCCCTCAGACACGACCGCATGTTGTCCGCACTTCCTTGGAGCCGCCGATGACCACCTTTGGCAATATTTCGCGCGCCCTGAACAGCATTTCAGGTGGCGCGCCAGGTCAACCTTGTGCGCTCGCATAGCCGAGCGGTGCCTGAATGCCGGTTCTGTCGGCTCATGTCCCGGATTGTGGAACCGAACCACTGCGCCATCGAGTTGGAGCGCTGGCAAAGGCGGCAAACATATGCTGCGACAGGGCTGCCATTCGGGCAACTGCGCCTGTGCAGCGCGGAGGCGATCGCCGGGGTTTGACACTACGTCGCACTGTCGGGGGTCGCCGCCGCGCCTTGAAGGCCAAAGCGCTCTCGAGGTCGTCAAACTGGCTAATCGCCGGGAGTTTATCAATCGGTAGCCGTTTGCGATTGCCGCTCATTTTGGCGGTCTCAATTCGGCGTGAAATTTTCTTGGCCAGCAGTTGCGACCATCGCAGCAGCACCGGCACAATTTTTCGAAGGCAGGAACGACATGGGCGCACTCTCAGGCAAGATCGCGGTGGTCACCGGCGGAAACAGCGGGATCGGACTATCGGCTGCAAAAATCTTTGCGGCCGAGGGCGCGCAAGTCGTCATTACCGGCCGCCGGCGGCAGGCGGTCGAGGAAGCGGTCGCACAGATCGGGGCAGGCGCGCTGGGCATTCAGGGAAATGTGGCCGACGTGTCGCACCATGACGAGGTAGCGCAGCAGATCCGCCAGAGGTTCGGGGCGCTCGACATCTATATGGCGAACGCCGGCATAAACACCATCACGCACTCGGCCGATGTCTCCGAGGCAGAATATGATGCGCAATTTGCCGTTAACACGCGAGGCGTCTTCTTCGGCGTCCAGAAGCTGATTCCGATCATGCGGAACGGCGGCGCAATCATCCTCACAGGCTCGCTCGCCAGCGAGAAGGTCCTGGACGGTCATGCTGTATACGCGGGCTCGAAGGCGGCCATAAATGCCTTTGCGCGCGCTTGGGCGATCGAACTGAAGTCTCGCGGCATCCGGGTCAACGTGCTCAGCCCAGGTCCGGTGGATACGGCTATTCTCGATAAGCTAGGCATACCGTTTGAGCAGCGCGGGCTGTTTGAAAAGGCGATGGCGGAGGCAATACCCCTGGGCCGGATGGGGCAGCCGGAAGAGCTGGCAAAAGCTGCTCTGTTCCTTGCCTCGGACGCGAGCAGTTTCGTCACGGGCATCAATCTGCGGGTGGATGGCGGGATGGCAGTGCTCTGAGCCATGACTGCGAGATCGCGCCAATAGAACTGCCGGTTATCGGCTGAGCAATCGGTCTTCCTCACGAAAATTTTTTGGGAAGCTGCCGCACGAGTCGCGCCAAATAGGTCGGAGGCGACACGTTTTGTCGACGTGGCGCAAATTGAGCCACGTAAATAGCAAGTCGCATTGCAGGGATCGACGCGCAAGAGAAGTCGGATCGCCAGGTCTCGCCACGGCGGCAGCGGCGTCTTGCAAACACAGCTCTCCGGCCGCGCGCCCTCAGTGTCTGTTCCGGCGTCCGCCGACAATGCACACCCGGCATAGATACCTCAATTATGCTGCAGGGCACCTGATCTCCCCGGTGACCTACCCTGCACCTTGGCATTGTATGACAGACCCTTCCGCACAATAGGTTGGCGGGCAGCGTCGGCGCATTCTCTTGAGCATTGGTCACCACAGGCCACACGGGAGAAAGCAAATGCGAAACATAACTCGAGCCCTGGCGCTCACCGCAGCGCTGGCCGCGTCGGGCGGCGGGATGGCGCAGGCCGCCAATTCTCAGCCCAAGCCGACGATCGTACTGGTGCACGGCGCCTTCGCGGAATCGTCGAGCTGGGACGCAGTCATCACCAAGCTCAGCAAAGACGGTTATGTAGCGATAGCCGCAGCTAATCCGCTCCGCGGCGTTGCCAGCGATGCGAAAGCAGTCTCAGCCATCGTCCGGTCGGTTTCCGGGCCGGTCGTGCTGGTGGGGCATTCCTACGGCGGGCCTGTCATCACCGAGGCCGCCAATGGCAATCCCAATGTAAAGGCGTTGGTCTACGTGGCGGGCTTCGCGCCGGATACCGGCGAATCGAGCCTTACGTTGTCCAGCATGTTTCCCGGCAGCACCTTGGGGAGCGCGCTTGCTCCGGTAGCGTTGCCGGACGGCGGGCAAGACCTCTTCATCGAGCCGGCCAAGTTCCGCGCCCAGTTCGCCGCCGACGTTCCGCAAGAGCAGACTTTGCTGATGGCTGCCACTCAACGTCCTGTTGCTCAGGCGGCTCTGACTGAAACCTCGGGCGTCGCCTCATGGAAGACGCTGCCGTCCTACATGATCTACGGCTCGGATGACCGCAACATCCCGGCAGCCGTCATGAGCTTCATGGCCAAGCGTGCGCACGCGGTAAAGACCGTCGTCATCGAGGGTGCGTCCCACGCGCTCATGGTTTCGCACCCCGACGAGGTCACGTCACTCATCGAGGATGCTGCTGCATCGGTCAGTCAATAGCAGGCTGGAAGCGCCTGCATCCGATCGAGCAACGAAAATAGACACGCAACACCAGGAGACCAGACATGAAGATCGTCGTCATCGGCGGAACCGGGCTGATCGGTTCAAAGACCGTGGAGAGGCTGCGAAACAAAGGACACGACGTGCTGGCGGCGTCGCCGAATTCGGGCGTCAACACCGTTACGGGAGAGGGTCTGGCGTCCGCGCTTGCCGGTGCGCAGGTCGTCGTCGACCTGGCGAACTCGCCGTCGTTCGAGGAAAAGGCTGCCCTGGAGTTCTTCGGGGCATCCGGGCGTAATCTTTTTGCCGCCGAA
The DNA here is from genome assembly GCF_040323405.1 of Mesorhizobium sp. M0048. Taxonomy (NCBI): domain Bacteria; kingdom Pseudomonadati; phylum Pseudomonadota; class Alphaproteobacteria; order Hyphomicrobiales; family Phyllobacteriaceae; genus Mesorhizobium; species Mesorhizobium sp. M0048. The sequence continues at coordinate 11,725 of NZ_JAMYUV010000002.1, read as the reverse complement.
ACGGCCGCCGGCGTCCGTCATCACGTGGCGCTGTCCGTCGTCGGTACCGACCGGCTGCAGGGCATGGGCTATTTCCGCGGCAAGTTGCTTCAGGAAAAGCTGATCAGGGAGTCCGGAATTCCCTACACCATCGTTCACGCCACTCAGTTCTTCGAATTCACAGCCGCCATCGCAAACACGGGTGCCGTCGGAGATACCATTCATATGTCGCCGGCCTACTTCCAACCCATGGCGGCTGATAATGTTGCCGATGCGATGGCGGACGTCGCGCTTGCCGCGCCGTTGAACGGCATGATCGAAATTGCCGGCCCGGAGCGTGTTCGCATGAGCGAACTTGTCGAGCGCTTCCTGAAGGCCACCAACGACCCGCGCAAAGTCGTCCCGGATCCCGGCGCGCTCTACTACGGCCAAGTGGCAATCGACGACCGAACGCTGGTGCCCGGCGAGAATGCGCGCATCGGCCCCGTGCGTTTCGATGATTGGCTCAGCCGATACACGGCACCGAAATAAGCAATCATCGGATAGGCCATTCTCACAACAAGGAGACCAGACATGATCAGAACACTTCTCTGCGCCGCGCTCACCGCCGCTTCCGTCACCGCAGCAATGGCCAATGACGCCGCCAGCGTGAAGCTTGTCTACGACCAGGCCCTTCCAAACGTGCCCGGCAAGAGCATGAAGGCCGTGCTCGTCGAGTACGCGCCGGGGGGTACGTCGCCGGCCCATACCCATCCCAAATCCGCGTTCATCTATGCCACGGTTCTGGAGGGGGCGATCCGAAGCCAGGTCAACGATGGGCCGGTGAAGACTTATCGCGCCGGCGAGAGTTTCTCCGAATTCCCGGGCGACCGTCATGCCGTCAGCGAAAACGCCAGCAAGACGGAAGGCGCTCGTCTGCTTGCTATTTTCGTCGTTGAGACCAGCGAGACGGAACTGACGACGAACGCGAAATGAAATCGCGGCCCCCGGACCATCGTATGCGAAAGGACGGTCAGTGACATGAATTCGATCGCCAGCCGCACACTTGCAGGGATTTCGGTCCCCGATACACCGCTTGTTGGCCGAGCGATCGAACATGCCCGCCAGCGATGTGAACCCTACTTGTTCAACCACGTTGTCCGATCCTGGCTTTTCGCGGCCCGGATCGGACAGATGCAGAATATCCAGCACGACGCGGAGGTTGTTGCCGTTGCAACCCTGTTGCATGACATCACGCTCAATGAGGACTTCGCCGGGCCGCGCCGTTTCGAAGTGGAAGGCGCCGATCTTGCCCGCACCTTCGTTCGGGAAGGTGGCTTCGACGAGCGGCGCGCCCAATTGATCTGGGACAGCGTCGCCCTCAATTCGACGCCGTCGATCGGCCTCTACAAGGAGGCTGAGGTGGCGCTTTGCACAGCCGGCATCTGTCTCGATGTCGTCGGCTTGCAATACAGCCTCATTTCGTCAGCCGAGATTGCAAAGATCATCGGTGAGTTTCCGCGCCTCGGGATGAAGCGGCGGATGACGCGATGCTTTTGCCATATCGCCGAGATCAGGCCCGAAACCACCTACGACAACTTTGCCCGGGACTTCGGCGAGCGCTTTGTTTCAGGCTACAAGGCGACTTCAGCAGTTGATCTTGTGATGAACGCTCCCTTCGAAGAGTGAACGCAGTTTCGATCCAGGTCTCTCGATCGACGCCGGCCAGCTCAGCCGAGCCCTTCATATGACCCAAAACGCTGTGCGCCTGTCGCATGCCTGCGGCAAAGCGAATTGCCGAGGGCAGCGTTCAGGTGTCAATTCCACCGCTTCCTATACTTCGGTTTAGGCGCGCCGACCTATTGAATGGCAATACATATCATCGGGCACGATAGCAACAATTTGGCTCACAGGTCATCCTTACGCGGCAATGGATTGCAAACACCTCAAGGAGATAAAGTAATGAATATTGCAGCGTCACCGGTCGCTCCGAAAGGAAAAGCCGCCGCCCAACGCGCGAGTTATGCTGAGCAGTCGCCCGAACTTCTGAAGAAATTTATTGAATTTCTTGGTGCGACGCGAGAGGGGTCGATCGAAGAGCCAATCCGGGATCTTGTTGCCGTCCGAGCCGCGCAGATGAACGGGTGCACCTTCTGCCTCGATATGCACGTCAAACAGGCGAAGATTCATGGCGAGCGCGAACTGCGCCTTTACCACCTGGCAGCCTGGCGGGATTCAACCTTGTTCGTTCCTCGCGAGCGTGCCGCCTTGGCATGGACGGAAGTCTTGACGAAGTTGCCCGAGCAGGGTGTCCCGGACGAGATCTACGATCGCGTCAGGTCGCAGCTTTCCGAGAAGGAAATCTCCGATCTGACCTTCGTTGTCATGGCGGTCAACTCTTGGAACCGTCTGAACATCGGCTTCAAACCCGTCCCGGGCTCGGGCGATGCGAAGTTTGGCCTGAGCAAAGCAGCACTGAGCTAATCTTTGGAATGGGTCAGAATGGCGCTTGTTTGTGAGCCATTCTGAGCGGCCGGGCAAAGTCGCCGAGCTCGGCGACCAACACTGGAACCGATCTCAGCCTCCCGGCCGCGGCCGCGAGGCGCTCTCAGGAGGGCGTCATGCGCATTGACAGTCTGCATCCAGTAATATCGGCCCGTCTTATGGTGGTCGATGTCGACGCTCCACTCCGCAGTGCGGCACTCTCACTTTCCAGGCCCGCAATAGGCCTGGTCGTGGTGTGCCACGGCAGTGGGGAGGCGGCAGGCGTGCTGAGCAAGTCCGACCTTGTCCGCCATCTGGCCAATTCAGGGCCAACAGAAGCGCCGATTGCGGCATTGATGAGCCGGTCCATCGTGTCCTGTGGTCCCGATGATGATCTTCATTCAGTCTGGCAGACGATGGCCGCGCAAGGCCTGCAGAATGTGCCGGTGCTCGGGGCTGACTCGAAACCGCTAGGCGTCCTAGATATCCGTGATGCGATGAAGGCGCTCTTTAAACAAGAGGAACTGCAGGAACGGCTGCTTGCCAACTACATCAGCGGGATCGGCTACCAATAGAGCATGGTCTCGCGATTGAATATATACGGAAGTATGAATCGGCGTCTTCTTAGACATAATATAAAATAAAGGTCGTAAATTATAGCGTATTGAAGCAAATAGGTGACGACTTAGCCAGCGGGGAATGAAATGTTTCGTCCGGACATAAAAGAAGATGTCTTCGACGGCCCGCCCGATGGCCCTGGAAGTGGTATGTCCGTGCAAATGTCGACGGCCGGCATCGTCCATGACCTGGGCAATCTCATTCAGGTCGCCTCGTCGGCGTTGAACCACCTGGCCCGCGATCCGAGCATCCAAGCGGCTCCGGCGCTTGGGCCTGTAATTGCCGGCGCCAAAACGGCTTTGGAGCGGGCCGGGGGCCTTGTCCGGCAAACCATCAGCCTGGCCCGAGAGAGCCACGCTGAAATCGAATACACAAACGTAGGTGCTTGCCTGGCTGAGATCGAAACCCTCGTACGGAGCGCCTTGGATGCCAATATCGGTCTTGAGCTTCGGGTCGGGTCCGACCTGCCTTTGGTGCGATGCGATCGCTTTGGATTGCAAAATGCGGTTCTGAATCTTCTGTTCAACGCGCGCGATGCAATGCCTGACGGCGGTTTCATCTCGATCGATGCCGGCTTGGCCTCTGCAAACTCCGCCGCCAGTCAGGTAGATATCCGTGTCGCGGACAACGGTATCGGGATGACCAGCGAGACGATGGTCTGCGCCTTCGATCCGTTCTTCACCACCAGAAGCGAAGGCCTCGGCGGCGTCGGTTTGCCGATGGTGAAGCACTTTGCCGAGCAATCAGGCGGAAGCATCGATATTCAGAGCACACTTGGGGCAGGCACGACCGTCACTCTGCGGTTGCCTGCGATGCGATAGCGGCCCGCCAATCTGCCTCCGGTGATAAACGTGACATACAATCGAGAGATAAAGATGGATGCACAACTCGTCGAAAACGTCCAACAGCACCGTTTCGAGCTGCCGATCGCCGGCGATATGTTTGCGGCGGCCTATTATCGGCTCGAAGGCGGGAAGGTTGCGCTGATACACACCGAAGTCCCGTCGGAATTTTCCGGACAGGGGATCGCGTCGCAATTGGCCCAAGGGACCTTCGAACTGCTCCGCAAAACCGGCCGTAAAGCGATCTTGAAATGTCCCTTCATGAGCCGCTTTTTCGCCAAGCACCCGGACTATGCAGATGTCGTCGGCGGCTAGTCATTGGCACGAATGTTGAGGGTTTCCCAAGGATCTATCCAAATGCCTGACGAGTATGATTTGCAGAGGTTCGTCAGCGCACAGGATCCGGTCTACGACGACGCGCTGGCCATTCTACGTCGAGGGATGATGTGCACTCCCTACATGGAGTTCATCTTCCCAAGGTTGGCCACAAGGCGAAGTGGTGCAGCGCCTGAGCCATATGCAATCACATCGCTCGACGAAGCCAGCGCCTATCTCTCATTTCCGATCCTCGGAGGCCGTTATCGGGAATGCGTTGGCACCATGCAACGGCTCTCCGGCCTGAGCGCTCGCGCTGTCTTCGGTGAGGTTGATGCGAAGAAGTTGCACGCGTCCCTCACGCTGTTTTCCGAAGCAAGCAACGAGGAGTTCCTGCTCGAGACAATCTTCGACGTCTGGTTCGACGGTTTGCTCGACGAGGAAACGATGAACGATCTCTACTTGATGTCGTAGTGGTCTGCTCGTGCCAGCGGCGTAAAGCCGTCGCGGCGCAGAGGTCACCATCCGCTGCCTTCTCATGCGGTGCCATTTCGAAACCGTGACCTGTGTCGAATATAGCGGGGCCGAAATGGTCGAACAGGACGAAGGGCCCGATCATGAGGCGATTCGAGGAGGGCAATACGCGCCCTACCTTCAGTCCGTCCGCAAAATCAAGGATAGCCGGCTGGATCGATGCCTGTGATATCGCTTTGGCGGATGGTCATGGATCTCTGTCCTTCTGCATGCCTTGTCAGCCAGGTGCTCGAACGCGCTTGAACGGAGCGGCGCGAAAGACCGTCTGAATGGCTTTGAGGAGCGCGAATTTGGAGCTCGCGTGGTGCTGTCCGGCGATGCCGCTTTCATTAAATGCCGACACCCTCATCGACAGGATCGCGGCAAGATCTTCGGCCATTTCGGGCCTGTCGTGCAGCAGCCGCGCAAAGCTTTCCTGGTCTATCTCGTAAACCGTGGCGGGGGTCATTGCCCGCAAACTCGACATCTCGCCAATGCCGGCGAGCAATCCGGTCTCGCCGAAGAAATCGCCAGGTGCAAGCCGGCCGATCTCCTTCAGTTGATCATCGTCCTCGCCAATTTGCCGCACGATGACTCCCGTCCGTACGATCATGAGCGACGGCAGCATCTCTCCCTGTCGTGCGATGATCTCGCCCTTATGGTAGGTGCGAACCGAGGCCGCTTTGGCGAGCGACTCCTGCTCGGTACCCGTCAGAGCCGAGAATACCGGTATGGAATTGATGAGGTCGATCGGGGTGAAGCCTTGCGAGGCTGCCGTCTCGTGGCTCGGCCGGTTGGTCATGGCAATCGAAGCCGAAAGTGGCTGCGCCAGCAGCATGCCGGTCGACCTTGAATGGCGATAAATGAGATCGAAGATGTCGTTCCGAGCGGTACTTCGCTGGTCAATACTTGCGACGCGAAACGACAACTCGATCTCGATAGCTGCAGCATCCAGGCTTCTGATGGTAACCGAAGGCGAAGGGTCCTGGAGGATTGAATTGCAGCTCAGCAAGACAGTGCGCATGAGATCTACGATGATCGCCGGCGTCTTCGTTGGCGCCACCTTGACGGTGACGGCAAGTCCATGGCTCTCGTCCGGACCGCTTAAATTTGTTACCCCGATCTTGGCGAGAAGGCTGTTTGGCAGCGCGACGACATTGTGGGTCGGGGTAAGGAGTTGAGTCGACCGCCAGTTGGTCTCGACAACGCGGCCTTCGGTTCCGTCGCCCAGAATGATCCAGTTTCCAAGCACGTAAGGGCGGCCGAGGTTAAGCGCGATCCCAGAAAATACGTCACCAAGCGTATTCTGGAGCGCCAGTCCCAGCATAACGGCAAACACGCCCGACGTGGCAATGAGCGTTCCGACCGGCACTGCAAAGACGAACGCCAGGATCGACAGGAACATTCCAGCATAGACGATTCCGACCACGACGTCCTGCAGGAGACGTGCCTCGCGCGGCTTTCGCTCAAAGACGAGATAGATGCGGACAAATCCGATCAGCGCCCAGGCAAGGTGAACCCACCAGAGCAGCTTGACCGAGCCGATGAGGATCGCTCCCCCGGTTGTTTCGTTGTTCCCTGCGGCCTCGTACGGCACGACGCGCAGGTGGAGAACCATGGCCGACATCGCGAGGAAAAAGCCAAGTTGGACGACCAGCTTCGCATTGGCGAAGCGTCTGGGGATGAGAGACCAAACGACGATCCCGGCGAGGCCGAGCAACACGATGTAGACCAGAGGAGAGTTCCACCAGTTCATGAACGATCACCGCAATGCCCAGTTCAATGTTTGGTCTCCGGCCCGGCGATCGGGCCTCTGCCGCTGGCCTTGTCTTTTTCGAGCACTGCTTCGGTGATCGAATTCGGCAGCCGTCGCGGCTTTTCGATCAGCCCGAGCACCGGCATGGCGATGATGAAGAACGCGAAATAGTAAAGCGTCGCCAGTTGGGACATGACGACGTATGCGCCTTCCGCCGGCCGGGAGCCGAGCCAGCCGAGAAAGAGGGCATTGGCAACGAACAGCCAGAAGAGCACCCTGTACCAGGGGCGATAGACCGCCGAGCGCACTTTCGAGGTGTCGAGCCACGGCACAAGGAACAGCACCGCGATCGAGCCGAACATCGCGAGCACGCCCCCGAGCTTGGAATCGATCGGCCCGATATTGAACGTGATGGCCCGCAGGATCGCGTAAAACGGCAGGAAGTACCATTCCGGCACGATGTGGGCCGGCGTCTTCAGCGGATTGGCGATGCTGTTGTTGTCGGGATGGCCGAGATAATTCGGCAAGTAGAAGACGAAGTAGGCGAAGAAGAACAGGAACACGAGGATGCCGAAGGCATCTTTGACGGTCGCATAGGGCGTGAAGTCCACGACATCGGTTTTCGATTTGACCTCGATGCCGGTCGGATTGTTCTGGCCGACGACGTGAAGCGCCCAGATATGCAAGGTCACCACGCCCGCAAGCACAAATGGCAGCAGGTAATGCAGCGCAAAGAAGCGGTTCAGCGTCGGATTATCGACCGCGAAGCCGCCGAGCAAAAGCTGCTGGAGCCAGTCGCCGATCAGTGGGACGGCCGTGAAGAAGTTGGTGATGACAGTAGCGCCCCAGAACGACATCTGTCCCCAAGGCAGCACGTAGCCCATGAAGGCCGTCGCCATCATCAGCAGGAGGTTGGTGCAACCGAGCACCCACAGCAGCTCACGCGGCGCCTTGTACGAACCATAGTAGAGCCCGCGGCAGATATGGATGTAGACGGCAATGAAGAAGAACGACGCGCCGTTGGAATGGAGATAGCGCAGCAGCCAGCCCGAATTCACGTCGCGCATGATCTTCTCGACCGAATTGAAGGCCAGCCCCGTATCAGGAGCGTAATGCATCGTCAGCACGATGCCGGTCAGGATCTGTGAAACCAGCATGATCGTGAGAATGCCGCCGAACGTATAGGCGTAGTTCAGGTTGCGCGGGACGGGATAGACGATGAAGCTGTCATAGACCAGCCGCGGCAGCGGCAGGCGGGCGTCGAGCCAACGTTCGATTCTGGTTTTGGGCGTATAGGTCGAGTATTTGTCGCCGCTCATCGAAAGCCCCCTGCCTCAGCCGATACGGATCTTGGTGTCGGAGACGAATTGGAACACCGGTACCGCCATGTTCTCCGGCGCCGGCCCCTTCCGGATGCGGCCGGCGGTGTCGTATTGCGAACCATGGCATGGGCAGAACCAGCCGTCGAAATCGCCTTCCTGATCATGCGGGATGCATCCGAGATGGGTGCAGACCTGGACCATCACCAGCCAGGCCTCCTTGCCCGCAATAGTCCGGTTGGCGTCGGTTGCCGGCGCGTCGGCCGGCAGGTTGGCGTTGCGGGCAATTGGATCCTTGAGCTCGGGGAGACTGACCGCCTCGGCGTCCTTCATCTCTTTTTTGGTGCGGTTGCGTACGACCACCGGCTTGCCATGCCAGTCGACGATCAGCGACGTTCCCGGCGTCAGCGATGAGACGTCGACCTCGATCGCGGCGGGCGCTTCGACGCGCAATGTGTGCTCGGCTGTGGAGGTTTCGGAAAGGTCGGCCATGGTGGCGACTCCTATTGTTGGAAGCTGCGTCATCGCGTTGGTGGCAATCGAGCAAAAGCAGGCCACGGCTTTCGCCTTTCCAGTCTGCTCATATCGCCCGAAATATGCCGGCCGTGGCCGGGCGTGAGCCATCGTGCCAACGGCGCGCGCGTCCAATACTTTCGTTTAGGATTTCCTGAGCGAAGGACTGGCCGGGCTGGCGATGATGCCATCATGGAAGGTTCTGGATTCCTCCCAATAACCGTTGGCCACTGAGCTGGGATATGCCCCGGCATTGCGCACGGCGATCCCAAACTCCAGCCCGACCACCTCGGCATAGGCATGTCTAGCTGTCGGTGTCGTAGTCGTCGTCCCCGCCAAGTGCGAGTTCTTGGAGCGGTTGTCTCGCGTGGCAGGTTTTCCGCCCGGCGACGACCAGCGCGATTCAACCGGGTTCAGAAAAGGGAAAAGCGGTGAAACTCTACTACAGCCCTCTCGCCTGCAGCCTGGCCGACCACATCGCGCTGGAGGAGGCTGGTGCATCCTTCGAGCGCGAAACCGTCAATCTCAAAACCAAGCGGGCGGCCTCCGGGGATGATTTCACCACCGTGACGCGTAAGGGGTATGTTCCAGCCCTCGTGCTGGATAGCGGCGAAACGCTGACGGAAAACATCGCCGTCCTCGATTGGCTCGCGTCGCGATACCCGGCACTGGGAGTGGAAGGGCCTTTGGGCCGTACGCGCGTTCTCGAAGCGCTGACCTATGTCTCGACTGAAATACATCGAAGCTTCAAGCCGATGTGGCACCAAAGCAGCGATGCTGAAAAGGCCAAGGCGAGCGCGACGATTACGAGCCAACTCGAGTTCTTCGCAGACGGGCTCAAGACCGACTATCTGTTCGGCGACAAACCCAGCGTCGCGGATTTTTATCTTTTCGTGATGCTGCTCTGGGCGGCCCGCTTCCACGTCCCTGTTCCCGCGCCTTTGCAAGCCCTTCGCGCCCGAATGGCTGCCCGACCGGCTGTGCGCATCGCAATGGATCGTGAGGGCCTCGCCTAAAGCCGAGGGTGGCCCCGAGCATAAGATCAGACGCAACATATCCCTCTCTCCCCGCCAGAAGATCAGGAGTCATTCTCGTGCTGCCGTTTCTGCGGATGCTACATCCAGCCGCTTCCAAGCGGGACGGCCTACATCTCGAATTTCTCCGAAGGGAAATCGAGGAAACGCTGGACCTTACTGACATTCCGTCAGAGCTCGCCGCACTGCCCCTGGCCGAGTGGTTGCGAATACTGGATTCGCGGCAGTCACGATCGAAATAAGCGCAATATTTCCTGTCGGCCGATGAGGCGGGCGGGTCTGGTCGTTCCCGCTCGTTGTTGGTCGTCATAGAGGCTTCATCATAAATGCGAGTAAGGCCCCCGACACGGTTGGCCATCGCCGCCGGCGCATTGTCGGTGCGACTGCAATGACGTTCGCCGCCACCGAACTCGGCCTGAGCGCGCCGGCGGCCTGGACAACCCGGATCACGTCAGCATCGTCATACACAATTACCGCTGGAGGCTCGGCCTGGCAAATGGCGAGCCGTAATATGACGTTTTGGAAAACCGGCTGGCCGAAGCTCCCGTGATCACAGTGCCGACCATTACCCTTGAGGGCGATGCCAATGGCGCACCCCATCCCGACAGCAGTTCCTACGCCAAGAAATTCTCGGGCAGATACACGCACCGGATCATCACCGGCGGTATCGGCCACAACTAGCCTCAAGAAGCCCCGCAAGCCTTTCCCCAGGCTGTCATCGACGTTGGCGAATACTGATCAGGCAAGCTGAGCGAGCTGCTGATGCCTGCGCTGGATGGGCGGCGAGGACATGATGGTTGCGCGTTGAACATCGAGGTGCGCCCTTGGTCCACAGCGACGTTGCGCTTGACTCGTCCATATTATCGGTAATAAATCATACATATTGCCTTCAAAAAGACGGCAGGTCTGGGAGGACCGATGAAAATCACGGCCATCAAGGCGCGCGTCTGCAATGCGGAAATGCGCAACTGGGTCTTTGTTCGCGTCGAAACCGACGAGCCCGGGCTGTTTGGCTGGGGTGAGGCAACACTGGAATGGAAGACCAGAGCCGTCGTTGGAGCGCTTCAGGATCTTGAGGCCCTGCTCGTCGGGCAAGATCCGCGCAATGTGGAGCAGTGCTACCAGATACTTACGCGCCACGGATTTTGGCGTCTTGGCGTCGAGGGAATGTCTGCCGTCAGCGGCATCGAGATCGCGCTCTGGGACATCCTGGGCAAGTCATTGGGCGTCCCCGTTTGGCGCCTTCTGGGCGGCCAGGTCCGCGACTATCTGCGCACCTACACGCATCTCGGCCTCGGGGACATGAAGGCGGTCTATGAGACCGGATCCGCGGATGCCATCGTGGAACGCGGACGCATCGTGACGCAAGCAGGCTACGATGCGGTCAAGGTCGTCTGCGTTCCCTACACCCACTACGTATCGCCCGCCAAGGCAGTCGATTCCGTTGCCAATATGGTTGGCTCGCTTCGCGAGGCGGTGGGCCCGGATATCGACATCATGGTCGATTTCCACGGACGCCCTGCATCGGTTAACGCGGCGATGGATTATCTCAAGGCAATCGAGCCGGCCCGCATCATGTTCGCGGAAGAGCCCGTTCCACCCGAAGATGTTGCCGGACTGGCGCATATCACCGCGCGATCAGCCGTGCCGATCGCCTCCGGCGAGCGGCTGATCGGACGTCGCGAATTTACGCACTCGATCGCAGCCCGCGCCTTCAACATTGCCCAGCCTGATATTTGCCACACTGGCGGTCTGCTCGAGACGAAGAAGATCGCGGCCATGGCGGAAACCGCAGGCATCGGCCTTGCGCCGCACAACCCGCTTGGTCCGATCGCCGGCGTGGCTGCTCTTCATTTCGGCATATCGACGCCGAACGTTGTCATTCAGGAGGAGATGTCCGGTGCCGTCGCCTGGTACGACGACGTCGTCACCTGGCCAATTCAGCGTAAACCCGGCCGCTGGGATCTGCCCGAACTGCCGGGCCTTGGCGTCACCGTCAATGAGGACGTGATCGCGCGCCACCCCTTCAAGCAGGAAGTGCTGCATGCCCGTAACGCCGTCATGCCGGACGGCACCGTGGTCGACTGGTGAATGCGATGGCAGGCCGGCTGCAAGGAAAGATCGCAATCGTCACGGGATAGTGTGCTGAAGGTTCTGCAAAAAGTTTTGGAGAGAGAACGGGGCTTGCTCTGAGGGGCGAGCGGCCATGGCACGGTGGTGACGTTGCGATCACCGATTCCCGTGGAAGGGGAAGTGCCATGACCAATCGAGACGTTAGACTGAGCAGAGGCGAGTTGAAAGCGTTGCTGTTGTCGGATGAGGACGGCTTTCGCCAGGCATTGCAGAGTGTCGTGCAGGAGGTTCTTGAAGCCG